>CAYFFN010000055.1:0-10583 GCA_964342335.1 uncultured Azospirillaceae bacterium
ACGCGGTCAGGAGACCGCGCCTTTAGTGCGCGAAGCGCTTAGGCTCATTGCGTAGCACAGTAGTGCGGAGCAGGGGCAAATAGCGAGGCGAAGCCGAGTGTACATCTAATTCCTGTAACAATCCGTTCACATAACCTTCACATAACTGTCACACAACTCTTTGTGTTTTTTGTTATTATCGAATTGTAGCCGAAAGGTTGCACTAACGAATGAACTAGGAGAAATGAAATGAGTACCAAGATTTTAGATGCGATTAAGAAAGGGATTGTCCCAATTCAACATCGCCCAGATCAAGAGGGTTATAAAGAGATTGAGAAAGCGCTGGAAGAAGCGCTGGAAGAAAACCACCTCTCTTCCCTGCTTGAGAATAAAGATGTTCTTAAGAAGGTTACCGATAAGCTTAAGACTGCTACAGAAGGCAAGCTGAAAACAGAGACAGTTCGTAAAGAGATTGATGATGTCGTTGCGATGCTTTCTGATGAAAAAGCTGTAACTGAATTCTTGACAGAAGGTCTTACTGGCGAAGCATTGAAAGATGCGAAAAAGGCCATTGGTGAGATTAGCTATTTTGGTCAGCGTGCTGCCGGATATCAGGAAGAGCGCATTGAAATCGAGATGGAAGAGCAAGCTTATAACGCTCTGAAAAATGCTCGAAGCGAAGAAGATATCGAGAAAGCGCTTGAGAATGTTGAGAAAGCAATTGAATCAGCAGAAAAGAAAGCTGAAAAAGCATCTGAGTGGGCTGAGCATTTTGGCAAAAACCCAGATACTACGGAAGCTGCGAAAAAGCTGGAGCGTCTTGGTGATGCAAAAGCTAAAGTAGAGAATTTCGCAGAAAAAGTTGCGGATGCCATTAACGGTGCAGACGAAGGCAAAGAAGCCGAAGCAGCATCAGAAGCTCTCTCTTCTTGGAATGAGTTTATTCAAGATGCGAAGAAAGAGTTAGAGAAAACCGCAAAAGATCTTTCCAGTGACGGTGCTGAACTGCAAAAAATTAAAGGCGCAGTGAAGAAGGGGCTGAAGGAAATGAAGATCACAGGCTTCGATTTGAAGAAGACGGTAGAGCCAGAGAAGAAAGTGCTCGAAGATCTTGGTAAGTCTTTCACAGAAGTGACCAAAGGTGCTCCAGAAGCAGCCAAAAATGGTCGCAAGATGTCAGCATTTTTCCTGAAGGACGAAAAAGGTCTGGAGGCAGCAAAAGCCTTCAATAAAGACGGAAAAGTCGTGAAAAGCCTTGGTGAGGCAATTAGCTCAGGTAAGCTGGGTAGCTCTCTCCACTTGGGTAAAACAGGATTGGCTGTGGCAGGTGCGGTTGCACTGGGTGCGGCACTTCGCCCGAAAGACAAAGGCTATGATGCGATTCAATCGCAAATGGCAAACGGCCAAGGCCGCGCGTAGAGCCAACTACGCCCCCGTCATTCGTTAGGACAAAAAGAAGGGCTCCCCCAAAGAGGGGAGCCCTTTTTTTGTGGTTTTTTACACTCGCTACGCTCGCTATTACGTTCGCGTTGCTCACTTAGGCGCTGCGCGGCGCTTCGGCCTTACGGCCTACGGGTCGCTCCCTATCGGAGAGCTCCCACTCGTAACCATGATAAGTCAAGAATGGAGCGTCTATGAACCTTCACGGGAAAAGAATGCGAGCTTGCCCGAAGGGGCGCGAGCGATGGCACGACCGTGCCACTCCAAATGTTTGGCGAGCGTGCCTAGCCGGCAAGACGGCGAAATAGCGAGCGAAGCGAGTGTACAACAAAGCCGTTAGCCGAGTGTACGACTAAACTCTTCTTTCCAGCATCAATTTTTTGATTTCCGCAATCGCTTTTGCAGGGTTCAAGCCCTTGGGGCAGGTCTGCGCGCAGTTCATGATGGTGTGGCAGCGATAGAGGCGGAAGGGGTCTTCCAGATTATCGAGGCGCTCGCCGGTCATCTCGTCGCGGCTATCGGCAATCCAGCGGTACGCTTGCAGCAGAATCGCAGGGCCGAGATAGCGGTCGGAATTCCACCAATAGCTTGGGCAGCTCGTTGAGCAGCACGCACAGAGGATACATTCATACAAGCCATCCAGCTGCTCGCGGTCTTCCGGCGATTGCAGGCGCTCGCTTTTGCCAGGCGCGGCCGACTGGGTCTGCATCCACGGCTTGATGGATTCATATTGCGCATAAAAATGGTTCATATCCGGCACGAGGTCCTTCACCACCTGCATATGCGGCAGCGGATAGATATTCACTTCGCCCTTCACATCGGCGATTTTTTTGAGGCAGGCCAGCGTGTTCGTGCCGTCAATATTCATCGCGCAGGAGCCACAAATCCCCTCACGGCAGGAGCGGCGCAAACTGAGCGTGCTATCCGTCTCGTCTTTGATCTTCAGCAGCGCATCCAACACCATCGGCGAGCAGCTATCCATATCCACTTCGTAGCGATCCACGCGCGGCAGCTTTGGCTTGCCCGTCTTCTCGTCGACATCCGCAGGATCCCAACGGTAGATGTTGAACACCTTAATGTTCGTCGCGCCCTCAGGCGCCTTGTGCGTTACGCCCTTTTGGATTTTAGAATTCTTTGGCAGTGCAAATTCAGCCATCTCTCTGTCTCTCTTTATTATAGTACTTAGTACATAGTACATCGTACTTCGTTAAAATCAATCATGCGATGTACGACGTACAAGGTACGAGGTACTATTCTCCCGCAGGGATGAATTCCGGCACCAACGGCATCCCCAATTGTTGCTTCGAGCGTATCTCATTGATGGTTTTGCGCATCACCACAAAACGCTCGGCATTGGTCGGGTGCGTGGAGCGCGCATAGATGCCTTGCGGGTCATATTGGCTCATTGCGCGCCAGAATTCGGGCGCTTTTTCGATAGGATAACCCGCTCGGGCGAGAATATACAGGCCGGTATAATCCGCCTCGGTCTCAAAGTCGGGCGAATATTGCAAACGGCCTGCTTGCGCGCCGAGCTTGCCAAACGTGCCGTCCGTGCCACCCACGGCCGCATCAATCACTGAGCCGAGAATCAGCCCGCCCATGGTGTTTTTCATGCCCGCATCGGGGTGTTTCATAATGTTATGCGCCAGCTCGTGGCTGAGTACGAACGCCACTTGCGTATCGTCCTTGGCAAACTCCATCATGGTCGGCCCCATCACCACGCGCTTGCCATCGGCAAAAGCGTTGATGCCCTTCGCTTCGGCAGACACTTCGGTCGTGAACTCACACGGGCGCGTATTGCCGAACAGCTCTTTGCAGAGAATCTCCGATTGCGGCACCACTTTCGCCTCGATGCGTTCCATCCGCGCGAGCATCTCGCTGGTCACTTCCACTTCGCCTTCGATTTTCTCGAACGGATTCTCCTTAGACGCAGCCTCTTGATACTTCTGCTCCTCCGCCAATTCCGCTTGCGTATAGCTCGGCGAATAGGTCGTCGGCTGCGCGCAGGCGGCGAGCAGCAGCGTTGCTGCGGCTAGATACAAGATGTGAGATGCGAGATGTGTGTGGCGCATTAGTCTCTGTCCTCATATACGATTCGTTTCATATCCGCGTCATAATAGGCGGGCGGGGTGATGTGGCCATCCTTCACTTCAAAGTCATGCGCACCATCGCGGTAGAGATGGGTTCCATCTTCCAAAATATTCCACTCATCAGAACCTTTTGGGCGCACAAAGACGCGGTTGCCTTCGGAATTGAAATCATCCTCTTGCACAAAGAGCAACTCGCCTTTTATCTTTTCTTCATGGTCTATCCATTCCGCGGTGCCTTTGACGATATAGCTATCGTCGCCGTGGAAAAACGCTGTGCCTGCCTCACCAAAGTCAACAATGCCTTGGGGCAGTTCAATACGTTTTCCGCCGCGCATAAAAACGGTATGGTAGCCATAACGTTCACCTATGCCATTATAGATGCATGCGGTCACGCTGCTATCACTTGGTAGCGAGACGCTGCCGCGCGGCGAGTCGGTTGGGTCATCGGCCACGCATTCCGGCGCTATTTGGATGCCCTCCGCGTGAGCGGGGCAGATGAACAGCAGCGCACTCACAGCCGTCATCGCGAGCCCTCGCAGAGGGCGCGGCGATCCAGAAATGCTGGAGCGTATGGATTGCTTCGTCATTTCATTCCTCGCAATGACTCGGACAGGAGTCCGAGCCTTTAGTCGCCGAAGGCGTTAGGCCCATTGCGGAGCACAGTAGTGCGGAGCAGGGGCGATTAAACATTAATATACGCGTTTTTTGGGTGGAACGGCCTCCACTTCGTCGGTGAGGGTGGTGAGCGTTACCGGACGGTATTTCGTCGTGGTTTTGCCCTTCTCATCGATCCACATCAGCGTGTGCTTCATCCAGTTTTTATCGTCGCGATCTGGGTAATCCTCATGCGCGTGCGCGCCGCGAGATTCCTTACGCTCCAGCGCACCAGTGATGGTCACCAGCGCTTGGTCGCGCAAGTTATCCAGCTCCAGCGCCTCAATCAAATCGGTGTTGAAGACGAGGCCGCGATCCTTGATGCCAAGGTCTTTGTAGCTCGCATGCACTTTCTGCATCTTCTTCACGCCCTCTTCGAGCGATTTGTCGGTGCGGAATACCGCCGCGTGCTTTTGCATCGTGCCTTGCATTTGGCCGCGAATCGTCGCGGTGGAGAGCTTGCCATTGGCGTGACGAATCTTATCGAAACGCGCCACGGCTTTCTCGGTCGCAGACTCCGGCGTTGGGCGATGCGATGCACCCGGGGTGATGATATCCTTCGCACGATGCGCCGCCGCACGGCCAAACACTACGAGGTCAAGCAGCGAGTTTGAACCCAGACGGTTCGCGCCATGCACGCTCACGCAGCCCGCTTCACCAATCGCCATCAGGCCCGGCACCACGTCCTTATCGTTCTTGAGCACTTCGCAGAACACGTTGGTCGGAATACCGCCCATATTATAATGCACGGTCGGAATCACCGGAATCGGCTCTTTGGTTACGTCCGCACCGGCAAAGATTTGCGCCGTCTCGGCGATGCCCGGCAGGCGCTTGTGAATCACGTCCGCATCGAGGTGATCCAGATGCAGATAGATATGGTCTTTGTTCGGGCCCACGCCGCGACCTTCGTTAATCTCGATGGTCATGGAACGGCTCACCACATCGCGTGAGGCGAGGTCTTTCGCGCTTGGCGCATAACGCTCCATAAAGCGCTCACCTTCGCTGTTCACGAGGTAGCCGCCTTCACCGCGCACGCCTTCAGTAATGAGGCAGCCTGCGCCATAAATCCCTGTGGGGTGGAACTGTACAAACTCCAAATCCTGCAGTGGCAGACCCGCACGCGCGACCATCCCGCCACCATCACCGGTGCAGGTATGCGCCGAGGTGCAAGAGAAATACGCACGGCCATAGCCGCCGGTTGCCAGCGTGGTCATCTGCCCGAAGAAGCGGTGCAGCGTGCCATCATCCATGTTCAGCGCGAGCACACCGTTACAATTGCCGTCATCGTCCATCAGCAAATCAATCGCGAAATATTCGATGAAGAATTTCGCATCGTAACGTAGCGACTGCGAATAAAGCGTGTGCAGAATCGCGTGGCCGGTACGGTCGGCCGCCGCGCAGGTGCGCTGTGCCGCTGGGCCTTCGCCGTAGCGCGTGGTCATCCCGCCGAACGGACGTTGGTAAATCTTGCCCTCTGCCGTGCGCGAGAAGGGTACGCCAAAATGCTCCAGCTCAATCACCGATGCAGGCGCGTTCTTACACATATATTCAATCGCGTCTTGGTCGCCCAGCCAGTCTGACCCCTTGATGGTGTCATACATATGCCAGCGCCAGTCATCGTCACCCATATTGGCGAGTGCCGCAGAAATGCCGCCTTGCGCCGCTACCGTGTGCGAACGGGTAGGGAATACTTTGGTGATACATGCAGTGGAAAGGCCAGCCGAAGCCATGCCCAGCGTCGCGCGCAACCCTGCGCCACCCGCGCCAACCACCAGCACGTCATAATAATGGTCTGTATATGTGTAAGAAGAAGTACTCATGTCTCTCTCTTTTTTCTAGTACCTCGTACCTTGTACGTCGTACTTCGTTGATGCCATCTTACGAGGTACGAGGTACCAAGCGCGATGTACGATAATTAAACCCCAAAAAAATGTAACTTCACGATGCTCAGCGCACCGATGATGGCTGCGGCGATATAGGTGTATTTCACCAAAAGCAGCAGCACGATTTTCTTTGATTCGCAGTGGATGTAATCCTCAATCACCACTTGCAGGCCAAGGCGCGCATGGTAGGTCACCGCGACGATGAGGAACAGCATCCCCAGCGCGTTGAACGGATTAAACAGCCACTCTGCGAGCAGGCCAGCATCGTTCGATGCGAGGCTGCAAATCAGGTTATAGGCAAACCAAATGCCCAGCGGCAGAATGGCAATCGCCGTCACGCGCTGCGCCCACCAATGCTCCACGCCCTCTTTGGCAGCACCAAGGCCGCGCACATTGGAAAGCGGGTTGCGTAATTCGTCTTTTTTCGCGCTCATTAGATCACTCCCATATCGCAAAGGATGCTATACCACGTGCCCGCCGTAGCGAGCAGCGCGACCAGAATCACCACCACGCCCGAGCGGGTGGAAACATGTTTATCCAAGCCACGGCCGATGTCCCACACCATGTGGCGCACGCCATTGGCGAGGTGGTAGAAGAACGCGAACGTCCAGCCGGCTAGGGCAATCAGCCCCACCGTGCTAGAGAGGCACTCGCTCATGCAGGCGTAAAGGTCGGCATTATACGCCGCAGCATAGAGCCACGCCACCAGCACTAGCAGGCCGAGGGAAAGCACCACGCCCGTAAAACGGTGGAAGATGGAGGTTTTAGCCGTCAAAGGCAGCTTATATATCTGCAAATGGGGGGAAAGCGGGCGATCCGCCTTGGAAATCGTCATGGGTATGTGCCTCGGAGTTATTATTTGAGAGGCAATATACCGCATCAAATCCAAAAATCTAGACCCAGATGCCCAGAACCCACAGATGAGAGGAGAAAAGGCCCGCTGCCGTGTCAGGAAGACACGGCAACGAGAGAATGAATTAAAACTCGTTTGCAACAAAAATTTGTTTCGGCAGTTTTTTCGGGCTAAAAAGCCAGAGAAAAGGTCCGACGCACAGCAGTATGATATTCATTGCTGCCGTGGTCCAAATTGTCACGGTTATATCACGTTCGGCGCTCGGGAAAAAGAGGTACGTAACCTCGTATCCCACGATGCCGACGACCACAAAACCTGCGGACAACACCATTCCATAGCGCAGCCAGTCGAGTTTTTTGCGGAACATTGCCGCAATGATAAGGCCAATAGCCACCGCCGTAATGGCGGGGTTAGCCCAGTACATAAAAGAGGTAATATCCACGTGTGTGGCCTCCATAAAAGCGAGCGGAGGAGCGCCCACAAATAGTCCAATTTTCAATATGAAAAAAAGACAACCTCAACTCTGATTATAGCAGAATAAGCCCCTCAAAAATGTGAAGCTTTTGTGGCAGCGCGGGCTGCGCAGCTATGACGCAACTACTAACCTTGCGTGGGTACAAGAAGCGAGTCAGGAGACTCGCCCTTTAGTGCGCGAAGCGCTTAGGCTCATTGCGTAGCACAGTAGTGCGGAGCAGGAGCGATAATAAAACTCCCTACGCTACTAACTCCCGCGCGCGGTCGTAGTGGAGGCGTTCGATCATCTCATTACCCATCAGGCAGACGGCTTTGTGTTTGCCGAGCGCCTCGCGTTCGTAGGTTTCGATAATCACTTTGGCGCGGGCAACTTCTTCCTCCGTCGGGGAGAAGACCTCGTTCGCTATCGCAATCTGTGCGGGGTGGATGAGGGTTTTGCCGTCAAAGCCCAGCATACGGCCTTGCTCGGCTTCGGCGCGCAGGCCGGCCTCGTCCTTCACATCCATAAAGGTACCATCCAGCACGGTGCAGCCTGTGGCGCGGCCGACCAGTTGCACCTGTTGCAAGCTATGCATCAGCGCGGCGCGGTCAGGGGTGCGCAGGATGCGTAAATCATTGGCGAGGTCGTTCGTGCCCATCACCAGCGCTTTGATCTGCGGCAGCTCGGCAATCTCGGCGACATTCATCACGCCGGCAGGGGTTTCGATATTCGCCCAGATGGGCTTGTCCGCCCCGCCATGATAGCCGAGCAGGCGCAGCGCAGCCTCGGTATCGCGGCGGCTACTCACCTTGCTGAGCATAATCGCATCGCAGGGCAGGGTGGCGAAGGTTTGTGCGTCCTTCACACCCCAATCGGTGCTGGTATGGTTCAGGCGCACCACGGTGATGTGGCCCGCAAAACGTTCTTCGGATAGGGCGGTGGCAATCGCCTCACGCGCGGCTTCCTTCGCGTCGGGGGAGACGCCATCTTCAAGGTCAAAAATCAGCGCGTCGGCAGGGCGCTCATGCGCGCGCTCCATCGCTTTGGCGTGGTCTCCGGGGACAAAAAGGGCAGTGCGAATCTTCTTAAGCATGGGCCAGTGGTACACTAACCACCCAAGACTCGCAACCTGCTACTTAGCGGTTTGGGGTATGTGCAGGGACAGCTTCCTCGCTCGGGCTGTGCGGTGCGCCTTGTCCTTGTTGCTCTTCCGCCGTGCAGTTCAGTGTATCAAATTGATTCTCTGCAAATTCATCAATTTGCAAATTGGCAAAGTGATTCTTGCACGGATCATTCTCTTGGTATTGGCCTGTGGGTTCTTTGAGTGCAGGCGGGTTCTCTAACACGCTTCTCAGCTCGGGAGTGCTAAAATCTTCGAGAGGCGTTGTAGCACCAGCTGTGACAAGGGTTGCCCCCGCAAAGGCTAGCAGGGATGGGGCAATACCACTAGATTCTTCAAGGCGCGGCTCTAAGCCTTCATAAGCGCCCTGTTCCATATTATCACGAATGCGCGCTGCATCCTCTGGGGTGAGTGTCTCCAGCAATGCTTGCAGTCTTGCGTCTTCATCCATGATTTGCTCCAAATAGTATATTCTACCCTAGAGCCTAACATGGAAGCTTTAAGAAAAAGTTAAAATGCGAGCTATTTATTCGGATTTGACGAGGCGCAGGGCGAAGCCTTCTTCCACTTGCGTTTCGGGGGTGTTGGCGAGCATTAGGCTAAGCTGGTATTTGAGGATATGGCCCATCAGGCTGCTGCCTGCGGCAATCACAAAAAACACACCGGGGATGGCACTCATCACGATGAAGCCCATCGCGGCGAGGGATTGAAAGAACGCCGCGGCAATCAAAAAGCCCATCGCTTGCGTCATCGCTGCTTTCGGATGTTTATGCATGAAGGAGCAGCGCACGAGGCCACTCAAAAACTGCTGCGATGCCGAGCAGAGATACGCCACGGAGATAAAGCAGCCGAGCATATTGTCACTCATGATGCTGCCATAGAAAAACGAACAGGAGCCAGCAAAGTTCAGCACGCCCATAAACATGGTGGCAGGGTGTGGCACTTTGGGGTATGCGCGCCAATAGAGCCAGCCGAACTGGGCGGTCAGCCAGAGTGCAATGCCGATTTGGGTGGTGAAGCTAGGGGCGTCGAACATCATCGCCAGCAGCCCCGCAAACAGGGCCAGCGCACCAATTTCCTCAATGCGCAGATAGAGTGATTCTACCTTGTCGTTATGTTCTCTAGCCTCCATGCGAGGCAGTATAGTTAATTTTTATTAAGTTTTTATGACGGTTGGACGTTTTTCGTCATCCCTGAACCGTAGGTCGACGTTAGTCAATCGCATCGCGATTCTAGGGGAATCACCCTGCGCCGTACTCAGATTGCCCTAGAATGGGCGCGTCCCATTCAGGCAATGACGGATGCCCCCTAGACCTTACCTATCTTCACGCCGCTACCGTCATAATTCTGTAATAGCCTTTGATTAAATTGAAGGTTCCATTGGCATCACCCTCATTCGCATCTCGCGTCTGAGGACTGCCTTTAGCCCCGAAAGGAGCTTTTAATGAGAGTCAAAAGGACGCTTAGGAGGTGGTGGCTAGAAGCCACTCACTATAAAATGTCACCGCTTTTGATTATAACACGTGAAGTGAATGATCATTTTCACGAGCGCCTGATTTGGTCGGTGACGACCATTGCGGCGTTTATAACCATGCTAGCGGTAAGCTTTATGCAGAGCTGGCATATCGCTGTGATTCTACTGCTTTTGTGGATTGCAATGAGCTGGTTCAATCGAACCAAAACAGGCATCATAGAATCTGCCCTGCTTGGCCTTACAAGGACACTGCTGGGAGTAGGCTTAGGCCTAATCCCAAAAGCAGTTTTCGAACTGCTGAGCTAATCAATCTCAAAGTAGCCCTCTTGTAGGGCTGCTTTTTTTTAGACCTTACCCATCTCCACCAGTTTCTCAGCAATCTGCACCGCATTCAGCGCCGCACCTTTGCGGAGGTTGTCGCTGACGCACCAGAAGCTGATGCCGTGTGGCACGCTTTCATCGCGGCGTAGACGGCTGATGAAGACGCCGTCTTCACCGGTTGCTTCGGCAGGGGTCATATAGCCACCATCTTCGCGGCGGTCGGCCATCACGATGCCATCGCTCTCATGCAGATGCTCATCAAGGTCACCAAAATCGACGGCTTCCTCAAACTCGACATTCACATATTCTGCATGG
>CAYFFN010000056.1:0-10445 GCA_964342335.1 uncultured Azospirillaceae bacterium
TAGACAGGCCGTTATGGCCACCCGCCAACCAAGGATCTTCGTACACTACGCTGCCGAGCAGATCGACATTCTTATGGTACGCACGCTTCCAAAGCGCGCGGAAGGCACGCATAGAAGACACGATTGGGTGATAGTAAATGCCATATTTTTCAGCAATTTCACTGAGCTTATACGGCATGCCCGCGCCGCATGTCACGCCATGCACGAGGCCTTTGCTCTTTTCCATAATCCCTTCGAGGATGCGCTCAGCACCGCCCATTTCCCAAAGGATATTCACATGCACACGGCCTTTGCCGTTGCTCATTTCGTGGGCGATTTTCGCCTGCTCAATGCCGCCGGTGATACTGTATTGAATCAGCTCTTCATGACGCTCACGGCGCGTTGCGCCTTTATAGACCTGTGCAACAGGGTTGCCCTCATCGTCATAGCTCTCCGCATTTACGCCCGAGAAGGTGCCCACAGCACCCGCAGCCGCAAACGCACCTGCGCTTTTGCCATTGGTCGCGCCAATGCCCTTGCCGCCCTCGACAATCGGCAGCACTTCCTGGCCGGAAATCATTACTGAGCCTAACTTTGAGGCAAATTCTGTGTCTGCAACGCTTTGCAACATACCCATCCTATCTTTAAAACAGGGCTGGACTATAACCGAGTTCGCTGGAAATCCAAGCGCTAATCACGCTTAATGCACGTCATCCCAGCTATGGCCGATTGCGGCGTCCACCGTGAGCGGTACAGAGAGGTAAGCCGCGTTCTGCATCGTCTTTTTCAGCAGCGCCGAGACGGCCTCGGCTTCGGCCTCTGGCGCTTCCACAATCAGCTCATCATGCACCTGAAGCAACAACTTGGCGTTCGGGAATTGCTCGGCAAGCGCATCATAGACCTGCACCATCGCGCGCTTGATAATATCCGCCGCCGTGCCTTGCAGTGGCGCGTTGATGGCCGCACGCTCAGAAAACTGGCGCAGATTCGGGTTTTTGCTCGCGATATCCTTCAGATGCACGCGGCGACCGTAAAGCGTCTCCACATAGCCCTGCTTATGCGCAATCTCCTTGGTGCGCTCCATATAGTTGCGGATGCCGGGATATTGCTCGAAATAAGCTTCGATATACTCCGCCGCCTCTTTGCGGCCAATGCCGAGGCGTTGCGCAAGACCGTGGGCGGAGATGCCATAAATAATGCCGAAGTTAATCGTCTTGGCCTTGCGGCGCAGCTCGCTATCCACCTCTTCCACCGGCACACCAAACATTTGGCTGGCGGTGGTCGCGTGGATGTCTTTACCTTCTTTGAAGGCCATGCGCAGCACGTCCATATCCGCCATGTGCGCGAGCAGGCGCAGTTCAATCTGCGAGTAATCCGCACCGATGAGCTTGTAGCCCTCGCGCGCGATGAAGGCAGTGCGAATCTTGCGCCCCTCTTCGGTGCGAATCGGGATATTTTGCAGGTTCGGATCGGTCGAGGAGAGACGGCCTGTGTTGGCCACGGTCATCGTGTAAGAGGTATGCACGCGTCCGGTGTTCGGGTTGATTTGCTTCACCAGCGCATCGGTATAGGTGCTCTTGAGCTTGGAGAGCTGACGCCATTGCAGCACTTTCTCCGGCAGTTGGTGGCCTTGCACGGCAAGTTCTTCCAACACTTCAGCTCCCGTGGCATAGGCCCCTGTTTTACTGGACTTCTTGCCACCTTCCAAACCGAGTTCGTCAAACAACACTTCGCCCAACTGCTTGGGTGAGCCGATGGTGAACTCGCGCCCTGCAAGTTGGTAGATGTCTTTGGAGAGCGCTTCAATGCGCGACTCGAAATCCGCCGAGAGTCCTTGCAGCTTTGCTTTATCGACGAGGATGCCTTCTGCTTCCATCGCGGTGAGGACGGAAATAAGCGGGCGGTCGAATTGCTCATAAATGCGCAGCAGCTTTTTCTCTATCACCGCTTCTTTTAAGATACTGTGCAGGCGTAGCGTCACATCCGCATCTTCGGCGGCGTAGTCGCGCGCTTTTTCAATTTCAATTTCGCTGAAGAGTTTTTGGTTTTTGCCTGTGCCAACCACATCCTTAAACGCAATGGTGGTATGCTCCAAGTAACGCTGCGAAAGCTCATCCATATTATGGTTATGCACGCCCGCCGCCTGCACATAGGAAAGCACCATCGTGTCATCTATTGGAGCAACGTTGATGCCCTCGCCTGCAAAGATATGCATATCGTATTTGATGTTCTGGCCAATCTTTAAGACGGTGGGGTCTTCCAGCATGGGTTTGAGCAAGGCGAGCGCAGCGGCTTTATCCATTTGCCCTTCGGCGAGCTGCACTTCTTCTGCGAAGAGTGTGCCCTGCCCTTCACCGCTACCCGCCTTCACATGGGCGAGCGGGATGTAACAAGCCTCGAACGGTTCGATGGCGAGCGATACGCCGACCACATCCACTAGTAATGCATCCAGACCTGTGGTCTCCGTATCCACCGCGACCTTACCAGCAGCAATGGCGCGCCTGATCCATTTCTGCAACGTCACTTCGTCTTGCACGAGTGTGTAAGTCGTCTCTTTCTTTTGCAGTGCCGCGCTGCTGCTGGACGGTGCGCTTGATGGTGCGCCGAGCTCACCCTCCATGCGCCGCACGAGGCTGGAGAAATTCTGCTCACGCAGAAACGGAATCAACACTTCAGGATCGGGCGAGATGCAGCCGAAACTCTCGATAGGTTCGGGCAATTCCATATCGCGTTTTAGCTCCACGAGCTTGCGTGAGAGGCGTGCCGCTTCGGCATGTTCAATCAGCGATTCGCGGCGTTTATTTTGTGTGACTTCTTCGGCGCGTTGGAGCGTCGTCTCCAAATCACCGAAACGGTCAATCAGCTCTGCCGCCGTCTTCGGCCCGATGCCGGGAACACCAGGGACATTATCGACCTTATCGCCAATCAACGCCTGCACCTCGACGACCTTATCCGGCATCACACCGAACTTCTCTTTCACTTGTTCGTAGGAAATGGCGCGCTGCTTCATCGGCTCCCACATACGGATATTATCGGTGATGAGCTGCATCAAATCTTTGTCGGACGAAACGATGGTTACTTCCATCCCCGCCTTTTCACCCGCGACGGCATAGGATGCGATGATGTCATCCGCTTCAAATCCTTCTTGCTCGATGCATGGCAGCGCCATGGCTTTGGTCGCCTCGCGCACCAATGCGAATTGCGGCACGAGGTCTTCGGGCGGAGCATCGCGGTTGGCTTTATAATCGGCGAACATTTCGTTACGGAAGCTGTAGCGCCCTGCATCAAAAATCACGGCCATATGGTCGCACGGGATAAGGTCTTTCAGCTTGAGTAGCATGTTGGTGAAACCATAAACTGCGCCCACCGGCGTGCCATCGCCACGGGTGAGTGGCGGCAAGCCATGATAGGCACGGAAGATATACCCCGAGCCATCCACTAACACTAAATGTTCTTTGTCTTTTTTCTCCCCGCTACGTGCTCCTGCACTTCGCAATGGAGTGGGCTCAAGGCTGGCACGAACCTCCTGTTCGTGATTCGTGACTTCGTCTTGTTCTGGAGTTGCCATCTTTATCCTTTACGTATCTCGGCCAGTAGCGTAGCGTGCCGCCCAGAAAAAACAAAAACTAAATAGACTTTACGCACGCGGCCAGTAGGCCGCGTCTTTAGTCGCCGAAAGGCGTTAGTTCCATTGCGTAGGCCAGCAGGCCGAAGCAGGGAAAATTATAAAAGGAATTACTATGTCTGATTTGCCCGTACTTGAAAGCGCCGTATTGAAACCGAAAAGCGGCCCTGTGAAACAACTTGTTGTGTTGTTGCATGGTGTTGGCGCGGATGCGAATGACCTCATTGGCCTTGCCCCCATGCTGCAAGAATATTTGCCGAATGCACAGTTCAGCTCACCCAACGCACCGTTTGAATATGATATGGCACCGTTTGGCCGCCAATGGTTCAGCTTGGCAGACCGTTCGCCTGAAGCACTGCTGGCAGGCGTAGAAACTGCGGCTCCTATCTTGGACCAATATCTCGATGACCAACTCGCCATGCTGGGCTTGGATGATAGCAAGCTGGCTATCTTCTCTTTCTCACAAGGCACGATGACGGCGCTTTATACGATGTTCCGTCGCGCGAAGCCATGTGCTGGCATCGCCGGATTCTCTGGCGCGATGATTGGTGGCGAGTATTTGGCAGAAGAAGCAACCGCCAAGCCGCCCGTCGCGCTCATTCACGGCAACATGGATGATGTCGTACCGTTCGCCGCGATGGCAATGGCAGAGGAATATCTGCAAGAGTCTGACATCGAAGTGCGCACCTGCACGGCGGAAAATGTCGGCCACGGCATCGACCCTGCGGGCATGCTCTTTGCCGGCAAGTTCTTGCAAGAGAAGTTTGGTATCGCCAGCAGCGAAGCGGCTTAAGCCTCCACTCCGATTGCTTCACTTATATGTGAGAACCCATCACGCTCCAGCAGTGCGAGTAGTTGGCTATTGATACGATTCACCAATCCGAAGCCTTGATAGATAAGCGCGCTATAGACTTGCACGAGTGACGCACCTGCTTTGATTTTCGCGTAGGCATCCGCACCGCAGGCAATGCCCCCTACCCCTATAAGCGGAATATTGCCTTCGCTTACCTTTGCGACATGGCGGAGTAATTCGGTGGAAGCCTGCATTAATGGCGCACCACTTAGCCCGCCTGTCTCCAGGCGTTGATGCGATTGCAAATAGTCAGGGCGAGCAATCGTCGTGTTGCT
The DNA here is from genome assembly GCA_964342335.1 of uncultured Azospirillaceae bacterium. Taxonomy (GTDB): domain Bacteria; phylum Pseudomonadota; class Alphaproteobacteria; order Rickettsiales; family UBA3002; genus CAYFFN01. The sequence goes on from CAYFFN010000056.1 coordinate 4,733, forward strand.
GACGATGATGCCATCGAAGCGCTGCTCCATCACCACCTGCACGGCATCGCTTGCCTGCTCGGGTGAGAGATCGGGCGCGATTTTCAAAAGGAGTGGCGTTGTATCTTCCCCTCGCGTTTGCACCAGTGCACTGAGCAGTTCTGTGAGCTGCTCCTTCGCTTGCAGGTCACGCAAGCCCTCGGTGTTGGGAGAAGAGATATTCACCGTCACATAATCCGCATGCGGTAGCACTTTCTCTAACATGGGGATGTAATCATCCAGCGCATTTTCGGTGGTTTTGTTTTTACCGATATTGATGCCGAGCACGCAATCACGCTTGGCGGCGAGGCGAGGCAAGGCATCCTCTACGCCTGCGTTATTAAAGCCCATGCGGTTGATGATGGCTTGATCTTCACTCAGGCGGAACAGGCGCGGCTTGGAGTTGCCCGCTTGTGGCTTGGGCGTGAGGGTTCCCACCTCCACACTGCCAAAACCCTGCTTGGCCAGCGCGGGGATGCACTCCGCATTTTTATCAAACCCTGCAGCCATACCGACGGGATTGTTAAAATCAATGCCCCACAGGCTTTGCGAAAGACGCGCATCTTCGATTGGCTTTTGCGAAGGCACCAGATTATAGCGCAAAGCTTTGATAGCCGCATGGTGTGCCGTCTCGGCATCAAGCGCGTGAATGAAAGGTTTCGCAAGGCAGAAAATATCCATGCGCGGAGTCTGCTATTTTGCGGAGGAGATTTCCAGTGCTTTTAGTTTGCTGGGCACAGTTAGATGCTTGAGCGGGTCCATCGCCTCGCCATTGCGGCGCAGGGAGTAATCTAAATGCGGGCCGGTGCTGCGCCCTGTGCTGCCCACTTCGCCTATCTTCTGGCCGAGGCGAATCTTCTCGCCTTGCTTCACATTCCACAATTTCAAATGGCCGTAGAGTGAATAAACTTCTGGGTCATCGGCGTGGATGATTTTTACGTAACGTCCCAAGCGTGGATGCTCCCCCACCCCCGCGACGATGCCTGCAGATGTCGCGCGCACTGCCGTACCCTCTGCTGCCGCAATATCCACCCCTTCATGAAAGGCGCGCTCTTTGGTGACGGGGTGATCGCGCCAACCAAACGGAGAACTAATCCATTGCGCCTCTTCCGACGCAATCGGCCAGCCGAGTCCCTCAACCACTTCTTCCGGCACGTCTTCGCCCATAATGGGCTCGGGCTTTTGGGCCTTAAACGCAATCGTCAAGCCGCCACGGTTGATATGGAAAAACTTTGCCTGATTAGGCATCGCCATAAAACCGGATTCTTTTGCGCGCGGAATGGCAAAGCTTGCCGATTTAGAGCCTTTGCTAGGCATCATCATCGCTTCTTTCGGTGGGTTAAGCAGAAAGGATTTTGCCTGCAATGCATAAGAAGGGCTCGCCAAAAGGAGAGCACAAAGAAAGGCAAAACTACGAGTGACTGCGCGCATGAATACTAAGTAGCAATCTTTGTGCCACAGTGATGCAGAAAAGTCGGAGTTGCGATGTGGATAATCACTATTTTGTGGTCTACAGCACGGCCGAATCACTATACTTTGTGGGTATTAAGGTAAAAAACGACTATGCACGCACAGAAACGTCTCCTCGCACTTTCGCTTACTACGGCGCTGGGTTGCGCCCTTTTGGCTACAGGAATGCCTGAGCGCGCCGAAGCCAATACGGCTCGCACCTACTTCCCAGAATCGCCTTACGAGATGCGTCGCCGAGATGTAGGAGCTTCTACGGCTGCGCCACGTCGCCTGACAAACCCTCAGATTTTGTATCAAGATGCACAAGGCACCTCCACCCATTCCAGCGGCATGGTGACTGAAGGCGTGCAGACCGCCGCGCCACTTCCCAGCGCACCCATGAATGTTGCGCCTGTTGCGCCACTTTATCCAAATCGTGGAATCGACCCTGTTTCTATGGACGAGTTCCAGCCGGCTACAGCAGCCGCCCCCGTGCAGAGCGCCCCAACTCAGTTCTGGGATGAAGATGCACCTGTCGCAGCACAGCCGGCTGAAGAAGCCGAATCGCTTTGGGATTATATGACGGGAGAGTCCACCGCTTCAGCGCCGTCTATCCAGCCAAGCACGCATGAAAAAATGATGATGGAATTGCCGCCTCCGCCTTCTATGCCTGGCGCACCAGCAACTATATCTAGCGCACCAAAAGCGGCCACCATGTCCCCTTTCCAGTCATCGGCCACAACACCTGCTGTGAATCTGGATATTTCTTCTGCACCCGCCGCACAAATGCCTGAGCCTGTGCGCAGCACCGCAAACAGTCTCTCTGCTGAGTCGCGTGAAATGATTGCGCATATTCCGGAGAGTTTGGAGCCTGAGGTGGAGAAGTCTTCCAAGGTTTCTTTGAGTCGTCTTGACCCTGATGTGATGAATATCCTGCAAGCAAGCGAAGAAGCGACTGTTTCTGACAGCTCTGGCGCTGTAGGTGTGGCGGTTAAACGTCCGAGCTACGACGTGAATTATGAGCTGGAAAAAGCCTATAACGCCGTGCTCTCGGGCGATATCGAAGAGGCAATCGATATCTATAAGGAAGCGCTGAGCATTTCTCCGCGCAACAAAACGGGTTTGTTTGGTTTGGCGACCACCTATCACCGTATTGGTTCGCTGGATAATGCCCGCGCGCTCTATGCCCGTCTGTTAGAAATTGAGCCCGATCATACCGAAGGGTTAAACAACTTCCTCGCTTTGGTTGCAGAAGAATCGCCTGAAGAAGCATTGCCAGAGTTGCAAGTGCTCGCGGCCAAGCACCCAAGTTTCAGCCCTATCCTTGCGCAGCTCGGCGTACTCTATCAGCAGCTGGGCGACTACAATCAAGCGCGTAGCAATATGATGCAGGCGGTTCGCCTCTCTCCTGAAAATATGACCTACCGCTATAATCTTGCAATCATGCTAGACCAGCAGGGGGCCTATGCGGAAGCGGCGAATGTCTATCGCTACCTTATTGGCGTATCGCAACGTGGCGTGCAGATTCCTGCAGATGCTTCAACACTGCAAGACCGTCTGACCTACATTTTATCTCAACTTTCATAAGCCACGGGAGCAACACGGCATGGAGATTACCGACTTACTGATTTCCACGATGAAGAACGGGGCATCTGACTTGCACCTCTCCACTGGCAACGTGCCGATGATGCGTGTGAATGGCGATATGCTCCCTGTGAATTCTCCTGCGCTCTCGTCCGATGACGTGAAGAACATGCTCTACTCTATCATGACTGAGCAGCAACGTGCCGAGTATGAGCGCGATTTAGAGCTCGATTTCTCCATTAGTTTTGGCGATGATATGCGCTTCCGTGTGAATGCGTTCAACACCATTTATGGTGCTGCGGGTGTGTTTCGTACCATCCCGACGAAAATTCTATCGCTAGAGCAACTCGACTGCCCCGAAGTGTTTAAGAAATTATGTGGGCTTCATAAGGGGCTTGTTCTCGTGACGGGCCCTACCGGTTCGGGTAAGTCGACCACGCTTGCAGCGATGATTGATTATATCAACACCAATATGGGGCACCACATCATCACCATTGAAGACCCGGTGGAGTTTGTACACCAAACCAAAAAGTCGCTGATTAACCAGCGCGAAGTGGGTGCGAGCACCAAGTCATTTGCTAAGGCACTGAAAAGCGCACTGCGCGAAGACCCTGATGTGATTCTGGTGGGCGAGCTTCGTGACCTTGAAACCATTCAGCTTGCCATGACCGCTGCTGAGACGGGCCACTTGGTGATGGGCACATTGCACACCAACTCCGCCCCTAAAACCATCGACCGTATCATCGACGTATTCCCCGCATCGGATAAAGAAATGGTTCGTGCGATGCTTTCTGTATCGCTGGAAGCGGTAATTGCACAAACGCTGGTGAAGCGCTCCGACAAGGCTGGCCGCGTCGCCGCACATGAAATTCTGCTGGGCACACCTGCCATTCGTAACCTGATTCGCGAAGCCAAGATTCCACAAATCTACTCTATGATGCAAATGGGCTCCAAGCTTGGCATGACGACCATGAAAGACAGTATCAAGGCCCTGCTCGATGAAGGCACGATCTCCCATGAGACGGCAGAAGAAGTCTTGATGACAAGCGGAGCTAAAGAAGCAGACGAGGAAGGTGGTGCATCAGGTGCTAAAAAAGGCGAACAATTCCAGAACGTCAATAGCTTCTAGGAGTCACCATGCCAGACGTTACGATCGAGCAGCTTTTTAAAGAGATGGTGAACAACCAAGCCTCTGACTTATATCTCACCGTTGGCTGCGCGCCTACCGTACGCTTATCTGACCGAATATTGGCATTCTCAGTCCCTGCACTCACCGAAGAAGACGTTGATAGCTATATCGATGAGCTTTTAGACAGTGACCAAAAGGACGAATTCGAAACTACTATGGAATATAACACCGCGGTGAATTGGGATGATCGCGCGCGTTTCCGTATAAATGTCTATATGCAGCAGCAGAAGAAAGCGATTGTGATTCGCCGTATTCAAACCGATATTCCAAGCTTGGAAGATTTGAGCCTTCCTTCACTATATGGCGATTTGATTTTGATGCCACGTGGCCTGATTTTGATGGTGGGGCCAACCGGTTCGGGTAAATCCACATCCCTAGCGGCGATGATTGGTCACCGTAACACCTACGGTTCCGGCCATATCATCACCATTGAAGATCCGATTGAATATGTACATAAGCATAATAGCTGTATCGTTTCACAGCGCGATGTAGGGATTGACACCTATTCCTATGGCATGGCGCTTAAGAACGCACTGCGACAGCGTCCGGACGTGGTACTAATTGGTGAGATTCGTGATCGAGAAACGATGGAGCATGCCATCAACTTCGCTGAAACAGGGCACCTATGCCTCGCAACGCTGCATGCTAACAACGCGAACCAAGCGATTGAACGTGTGGTGAACTTCTTCCCTGAAGAGAAGCAAAAACAAGTCTTGTTAAACCTCTCACTCAATGTGCGGGCTATTCTTTCACAGCGCCTGATAACCTCACTCTCTGGCTCTAAAGTGCTGGCAAAAGAGATTATGCTCAATCGTGGGCTTATCAAAAACCTGATTGAGGAAGGCAAGGTGAAGGAAATCAAGGAGATGATTGAACGTGGCCGCGATCAAGGCATGGTGACGTTTGACCAATCATTATTTGACCTTGTGCAATCTGGCCAGGTTGATAGCGATCTCGCAATTTCCGAAGCGGACAACCCCGCCAACTTACGCCTCATGCTGAAGCAGGCCACTACTGGTCGCACGGTAAATCGAGAGTTCAAAGCAGAAGGCGCGCCACCGCAAAGCGGTGACTTTTAAACGTTCGCTTACGCCTCAATTACTTTTAGAAATGCTTTCTCAAGCACGGGCTCATCATACTGCTTCTTAAAGTCTGACGGGGTGCCTACAAAATGCAGTTTCGTGTCATGGATGATACCAATACGGTCACAAATCTCATCGATGTCTGCGAGGATATGTGAGCTAAAGAACAACGTCTTTCCTTTGGCTTTTTGCTCAAGCATCACTTCTTTCAAACGAATGCGCGCACGAGGATCCAAGCCACTCATCGGCTCATCTAAAATTAGAAACGGCTGATCAATCAGAAAGGCCCCTACGAGACCAAGCTTTTGCCCCATCCCTTTTGAGTAGCCTCCAACTTTGCGCGTCAATGCGGCGGGGTCCAGGTCAAGACGCGCAGCCATCGCACGCGCTT
>CAYFFN010000057.1:0-10203 GCA_964342335.1 uncultured Azospirillaceae bacterium
AGCCCTGCGGTACAAACCGAGGTATAGAAAATCTCGAACATGGCGATGCGGCCATGCTCTTTCGGGTCGAACTTGCCGAAGGCTTTACGGATATCCGGATTGCGGCCGATAAACTCACCAATCTTACGGCCGGGAGCATTGAAGAGTTTCTCGTTTAAGCCTGCTTTGTCCAGCACCACTGCTGTGGGAACCACCACTGCGGCCGTCAACGCGCGGCCACCCAATATACTGCCCCATGTCTGTTTGGGCTCAGCATTATATTGCGATTCATCAATGACGTTATTGCCATAATGCGTATCAATCCATTTGCCGATATCTTCACGCTTATCTTCAAACACCTTAATCACGGGCGCAAGCGCACAGCCATCGATGAAAGACCATGTTACCATCTTGGCCATGTCAGCGCTTTTATGGCCCAACCCAGCGCCACGGAAACCGTTATAGACCATGTCTCCACGCTTTTGGGCCAATCGACCCCATTCGCCAAACAGCAGTTCACCATTCGCGCCACGCGCTGAGCCTTTGTTGGTCAAGTACGTCGCGAAAAAAGAAATGCCGAACACACCGAAGTTGGTCACCATCGGGTATAAAAAGAAGTCAAACGTGCGCAAACCCAGGCTGCGCGGCTTCTGCTGCACAGGCAAATCGGTAAGGGCAAAACTGTCATGCCCGGATTTAGGTTCTTTTTCCACGAGTTTAGTATAGCAGAAGCATCTTCGCTGAATGTGAAGCTTTTGTGACAGATTTTGGCGCTCAGTGCGGCTTGCTGCGCTGCATCATGCCTGTTTCTTGCATTCCCGCGCTTCTTCTATAGAGTAGCCGCAATCTTGCACAGGGGGATCGATGCGTAGAGCGTTTTTGACTGTCATATTGGGCTTACTCAGCCTACCAGCATTTGCGGGGGAGACTTACTCCATCGCGACGGGCAGCCCAAGCGGGTTGTATTACCCATTTGGAGGCGGGCTCGCCTCTATCTGGTCGAAAAACAGCGATAATATCAATATGAAAGCGGAGGTTACAGCGGCCTCTGTGGTGAATATCATTCAGGTGGCGCGGGGTGAATCCGAAGCAGGCATCAGCCAAGGGGACGCATTGCGCGATGCTATCTCTGGCACGGGCGTGTTCCCTGAAGCCATGCCCGTGAAGGCACTTTTCGCGCTCTATCCCAATGTAGTACACGCTGTTACCACTGCCGATAGCGGCATCAAAAGCATTGAGGATTTGCGCGGCAAGCGTGTCTCGGTTGGCGCGCCCGGCTCGGGTACAGCCATCACCACCTTGAACATTCTCAACACCCTTGGCCTATCCGAAGATGACTTCACGATTCGCTATCTCAGCTATACCGAAACCGCTGACGGCCTGAAAAGTGGCACGATTGACGCTGGATTTATGGTAGGCGGCGTCGGACTCGCAGCCATGGTAGAACTCGCACTCACCCGCGATGTGAGCATGATACCCTTCAGCGACGCAGAGCTAGGGAAAATTCACGCAGCTTACCCTGCCTACAGCACCTTTGAAGTGCCGGAAGAAACCTATAAAGGCGTACCTGCTGGCATCCAAACCGTCACGCTATGGAACTTCCTCATCGTGCATGAAGACCTGCCAGACGAGATTGCAACGGAGATGCTGGAGGTCGCGTTCGCCCATCACGAAGAGCTGCTCGGCATCACCAAAGTGGCCAAATATATGACCCGCGAAAATAGCCTGCAATATGCTAAGGGAATTCTGCACCCTGCGGCAGAAGCCTTTTTCGCCAACCCTTTAAGCATGAAGAAAAAAGAAGAAAAATAGATGCATACAGAAGATACCATCATTCGCAAAGAGCCACCCAAGCATTGGATTGACGATAAAGTCATGCCGATTATGGCGGCCATTGCCATTGCGCTTTCCTGCTTCCAACTTTGGCAAGGCGTAACGGCCGAGATTGCCGCGACCTTCTTCCGCCCTATCCATTTGAGCTGGATTTTGGTGCTGGTATTCCTGAAATACCCAACAGTAAAAGACCGCAAAGCGCCACATTATGCCTTTGGCCGCCTGCTGGATGTCGCCGCCTGTGGCTGGCTGATTTATGCGGGATTGCGCGTGGTAAACTTCGATTATGCAGGCATTGACCATTTGCTCTATGGCCTGAGTGACATGGATTACGCAGCAGGCGTTGCCCTGCTATTCCTCACGCTGGAGGCTACCCGCCGCGCAGTGGGTTGGGAGATGGCGGTCATCGGCCTCGTCTTTGTGCTCTATGTACTCTTCGGCAATATGCTGCCAGACTCTATCGCCAATCGCGGCTTCTCGCTGGAGCGCGTAGTACGCTTCCAAGTCTTCACCAGTGAAGGTGTTTACGGTGCGCCGCTCGGCATCGCGGCAACCGCCGTCTTTATGTTTGTACTGTTTGGCGCCTTTTTGGAATCGACGGGTGCAGGAAAATTCTTTATCGATCTCTCTTACGCTGCGGCAGGGAAATACCGCGGCGGGCCTGCGAAAGCCTGCGTGGTGGCAAGCGCGGGTATGGGCAGCATCAGCGGCTCAGCGATTGCGAATGCGGTGGCGGTTGGCGCACTAACTATCCCGATGATGAAAAAGCTCGGCTACAAGCCCGAGCAAGCCGGTGGTATTGAGGCTGCGGCTTCTACCGGTGGTCAGATTATGCCGCCGATTATGGGGGCCGGCGCGTTCATCATGGCGGAATTCACCAACACGCCCTACAAAGACATCGTGCTGATTTCTATTGTGCCTGCGCTGCTCTATTTCACGAGCGTGCTGCTCTATGTGCATTTGATGGCCTGCAAACTCGGCCTCAAAGGCGTAGAAGACCGCCCGAAGGTGAAAGACATTATGGCCTATGGTTTCCACTTCGTGGTGCCGCTGCTACTTATCACGGGCCTGCTGATGATGAGCTACCCGCCAACACTCGTGGGTGCGGTGGGCACGGCCGCGATTTTAATCGCGTGCATGATGCGCAAACATACCCGCCTGAAACTGGATAACCTGCTCACCGGCCTGAAGAACGGCGCGATTATGATGCTGCCTATCTCGGCAGCTTGTGCAACGGCAGGTATCGTTGTGGGCGTGATTGGCCAAACCGGCCTTGGCCTGCAATTCACCGAATTCGTCCTTTCACTGTCCAATGGCCATCTCTGGTTGGCGCTTATTTTGGTAGGCGCTGCGGCGCTGATTCTCGGCATGGGTCTGCCTGTGACTGCCGCCTATATCATCCTCTCCGTCATGGCTGCTCCAGCACTAGAGGGCATGGGTGTGTATCTCATTGTGGCGCATATGGCGATTTTCTGGCTTAGCCAGACCAGTAACATCACTCCGCCGGTAGCGCTCGCCGCCTTCGCGGCAGCAGGCGTGGCCAATGCCCATCCGCAAAAGACCGCCGTGGCATCACTCAAGCTCTCAAGCGGCTTCTTCCTGATTCCGGTGATGATGGTCTATTCCGATATTCTCTTTGTGGGCGATGTGACATGGATACAGTTCCTGATTGGCTGCGCGACTGTGACGACCATCATCTTCAGCCTCGCCTATGCGGTGGAGAAATACGCCCTGACATGGGTATCTGGCTGGCAGCGCGCGCTCTTCTTCGCGGCAGTGCCACTGCTGCTGTACAAAGACCCGATTGCGACTGCGATTGGTATTGGATTATTTGCCATTGCCCTCGCAGGGAACTATAAGAACCTCAAAGCAAACCCAGCCTAACCTTTGGCCAGTAGGCCAATCTTTAGTGCGCGCAAGCGCTTAGCCCCATTGCGGAGGACAGGAGTCCGGAGCAGGGGGAAGTGAGAGAGTTATGACTGAGAAAGTTACTGTCGGTTCTTTCCTGTTTGAATATCTGCACAGCAAGGGGGCGACGCATGCTTTCGGCATTCCGGGCGACTTTGCACTCCCCACCTTCCGCTGGCTGGACCGCTCTGCAATTGAACTCATCACCATGACGCACGAGCCTTCTGTAGGCTTCGCCGCCGATGCCTATGCGCGCATCAATGGCTTGGGCGTGGCCTGCGTGACCTATTGCGTGGGCGGGCTGAACATGCTCAACAGTGTGGCTTGTGCCTACGCAGAGAAAAGCCCGATGGTGGTTATCTCCGGCGGACCGTCGCCAAGCGACCGCCAAGTCGATTCGTTGCTGCACCATAAGGTGCGCACCTTCGATTCGCAGCGACGCATTTTTGAGGAAGTGACCTGCGCCAACACCGTGCTACTCAGCCCCGAGACCGCCGCGCAGGAGATTATGCGTGTGGTCGATGAAGTGCTCGCGCAATGCCGCCCGGGTTACATCGAAGTGCCCTATGATATTGTTGATATCGAAATCACCCGCCCGCAAATTCGCAACGTGCCCGCGCCCGAGAGTGATGCCGATAACCTCGAAGCGATGATTGAGGATGCGACGAGCTTCATCAATAACGCCAAGCAACCCGTGATCATCGCCGATGTGGAATTGCACCGCCATGGCCTGACCGACCTAGCGACGGACATCGCGGAGAAATTCAATATCCCGATTGCCTCTACCCTGCTTAGCAAAAGTATCATCAACGAACAAAACCCGATGCATATTGGCGTCTATAGCGGTGGCTTGTCCGAAGAAGCGGTGCGCAAATATGTGGAGGAGAGCGACTGCCTGATTATGCTCGGCGCGTTCATCACCGATGTATTCCTCGGCATGAACAGTGCGAATCTGCAAAAGAAACGTACGCTGCTCGCCACCACCGAGAAAACCCGTGTGGGGCTGCGCTCCTATGACCATGTGCTGTTTAAGGACTTTTTAGAAGCCCTGCTCAAAGCAGACATTACCCCAAAGGACCCCAAGTCTCGTCCAGAACAAACCCCGCTGCCTACGCCGCTGAGCGAAGCGGAGCTGAAAGAGTCGCTCACTATCGAGACCTTCTTCCGTATTCTGGGGCTGCATATGGGCGAAGATAATACCGTTATTTGCGACACGGGCGATGCGCTCATCGGCGCGATTGGCCTACGCACTGCTAAGCGCAATAACTTCCTTTCGGATGCCTATTACCTCTCTATGGGCTTTGCCGTGCCTGCCGCCGTGGGCGCGATGGCCGCGCAGCCCGACTCCCGTGTGTTCACCATCGTGGGCGATGGGGCGTTTCAAATGACGGGAACCGAGCTTTCCACCGCCGCCAAAAACGGCATGGCGCCGATTGTGTTCATCCTCAATAATGACGGCTATGGCACGCAACGCTTCATCCTCGATGGGCCGTTTAACGAGATCCAAATGTGGGATTACACCAAGATGACTGACCTCATCGGCGCAGGGAAGTCCTGCCGCGTAAATACCTGCGCAGAATTGCAGTCTGCCATCAAAAATGCCCTCTCCGAAGAGGTAATGCATGTGATTGAGGTCATCGTACCGCGCAACAAAGCCAGCGCCCCGCTGGAGCGCATGGCCACCGCATTGGGTAAATTGCGCGATAAAGAAAAGCAATAATACAGTCACTTACCGCAGCTGCACAAAAAGCTGCCTTTGCCCACTCATTTATGCTATAGCTTAAAAAAACATGGTCTCGGGACGCATTAACGAAAATTTTATCTTTTAAGCGTAAACTCCAAACATAAGAGGCGAACAAAATGCAAACATCTGCCTTTGAACCGCACAGAAACTACGACGAGACCTTACTTATGTTTTTTGATTCAAATAATCTCTACCATCTTCATGAAATGCAACATGCGAGCATGGCTCCCATTCGTATGCTGGCCAGCGCTGGTAAGCATGTATTTAACAATCCGATGAGCCCTGTGAGCTATACGCCCGCCGGCCGCCATATGGCCGCAGCGAGCGAGCTGATCGAGCGTATCACCCAAGCCTATCCCAAGCCGGAATTTGGCCTGAAAAAAACCACGATTGAAGGCAAGAGTTACAACATCACCGAAGAGGTGGTGTGGAGCAAACCGTTCTGCGACCTGCTGCATTTCAAAAAAGCAGGCAAACATAAGCAAGAGAAGATTCTGGTGGTGGCGCCCATGTCTGGCCACTATGCAACATTGCTGCGCGGCACGGTCGAAGCACTGCTACCGCATCATGATGTCTATATTACCGATTGGATGAATGCCAGTGAAGTGCCGATTGGTGACGGTAAATTCGATCTGGATGACTATATCGATTACCTCATTGAGATGCTGCAATTCCTAGGCAAAGGCGCGCATACCCTTGCCGTATGTCAGCCTTCCGTTCCGCTCTTTGCGGCGGTGGCGGTGATGTCTGCCCATAACGATAAATGCACGCCCAAAACCATGACGCTGATGGGTGGCCCGATTGATACGCGCCAAGCGCCAACACAAGTAAACCAACTCGCGCAAGACCGTTCGATTCACTGGTTCGAAAATAACGTAGTCAGCCGCGTGCCGTTTAACTATCCGGGCTTTATGCGCCGTGTCTATCCGGGCTTCTTGCAGCTCACTGGCTTTATGACCATGAATCTCGACCGCCATGTGGGCGAGCATGTGAAATTGTTCAACCATTTGATTGATGGCGATGGCGAATCGGTTGCCGCGCACCGCAAATTCTACAATGAATATCTGGCGGTCGCTGACTTGCCTGCGGAGTTTTACCTGCAAACGGTGGTCGAAGTATTCCAGAAGCATTCGTTGCCCAAGGGCAAGTTCATGCATAATGGCGAATATATCAAGCCAGAGGCAATCAAGAACACGGCGATTCTGTGTATCGAAGGCGAGAAGGATGATATCTCCGGTCTCGGCCAAACCAAAGCCGCACTGGATATCGCGGACGGCCTCGCCAAGTCGAAGAAGAAGTACCATATGCAAAAAGGCGCAGGCCATTATGGTATCTTCAACGGCCGTAAATGGCGTGAGCAAGTGCGTCCTGTTATTTCCGATTGGATTGAAAAGCACAGCTAAGGCGACTTTCCACAGCTTAAAAAGATTATAAGCCGCGCAGCGCTTTGCCCTTGACGCGCTGCAGCACTTCGCGTACATCTTCCCCAATTTGCCTGTTGCAAACTGCAAAAACAAAAGGAAGTTATGAGCGATATCACTTCGGTTCCCGCCCCCTACAACGCAGCCTTGTTGCTGTCAGATGGAACCGTGTTTTTTGGATTTGGTATCGGACATAAGGGCATTACCAGCGGCGAAGTGTGCTTTAACACCGCGATGACGGGCTACCAAGAAGTACTCACAGACCCTTCCTACGCTGGGCAAATCATCACCTTCACCTTCCCCCATATCGGCAATGTTGGCACCAACATTGAGGATATCGAAGCAGAGAAAGTCTGCGCGAAAGGGCTGATTATTCGCGAAGCGATTTCGGATCCGTCGAATTTCCGCGCGAATAACCATTTCAATAACTGGCTGGATGAGAACGGCCTGACGGGCATTTGCGGCATTGACACACGCGCCCTCACCCGCCATATCCGCCACCAAGGCGCAGGCAATATCGTCATCGTTCATGCAGAAACAGGTGCAGAGATTGATCTGAACGCCGCGCGTGAAACACTCAAAACCACGCCAGATATGACCGGACAAGAACTCGCAAGCAGCGTCTCTACGCCTCACAGCTATGACTGGAGTGAAACACGCTGGAAGCTTGGCCGTGGCTACGGCGAGCTGGATAAGCCGCAATTCCATGTCGTCGCGATTGATTACGGTGAGAAGCTAAACATTCTGCGCTCCCTCGCAAGTGTGGGCTGCAAAGTGACTGTGGTTCCTGCAGATAGTTCTGCGGAAGATATTCTCCACCACAAACCCGATGGTGTGTTCCTCTCCAACGGCCCCGGCGACCCAGCGGCAACGGCGGAATATGCCGTGCCTGTACTGCGCAAACTGATTGAGAGCGGCGTGCCGATTTTTGGTATCTGCCTCGGCCATCAATTGCTCGCAACGGCGCTAGGCGCACGTACCGAGAAAATGCATCAAGGCCACCGTGGCGCGAACCAGCCTGTGCGTAATTTGGTGACCGGTGTGATTGAAATTACCAGCCAGAACCACGGCTTTGTGGTGTGCCATGGCAGCCTGCCCGATGGGGTGGAGATGAGCCATGTGTCCCTGTTTGATGGAACCTGCGAAGGGCTGCGCGTTCCGGGTAAGCCGATTTTCTCGGTGCAGCACCACCCCGAAAGTTCGCCCGGCCCGCATGACTCGCAATATCTCTTCCACGACTTTGTCGATATGATGATTGAATATAAAGACCGCCGCGGAGCCGCCTGATGCCAAAACGTACAGACATAGAATCGATTCTTATCATTGGCGCGGGCCCGATTGTGATTGGCCAAGCCTGCGAGTTTGATTATTCCGGTACGCAAGCGGTGAAGACGCTGAAGGCCGAAGGCTACCGCGTGATTCTGGTGAACTCGAATCCAGCGACCATCATGACCGATCCGGAAATCGCCGATGCGACCTATATCGAGCCGATTACCCCGGAGATCGTCGAGAAAATTATCGCCAAAGAAAAACCCGATGCATTGCTGCCCACCATGGGCGGCCAAACCGCACTCAACTGCGCGAAGGCGCTGGCCGAAAGTGGCGTGCTAGAGCAGCATAATGTCGAGCTGATTGGCGCGAATCTGGAAGCCATCAACAAAGCCGAAGACCGCGACTTGTTCAACCAAGCCATGGCACGCATTGGGCTGGAATGCCCGCGCAACCGCGTAGTGAAGTCGCTCGATGAAGCGCGCGAAGCCATGGAAGATATTGGCCTGCCGCTGATTATTCGCCCGTCTTTCACCCTTGGCGGTTCGGGCGGCGGGATTGCCTATAACAAAGAAGAATTCGAGCAGATTGTCACCAGCGGTCTGGATGCGTCTCCCGTGGGTGAAGTGCTGATTGATGAGTCCGTACTCGGCTGGAAAGAATACGAAATGGAGGTCGTGCGCGACTCCAAAGACAATTGCATTATCATCTGCTCGATTGAGAATGTGGACCCGATGGGCGTGCATACCGGTGACTCTATCACCGTCGCCCCCGCGATGACGCTCACCGATAAAGAATACCAACTCATGCGCGATGCATCGCTGGCCGTGCTGCGTGAGATTGGTGTGGATACGGGCGGCTCCAACGTGCAGTTCGCCGTGAACCCTGCCGATGGCCGTATGGTGGTGATTGAAATGAACCCGCGCGTATCGCGCTCCTCTGCCCTCGCCTCCAAAGCGACCGGATTCCCGATTGCGAAAGTGGCGGCGAAATTGGCGGTTGGCTACACGCTGGATGAAATCACCAACGATGTGACCAAGGCAACCCCTGCAGCGTTCGAACCAACGATTGATTATGTGGTGACCAAGATCCCGCGCTTTACCTTTGAGAAATTCCCCGGCTCCGAGCCTACCCTCACCACGGCGATGAAATCCGTCGGCGAGGCGATGGCGATGGGCCGCTCCTTCCCTGAGAGCCTGCAGAAAGCACTGCGCTCTATGGAGACCGGCCTGAACGGTCTGAACTGCCCCGAGATGGTCGACGGCATGGGTAAAGACCAATTGCTGGCCGCATTATCTAAGCCCATCCCAGAGCGTCTGCTGATTGTTGCTGAGGCACTGCGTCAAGGTGTGACCGAGCAAGAAATCCACGCTATCACCAAATACGACCCATGGTTTATCGAGCAAATCAAGCGCGTGACCGATGCGGAATTGCAGGTGGCGGATAAGGGTCTGCCAAGCGACAAAGCCTCTATGCTCGCACTCAAAAAACTCGGCTTCAGCGATGCGCGTTTGGGTGAGCTGGCACATCTCAAGCCGGATGCCGTAACGGCATGGCGCCATAATCTGGGTGTGCGCCCCGTCTATAAACGCGTCGATAGCTGTGCTGCCGAATTTGAAGCGCTCACGCCTTATATGTATAGCTGCTACGAAGGCGATGGCTATAACGATGCCGAATGCGAATCCAAGCCGACGGCACGCGAGAAAATCGTTATTCTTGGTGGCGGGCCAAACCGTATCGGCCAAGGTATCGAATTTGATTATTGCTGCGTGCATGCGGCCTATGCGCTCAAAGACGCTGGGTTCGAGACCATTATGGTCAACTGCAACCCCGAGACAATTTCGACCGATTATGACACCTCCGACCGCCTCTATTTTGAGCCGCTGACGGAAGAGGACGTGATTGAACTCATCCGCGTGGAGCAAGAGAATGGCTTTGTGCGCGGCGTGGTCGTGCAGTTTGGCGGGCAGACCCCGCTCAAGCTCGCCCGCGCGCTGGAGAAAGCCGATATCCCGATTATTGGTACGTCCCCTGACTCTATCGATTTGG
>CAYFFN010000058.1:0-10203 GCA_964342335.1 uncultured Azospirillaceae bacterium
CTAGAGGAAGGCATTAATCTGAAAATGCTGAGCAAGGATGATATCTTCGGCATGCTTAATCAGGTGGTCGATATCTTCGATTATTTGGTGGCTAGCGCCCGCGCGATGGATGAGGAGCTGCTGGAAAATGCGATTATCTATAACGCGATGACCGCCGTGGCGCGCTTGAAACACGCCATGACGCTGGACCATCTCCGCCGTGCGCAGATGGAAGGTGAGATGGACCAAGCCGCGAAACATTCCGCCGCTATCGAGCAGATGCCGGATTATGCGAAGGACACCAAAGGCACATTTGGAGACCTACTGAGCAAGATTGATAACGGCATGCAATTGATTATGCAGCAGCTCAAACAGCGCGGTGCGCCAGATGCAATGGCCGATAACTGGCGCGGGCTGACCAACTATAATACCATCAATGGCCGCGACACTGAGGACGACCAACGCGAGCGCCGTAACATCAAAAGCATTGAGCATATTCAGCTACGTCAAGAGCTGGCAGCCCGCAAAGCGGCGATGGCCGAAGCGGCGCGTGACTCCCGCGCAAGCCAACAGCAATCCAGCCGCGAAGGCGCAAAGGCGCAGCAGCAAGCGCAGCAACAAGCGAGCAAGCAGGCTGCGATTCAGCAGAAACTTTCCAAGTTGCTAGGGAATGACACGATGGCTGCCATGCAAAAAAGCATGGGCAACTTCAACCCCAACGCCGCGCTCGTGCAGGTAGGGATTCAGGAGAATATCCGCCGTAACGTGAAGATTCGCCAAGAGATTATGAAAGACCAGCGCGTGAAACAGAATGACCGCCGCAACGACCAAATCGAAGCACGCCAACAATCCCGCGAGAACGCCGCCGAGCAGCAGCGCCTCGAAAACAAGCAAGAAAAACTCCAGCCTCCCCCCTTCAAAAAGAATAAGGACTTGGGGCGTTAGGCACAAAATAGCCCTATATTTTTTAATGTAGCAGCGCTACAAAGGGCGTATGCAGACTGCCTTTTCTTCCCTCACCCGCGCGTTTAAGAGCATGACGACGCCTGCGATGCTGAAAATCACGGCGATGGCGCTCATCATCAATGCGGTGGCGATTGGCGCGGTTATCTTTGGATTGTTTATCCTGTTGCAGAGCATTTCTATCGTCTCCATTGGCTGGCTGGATGCACTGCTCGATAAAGGGATTATGGTATTTGCCGTCTGGCTTTCCAGCTTTGTCTATCCGCTGCTCTTGCCGCTGATTGTCAGCCTGTTTGATACAGCGATTGCCAACCGGATTGAGGAGCATGAATATCCGAATATTCCTCTGCCCCAGCCACCTTTCTGGCCGACCTTGCTGGATGACGGGCGCTTTGTACTGAAAGTGCTGATCATCAACTTGGTGATGCTGCCGCTTTACTTCATTCCGCTGTTTATTTTCCTGTATTATATTGTGAATGGGTATCTGCTAGGCCGTGAGTTTTTTGATATTATCGCGGGCCGCCACATCACCAAAGAGGATGGACGCCGCCTGCGCGCGCGCTATGCAGGTACTATCATTATGCTGGGCGCAATGATTACCCTCGCCTCTACCTTGCCGATTCTCAACCTGATTGCGCCAATACTTGGCGTGGCAGCAATGGTGCATCTCTTCCACGGCATGAACCCGCCATACGCGCGACATAACATTGCTGGTTCTGGCCAAATCATCGAAGGTTAGGCACATAGCTAAACGTTTTGTTAACCAGTCCCTGCTATCCTCACAGGGTTATGGTGTATGATATACAGAACCCGCAAATGGATAGCACTGCCGAGCAGGCACTGGATGCTTTAGTGGATGCGCGCTCGGCTATACGAGCGGCGCGCGATGGGCATCGTCGCAGAGATATTGCTGATCAATTCGGAATCGATACTCTGTCTGGACGATATGAGTATGATGGAAACACGCTCTATTTCCGTGATCAGGTAATTAACAACGCCGAACTCGACCTACGAAATGGGCTGCTGAATGATTTGGCAACACCTATTCAGGAGCTTCGGGACTATAATCGCAATTTCACCGCGACTCTTATTTATAAAGAACAGCTCGTAGAGGATAATCATGTGCCATTTGAGGATGCAACGATCCGCACTGAGCGTTTGCAGAGGGAGTATAACGACGAAATAGCCCGCTTTGATTATGATGGCACGCGCGCACTATTACAAACGCACTTAGAAGCCTTTCATCAGCCCGACGGCTACGACACATGGGACCCAGAGATGCAAACCGTGTGGCACGAGCGCTGGGCGGTCTATGCTGAGGCGTTAGAGCCTGTGCTTGGTCCACACATGATAGCACCACAAATAATGGTCGCAGGGCTCGAAACTGAACGGGAATTTGAAGCGGCTCCTACAGCACGCGAAGCAGCGGAAGCGATACCACTCTTGGTGAGGCTGGAGAATCAAGACGGGTTGATACGTCGTGGCGACAAAGGGGAAGATGCACAGGCCGTCGCTCTGTTTTTAAGCGCCTATCACAGGCCTGAGGAAGCAGATGCTCCCTACTATACGGAAGAGGCTGGCCTGACCGCGGCAGGCGAGCGTGCCTTATACGACTTTCAGGATGCATCTGGCTTGCGAACCGATGGGATTGTAGGGGATAACACACGCGCTGCAATGAGCCAGCATATTGTTGCTCAACAAGAGATGCTTCGCGATACGGTCGAGCAACTTACCATCGCAGGGCTTACAGGTCTTGCCAGCCTTACAGACGGAGAAACGCTCGTTTCGAATATTCAGGAAAAAGTATCAGATTTTACGCTGCACATTTAAACGTGCGCGTTACCTAGCCACCAGCCATTCACATCACGTTTTGGACCGCACGGGCTATCGTCCAGCCCCACGCAAGGGCTTTTCATGATAGGGCGCGGGTTAGACTGGCAGGCTGCCAGCGTCACCATCACCAAAGAAAGCAGTGCAATTCTACGCATGGGCTGATGCTAGCGGAAAGCCCGCTCACGTCAAGCGAAAGCATTACTATTAGCTTCCGCCCCCTCCAAATAGTCTGCCCATCATACTGCCGCCGCCTGAACCGCCGGATCCACCCCAACGCGTGCCTTCGCCCACTTGGTTGAGCAGCAGGGACGAACCGGAGATCTCAATCGCGATACTCGGCACGACGGAGACCATCTTAAAGCCGATATACGCCGTGAGCAGGAAGGTCAGCAAATCGACAATACTGATAGGGAACGCAGGACAATCTCCCTCGTTGGGATCCGCCAAACACTGGAGCGCCCCTTCCCAAGACCATGCGGTTGGGGTTGGGTTATCAGGGGTTCGGATACGCCACATTTTGGTCATGTCGATATTACCATCCACCATCGTGACCTCCTCATAACAAACCTCAATGCCATCCAGCATATTATAATAGGCCGATTCCATGAGGATGATGAAGAAGGAGAGGAACGCGAACATCAAAATGGGCTGCAAACTAAAGTTTACCAGCTGGTTCACCCAGCCCATGAAAATCTGTTTGGTTTTATCAAACAACAAGAACACAAACATGATCGGTGCGATGCCAAACAGCAGCCCTTTGGCAATGATTGACACGCAATAGACTTTCATGGCCGCAAAGGTTTGGAAGAGGAATATCACCGTCCCTGCCCCAAACATCAACCCCATAGCGAAGCCCATTGGGCCCGTTGTCATCATGGCGATGAAGGTCATCACGGCCTTGGGTGAGAACACACTCTCTACCAAATTATCGAATAGCCAAAATGGGTTGGTCACCCCAAACTCAAAATAGAGCCAATCGCCAAAAATAGGGATAGTGACGGGCATCGGGACTCCCATGGATGTATTCACAAACAGAAGAATCAACTCGTCTGTGCCTGCATCGAAGAATCGGAAGACCGTACTGCTAAAGAAGTACCACGCATCGGGACTGATTGCGATAAACACCAACGCCAGCTTGAAGGAACGTATTAATGCCTGCCCCAGCGTGAGTGGAACAATCCCGAACATAAACGCTGCACCAAAAATAGCCACGGAGAGAGTAGCCGCCGCCATTGCAGCATATTCGAATGTGGGGGAGGAAGAGATTCCGACGAATAGATTATATACCGCAGCCACGACCACGCCGCGGATATAATTCACCGTTTCCGTTACCAACCCTGGTTCGCCGTCTGGCCGTGCGTTAATCTCAAAGATCGGTGCGGAGCTACATTGATCTTCATCATATTCTTGCGCGAACGCATCTGGCACGATGCCTATCAGCATCACCGCCATCATCAGCGCGCATAGTAGTTTACTTATCGGTCGCATATCTCTCTCCTGCTCCTTACGATCTTCTTCCTGTCATCGCCCCTATGAGCGAACTCATTCCATCATCAAATGAACCAACAAAGCCGGACACTCCATCAGGCCCTGGCCAGCTATCCCCCGCTTCATTCATCATTGTAGTGCGCATCGTATCTATGCCGCCCGTTACTTTATGTGAGAAGTCGGATTGGAAGGTACTGGTGACAAACGTGTTCAAACGGTAACCTGAGTTGGTGAGCTGCGTCGCCATTACCGCGACAGTTTCCATCACCTGTTTAAGTAGCCACACAATCAGCAGCACTTTGAGCACGCCAAGGAAAATTCCCCCTAGAATCTCAAGATGCTCATTCTCGTCAGTTGCGGGGTCATCGTAGCAATCAATTTCGGGCACCACGACTTCACCCAGCATCATTTCTAAAATGCCTGCGCTGCCACTCAAACCGGGGAAAACGCGGTTCAAAATACCGTCCTCTTCTAGGTAGCTCATATCGACCGCACCCATACGGCTGGTGACGTTCGGGTCATTTAAAATGGTTTGACCACGCACTTGCGTTTCTCTCAAACAGCCTTCTAATGCTTCTGGGTTTAGGACGTTGGCGAGCGAGTCTGGGCGCGAGAACATCACCGCATCAATCATCATCATGGCAAGCACAATATAGGCGGTCACAATCATCGGGTTAATCATTGCCGCCTGTAGAAATCCTAACCATTTATTGAAGTAGTTAATGGTCTGCTTCATGAACAGCATAGGCAAAAATATAGGCGCGAGAATGATGGCAAAGGACACCATGAAATAGGCGGAGATATAGTAGTAAATAGCGCGCAGCACTAACATCACGACAGAGACGAGCGCGATAATACCTTCAAAGAAGATTGTCACGCCAAGCGCGCCGCCACCAATGAACGCCGCAAGCAGGCCAAACAAGCTTCCCGAAACAATTACGTCTGGCCCGTAGCCAAACAGTTGCCCGAGCACACAGCTCAAATGAGCAAAAATCCAGAGGTCACCTTCGGTGAAGAAGCTGCTCATATTGGGGCAGCCCACCCCTTCATCACTCCCCAGCACGGCATCCACATACTCACCGGTATATAGGCCGCTGGAGACAATCATTTGTCCTTCATCCATGATGGCGAAGACCCATGGAATTAACCCGCCAAAATTATTCGTCATCATGAAAACGAAACCCGCCTTGAATAGCAAGATGAGGGCTTTTTGTTGCATCTGCTTTTCTTGAGAAATCATCTGCACGCCAAGATGAATTACCGCAAGGGTGAGGAACGCCATCATCGGGTAACGTAGATAGGTCTCGATTTGATACATCATGTTATAGGTGGCGTTGATGAGCGAGTATTTGATACACTCAATCACCTGCGGCACCGCATAGGTGGAATTCGAACATTGCGATGGCTCACCGCCCGCATTATAGCCGCGCAAAAACCCGAAGCGGTTTTCGGCAAACGCATCAAACACCCACATATCGCAAACAAATAGGCCAGCCGTAATCAGCACGAATAGGCCAAACCAATAGCTTAACGTTGCCTTGGAGTAAGGACGAATCATCATGGCGTGCCCTCCTCTTCTGGCTCGGTTGGCTCCTCTGAGATTTCCGGTAATTCTGGGGCTGGGTTTGTCGTGTTATGAGCGGTGACTACTGGGCTAGTATCCGGTGCCGCGGGTGCTTCTGGTGGCGCAGGTGGCACATAAGCACCGAAGGCTTGTGTAGCAGCGCCGCCAGTGACGACAGCCCCTATACCACCTAGCACGTCAACGCCTGTTCCGGAGATGCCTTGCCTTATTGAGCTGGAGGCGGCACTTGTCATTCCGCTTAATGGCCGCTCAAACATTAACTCGCCACCGCGCATGTCATCGCCTCCAAGCTGGCCATGATACAAGCTTGGTGTCTCATAGGCACCACCGGCAAGGTCATGCGCGAGGCTTGGAATATAGTTGAGCATACTAAGGAATATGTAAGCCGTAAGCATAACAAGCAGCGCATTGGTTGCGACGATTCTACGCATCTGCTCACCCCACTCTTCTACTGGCAAGGTCGTGTCAATACCCTCAATAGGCTCCACCGCATCGTTGACGCGCAGCTCCGCCAACTGGATATAATCCACTTGCTTAAAGGGCAGTGCAAGACGTCCGCCATTGTTTGCCATTTCCCGGCAATCCTCTTGCGTCACATCCAAGTTCAACTGCTCCACACCGCCGGAACTTTCTACCACTTCCAAACATGCTTCGGACATGCCAGGCAAAGTGACATGCGCATCGTCATCCAGCAGGAGGTAATACATCTCCATAAATTCATTCATGTTGAAATAAGCGTCTGGGGTTCCATTCTCGTCATAATCCAGCCCGTTTAGCACGCGGTCGCCGGCGATTGTCCTCATGAAGCTGTTCTCGCCACTCACTAACACGATATCCAACGCGATGAGGGAGAAATTGAGGAAGGCAATTAGAATCACCGGCTGCAAGATAAAGGACATCATAATCTTCGTCCATTTATCGAAATATTGCTTGGTCGTTTTCATCACGAGGAGTGGAATCATCAGCGGAGAAATCACCATCAAGAAAGAGATGCCGATAAAGGCGAGCAGATAGACCTGCGCGGCACGGGCGATACTCATCACAAGGGTGAAAATAAATATCATCCCCACCACCATCAAAATGAGACCAAGGGCACTCCCCGGTGCGGAGGTGACAAAGAAGTTGAGTAACCCGCGTGAAAGCCCTTCGGTACTCACACCGGGGATTTCCAAGCCTTCATACATATTGCCAATACCGATGAGTGAGTCGAGCATACAATCGACACGCCACCACACATCGTCAAACATGCCACTACCAAAGGGGCAGGATATAAAGCCGTAACCACTCACGCCAAATTGCACCACCAGCGCAACCAAGCCCTCCATAATATCAACGAGCGAGATATACATCCATGGAAGCATCTCTAGCAGCCCCACTACAGTCGCGATTTTTGCACCTAATACAAACGTATCACGGCTAATATTCTCTACCGATTGCGAGACCATCATCACGCCATAAATCGTAACGGCGAGTGTGAGAAAGGCGTAAATTGTATTGGCAAGGTAAGCGTATATGCCGCCAAAATATTGCATGGTTCCCCAGAGCACAGAATCCTGAATACAGTTCACCACGCGTTTGACCATGCCTTGATAACGCTCATAGGCGGGGTCACACACCGCCGCCATATCATCAAAGAGAACCGCCTCTGCATTGCCGGTCATAAAGAAAGCATAGACCCCCGCCGCCAGTAAAAATACCAGCAGTGTTCTATCGATGGGCCATTGCTTTAGCAGGTTCATGCAGCTCCTATCCTCTTCGCACCCGTTGGCAGAAATGCGGCACCCAATGGTTCGGATTTTCGCCATATTCTTGGATGCATTTTTCCATCTCGATCACGGTCTCTGCACGGCCGGAAAGCACGTTGATAATATCGTCCATGCCGGAGAGATCGATACGCGCGACCACCACGTCCTTGTTCTGCTTCACAAGGAAGAAGCGCGAACCGGGGTCGGTCGTTTTGAGCAAATTAAATTCGCGCTCGCTGAGCATGAATGCCGTGCGATACGCATCCGTCGCCTTCGGGTTCGGCAAGAAGATTTGCGTCGCGGTTTGCTGAATCAGCGTGTCGCTGATGGAGCTGCCCACCGCATCCTCCACCGACTGAGTCGCGAAGACCACCATGCCGTTAAGCTTACGCAATGTCTTCAGCCAGTCTTTAATTTTACTCGCGAAGACTTTGTTATCAATCAGCGCCCATGCCTCATCGAGGATGATCATCGTCGGCGTGCCATCCAGCGACATTTGAATACGTTGGAAGAGGTATAGCAGCACGGGAATCATCGTGGTTTTGCTGGCGAGCAACTCGCCCATCTCAAATCCAAACATGGTGCTAATGTCAAAATCGAGAATATCTTCTTCATTATCGAAGATACCTGCATATTGCCCTGCGCTATGCCACATTTTTAGGAGCCCAGCTAAGCTGCCCGGTTTAGCCATACCGAGGAATGGCGCTATGTTGCGCAACACGCGATCCTTCGGCGCGAGATTGAAGTTCCCCGCCACAGCCTTCTCGATGATATCCATATCGTCTGCCGTGAAAGGTTCATCATTCGCCGTCACGAGCGTCTTCAACCACTCTGCGAGGAAGGTGCGGTTCTCCATCGTGTCTTGCAGCTTGAGCGGATTGAACCCGCAACGCTTCCCCGGATCAATGATGGAATATTTGCCGCCCAAGGCGCGCACAAAAATCTCCGCACCGCGGTCTTTATCGAACATGAAGGTGCGGCAATTATATTTCTGCGCCTGCGCGACGAGGAAGTTCATCAGCACGGTTTTACCCGCACCGGTCGGGCCGATAATCGTCGTATGCCCCACATCCCGCGCGTGGAAGTTGAAGTAGTAAGGTGTGCCCGAGGTAGTATCAAACACCGTCACCGCAGGGCCCCAATGGTTTTTCTTTGGATTGCCCGATGGGTAATTATGCATGGAGGCAAAGCCCGCAATATTCAGCGTGCTGATGCGCGCCTTGCGACCTACAAAATCAAAGTTGCCCGGAAGCTGCGCCCAGTAGCTCGCCTCCATCACCAGCTTCTCACGAATCGGGTTGATGCCGACATTCACCAGCTCGGCAATCGCCATAGAGACGGCAGCCTCCAGCTTTTGCAAATCATCTTCCAGAATCAGCACGGTGAAATGGTGATAGGCAAAACCAATATGCCCACTGGTCGCCATGTCGAGCGCGTGGGTGATTTCTTTCATTTGGCTAACAGCTTTATCTTCCGCCTGCATCATGCGGCGCTGCGTGGTCTGCATCGAGCCGATATTGCTCTGGCGGTTCAAGAACTCCGCCGACTGCGAAATGATGAACTCAAACGGCAATTGCAGGAATGTATCAAACACACCCGCCGCCGTCTGCGGGGCATATTCTTTGATGCCCACCACCGCCGCATATTTATGGTAATCCGGCCCGCGAATCTCAATCGCTCGGTCGCCAAAATACAGACGGTTAATGGGTAGGTAGCGTGCAATTTCCATATTGGTATGCATCATTGGCTGCGTATAGCCACCATTCACGATACGCCCGAGAAATTCCATCGGCTCAGACATGGGGCCGTTTTCTGTATCGATTGTGGTGAGCACCTTCGCGCCGTAATCTTTGAAGGTTGCAAGCAGACGATACACCGCCTCCTTCAACTCTTTATGCATTTCCTTCAGCTCAAGGTCTTCGCTACTTTTGTCGGTGCGTTTCTCAATCGACTTAAAAAGATTCTCCACTTTCGCGGCACCTTTGGTGTCGCGCTTGCGTATTATCGTCACGTAGAGTTCATTCACGAAGGTTTTGCGCGTCTCATGCTTGTGGCGCCATTGATCGTCTGCCTCGCGCGCAAAGCCGGCCGGCATTTTGCCGTCCGCATGGGCCACCTCTTTGCGGCGCACCGTGTGAAAATACATACCGAAGGTTCCATCCGCCAAACTTTTGAATAGCGAATTACGCACCATCTTCTTCATATCGACATCTTCATCGTCTGCCGTCTCAAAGGCGAAGCCCGTCAAACGTATAATTTGCAGGAGTTCATTGTCCTTTGTGATGATGGTTTCTTTGTCGAAATGATGGCTATAAGGGATAAATTGCGCAGCCGAAACCTCTCGCTTGGAGACTCCGGCTTTGGATACGTTTCGGCGTTTCAGTTGCAGCATCAAAATACGTCGTATGAGTTGGTGTTACCGTGATAAATTTTGTTCCAAGATTGAAAGGCGGTGCGCATATAGAGCATCCACAGCTCTACGGCACGCGGCTCTTTCATGCAGAGAATGTAGCCAAATAGGTGAATCACAATCCCGATAAAAAAGGCGAGAATGGATTTGGTGTTAATGAACAGCACCATGGTGATCATCGCATTGAGCACGAAATACAT
>CAYFFN010000059.1:0-10110 GCA_964342335.1 uncultured Azospirillaceae bacterium
TTGCCAAATTCACAGCCAAGGTGAAGCCGTTTTCTATTATGGGCTTGCTGGCTACGGTTGTTTTGTTGTTTGGCTTTCAGGCAGGAATGATCATTGAAAAGCCAATGGTCATTGCCCTGATTGCCATACCCTTGCTTATTCAAAGTTACGGCATTTTTGCCATTGCTTATGGATGGGGCTATTTCTGGCGTGTTCCGTTCAGCACTGCAGCACCCGCCGCCCTGATAGGCACCTCAAATTTTTTTGAATTGGCCGTAGCTGTGGCCATCAGCCTGTTCGGCCTTAATTCCGGCGCTGCGTTAGCAACAGTTGTTGGGGTGTTGGTGGAAGTGCCTGTGATGTTATCGCTTGTAACGCTTGCTAACAGAACGAAAACATATTTTGAGTGGTGAGGCTTGGAACAAAAAATAACATCTTGGTAATGATTGGTTCGCAATGTATCAAGAACGAGGAGCCATATAAAAAAGGCCCTACCATTTGGTGGGACCTTTGTTGTATGTGCCGAACGAGGATTAAGACTTATAGAGCGTTACAATACGTTCTTCGAGTTCGGCTACGGTATCGGAAAGTTCTTCCAATTCTTGTTCTGCTTTTTCTTTCGGCTCTGGTTGTTCGCACAGGCCAGAGATGAAGTGATGTAGTAAGGTTTCGGCTTCTGCACCGATAGAGTTCCTATTCACGGGTGTCATTTTGCGCTTCAGCTTAGCGGCTTTGCTGACTTGGCCGTTCACCGCATAGACGCCAATTACACCTAGCAGCAGGGTGAAGCCTGCGATGATGGCGAGGGCGAGTTGCGTTTCCACACCTTCTGTCAGCATGTAATTATAGAACATGAAACAGCCGACCAGCACGAAGGCGGAGAACATGGCACCGGTGATGACCGAGCCGATGACGCCGAGCTTCGCGTGGTGGGCTGCGTCACTGAGGACAGACGCTGGGGGGAGCGCCTGCCCAAGTGCGGTAAGCGCCAAGCGCTTTATGAGGGTGCTCGTGTCCATCTTATGAACGACGCGCAAAGAGTGATGCGAGCAGGGCACCGCCTGCAAAGGCTACAGCCGCGCTAGAAAGCGGATGCTTCTTGATGGTGCGCTCTGTGGACTCGCGTGCATGGTCAAACTGTTCGGCCTTATGGCTGAAATAGTGACGCAGGTTTTTGCCTGCTTTTTGCGCGGCATCGCGGAATTCTTCTTTCGAAATCACCTTGAGCGCGCCATTGGAGGCTGCGTCTTCGGCTTTGCCCGCGATCAAATCTTTAATCTGGGCGATGTCTTCGCGAAGTTCTTTCACTTCTTTTTGTGTTGCAGTAGGCATTTCATACTCCTGTCTGTTTGTTGTTGTCACCGTCATTGGTGATGTGCCTACTATCGCGCACTGCATGTTAGAACGCGATATGACAGAGGGAGAGAAGGTGTAAAGAGAGTATAAATCTGCTACAGCAGCACTATCTGTTTGGCGGCATTATCTATAAGGATATGCTTTTCCTTATATAATTTGCCCAGCGCTTTCTTGTAGCTGGATTTGCTGACCTGAAATTGCGCGTAAATCGCTTCGGGGCTGCTTTTATCGGTGAGGTCGCTCTTTCCGCCCTCGGATTCTAGATAATCTAGGATAGCATCGCACAGCGTATCCTCGGCGTCGCGCCCTGTGGCGTGGAGTTTTAGGTCGATGCGGTTATCTTCCTCGCGGATGAGCTTGATATAACCGCGCATGCGCGTGCCCATCTCAATGGGTTGGAGAATATCGGCGTTATGGATGAGGCCGATATGGGTGTCCTCAATCACGGCCTTATAGCCAAGGTCGGTGCGGCTGGCGATGAGCAGCTCTACTTCTTGCTGCGGGCGGAAGGTGCCTCGGTTTTCTTCTTCCAAAAAGCAATCGAGCTTGCTGCTCGCGGCGATGCGTCCTGTGGCATCGAGGAATACATAGGCCACATAGCGTTTGCCGACCTGCATAGGCACGCGCTGTTCTTTGAAGGGGACAAGCAAATCTTTGGAGAGCCCCCAATCCATAAACGCGCCATACGGGCTGGAGGAGGTGACTTTGAGAAAGGCGCATTGGCCAACAGTGACACGCGGGGTTTCTGTTGTGGCAATCGGGCGGTCTTCGGAGTCGTAATAGAGGAAGACCTCAATTTCGTCGCGCTCACGCATATCCTTCGGCACATAGCGCGTGGGGAGCAACAGTTCACCCCAGTCACCACCATCAAGGTAAAACCCAAAATCTACCTCGTTGTTGATTTTGAGGGTATTATACTGACCCATTTCGACCATGAATGTTTCTCACGTAGTTTGGATGGTGGCACTATAGAGGAGTTTGCGAAAAGTGCTATGAGGGATTATCTCGCAGCTGCGCTTCTCGTTGCAAACGCTAAGCTCGCTGCGCTCACTAAGCTTATTGTTGAACCGGCCTGCGGCGGCCTTTTCTAATGGCGGAGAGTGAGGGATTCGAACCCTCGATACGGTTACCCCGTATACTCCCTTAGCAGGGGAGCGCTTTCGACCACTCAGCCAACTCTCCGCGCTCGTAGGGCTGTTGGTGCAGCCCAAACTAGAGGCCTAGTGTTTAATGGCTTGGCCTTGGTGGGTCAAGCGCTTTACTTCATGGAGTTTAAAAATGCGTTTGCGCTTGCAAGCGGGGCGCTTTTGCCTAAGCTGCCGCGTCATGAGTGAAGAGATGCAGGATACCTCCGAAACCAAGCCCCAAAAGCCGAAAGGTAGTTGGGATGACACCATTAAAACGCTGTTTATTGCGGTGTTTGTGGCTGTCTTGTTCCGTAGCTTCTTGTTTGAACCGTTCCATATTCCTTCCGCTTCGATGCATCCGACCCTGCTGGAAGGGGATTATCTGTTTGTGAATAAGATGGCCTATGGCTATGGGCGTTATTCCTTTCCGTTCGGATTTCCGCTGTTTGATGGGCGCATATTAAGCGGAGACGACTTTCCGGAGCGCGGTGATGTGGTGGTGTTCCGCCCGCCGGGGAATCCGCGCATTGATTATATTAAGCGCGTGATTGGCTTGCCGGGTGAGATTGTTCAGGTGCGCGATAGCCGTCTTTACATTGAGGGTAAGCTGGTGGAGCGCTTCGCCGAAGGGAGCTTCACGGCGATTGAGGGGCGTAATAAGAATTTGGCGGTGCCGATTTATATTGAGACATTGCCGAATGGGCTGGAGCACGGCACGCTGGATTATGAAAATGGGCGCGTGGATCCGTTGGGCTTTCGGGATATTGATCCGGACAATACCGATGTATATCGCATTCCCGAAGGGCATTATTTTATGATGGGCGATAACCGCGATAATTCGCGTGATAGCCGTTATCTCAATGGCGTTGGAATGGTGCCGCTGGAGAATATTGTTGGCCGCGCAGATATTATTTTCTTCTCCGTTGGGAATGGTGTTAGGATATGGGAGATTTGGCGCTGGCCATTCGCTTTTAGAACCGAACGCTTTTTGCAACGGATTAACCCATGAAGAAATTTCAGGAAACGTTAGACTATCGCTTTGATGATGAGAAGTTGCTGGAACTGGCGCTGAGCCATCCATCGCTCTCGGGTCGCAAAGAAGGCAACAATCAGCGTTTGGAGTTTTTGGGCGATGCGGTGCTGGGGCTGTGCGTAGCGGAGCTGCTGTATAAGATGTATCCCGATGAGGCGGAAGGCCCGCTTGCCAAGCGTCAAGCAGCACTGATTTGCGGTGAGCAGCTTTCCAAAATTGCGAAAGATATCGGCTTGGATAAAAAGCTGCTGCTCTCGACGGGAGAAGAGGATTTAGGCGGGCGCGAGAATAAGTCTAACCTTGAGGATGCGTGTGAGGCGTTGATTGGCGCGATTTATTTGGATGCTGGCTTAGGGGCGGCACGCGAGTTCATCATGCGCTATTGGGAAAAGCCTGCGCGCGAAATGCAAGAAGCGCCGAAGGACCCTAAAACGGCGCTGCAAGAATGGGCGCAGGGCAAGGGGCTGCCGCTTCCCTTATATGAAGTGGTTGCGCAATCGGGGCCGAGCCATGCCCCTAACTTTACCGTGCAAGTTTCTGTCGAAGGCTTGGAGCCCGCCAAAGCAGAGGCGTCTTCTAAGAAGGCGGCGGAGCGTGAGGCAGCGAATTTGCTGCTGGAAAGCATCGCACTGCAATAGCCTGTTTGCATTTCGTGAGATTTGTCCTAGTTGTAAGGTAACAGCAAGGAGGCTTTCATGAGCGTTAAAGGAAAAACCATCATCGTAACCGGATCAACCAGTGGCATTGGCTTGGGCATTGCCACGGCGTTTGCCAAGCAAGGCGCGAATGTGGTCATCAACGGGTTTGGCGATGCGGATGACATCGAAAAAGAACGTAAGACGCTGGAAGGCTATGGTGTGAAGGCGCTGTATCACGGCGCGGATATGAGCAAGCCGGATGAGATTGAAGACTTGATGAAGACCGCCAAAGCGGAAATGGGTAGCGTCGATATTCTGGTGAATAATGCCGGTATCCAAAAGGTAGCGAAGATTGAAGAGTTCCCACCAGAAAAGTGGGATGCGATTATGGCGATTAATCTCTCTGCATCGTTCCACACGATTCGTCATGCGGTGCCATTGATGAAAGAAGCGGGTTGGGGACGTATTATCAATATTGCATCGGCGCACGGCTTGGTGGCCTCGCCTAACAAGTCGGCCTATGTGAGCGCGAAGCACGGCATCGTGGGCTTGACCAAAACGGTCGGGCTAGAAGTGGGTCAGGATAACATTACTGTGAACGCGATTTGCCCGGGCTATGTGTGGACGCCGTTGGTGGCCGGGCAGGTGAAAGACACGGCGCAGTCGCGCGGTATGAGCGAAGAAGAGGTGAAGCGAGACGTATTGCTCGCCGCACAGTGGACGAAGAAATTTGTGGAAGTGGAAGAGATCGCGGGCACGGCGTTGTTCCTCTGTTCTGACCATGCGCAAAATATTACCGGTACGACTATCTCCATTGATGGCGGTTGGACGGCGGCCTAGGGATGGCGAAAGCTAAAAAGCCAAAGGTAGCCCTGGCTCTTCAAGGCGGCGGAGCACATGGTGCCTTCACGTGGGGCGTGCTGGACCGCCTGCTTGAAGAGGACGCGTTTGAAGTGGTTGGTATTTCCGGTACGAGCGCGGGTTCGGTCAATGCCATTGTGTATGCGCATTACTATGAATTAGGTGGAACCGAAGCGGCGCGCGAGGGGCTGGAGACACTCTGGCGGCGCATTAGCGAAATTGGCTCGGTCTTTAGCCCTGTGCCCAGCACGCCCTATAATGAGTGGCTGGATTGGATGAAGGGGCAGGGCGTTGGTCTGCCGAAAGAGTTGGAGGCACCTATATTCTTCAATATGTTTGATAGCTTCACGCGGACATTCTCGCCGTATCAGTTTAATCCGCTGAATGTGAATTTGCTGCGTGATTTGCTTGAGGAGATGGTGGATTTTGAGCAAATCGGTTCGTGTACATGCCCGAAGGTTTTCGTGAGTGCTACGCATGTTGAAGGCGGGAAAGTAAAAGTATTTAGCGGCAAAGAATTAAGCGTTGATGCCGTGGATGCTTCAACGGCTTTGCCGTTTGTGTTCCAAGCAGCCGAGGTGGATGGTCAGCATTATTGGGATGGTGGTTATATGGGGAATCCGTCGCTCTTCCCGCTTTATTATGAGACGGACGCCGAGGATATTATCGTGGTGCATATTAATCCGATTGAACGGCCGGATGAGCTGCCTATGCAAGCCGGAGAGATTCTTAACCGCGTGAATGAAATTACGTTTAATTCGTCGCTTATTGGAGAAATGCGCGCGATTGCATTTGTGCAAAAATTGCTGGACGAGGATATGCTCAAAGCGAAGGCACGCGAGCATTTTACGCGCGTGTATATGCATTCCATTCGAGACGATGCGTTTATGAAATCATTGGATGTGGTGTCCAAATATCAATGCGATTGGCCGTTTATTTCTGCGTTAAAAGAGCAGGGGCGTAAAGCGGCGGAGCACTGGCTTAACCATTGTGCGAAACACGTAGGCAAGCGCGATTCCGTCGATTTGCAATCGGAGTTTCTCGTTAAGAAAACTAGTGATCGCTAAGCGAATCAAATTCGCGCACTTCGCCTAAATTATCCCTATTGTCGAGTGAATCTTCCTCAAGAATTGGGCTGTCCAATGGAGGGGTTGGATTCGGGTCCGGAATAGGTGGCGTGGGCTCTGGCTCCGGTTCGGGGGCTGGAGGAGTAGGCTCTGGTTCTGGCACTGGTTCCGGTTCGGGAGTTGGTGGAACTGGCTCTGGTGCCGGCTCAGGCTCAGGAGTCGGTGGTACTGGTGCCGGCTCAGTTACGGGCGGCTCTGGTTCTGGCTCCGGTGTTGGTGGTTCAGGAACGGGTTCTGGTGTAGGTTCAGGAATTGGGGCTAAATCTTCAGGACGGCGATCTCGCCCAAAGCCGGGCCCCGTTCTTTCGAATGGTTGGTTTTCATAACCACGTTGCTGTTCCCATGCTTCTCTAGATTGGTTGTATTGCTGTTGGCGTTCGGCGCGATTAAGCAAGATATCTGCATTTGGCAAGTTGGGGGATTGTGCAAGAGCTGCACTGGAGAGCAACGTTGTTGTTAGGAGTGTTACAGAAAAAATACGCATGAAATATCCTTATCTATGAGAACCGTATGAGGTTTGTTCTTATTTTAGCGTATTTATAGTTAATTTTAGGTTAAAGCGTGAGGCTAGACCCCGAAACTTCGAACCAAACTTCCGGTTATCATATACCATCCGTCGATGAGGACGAAGAAAATAATCTTAAATGGCAAAGAGATAAGTACGGGTGGTAGCATCATCATACCCATGGCCATGAGAACGGATGCGACGAGCATATCGATGATGAGGAAGGGCACGAAGACCAAGAAGCCAATCTCGAAGGCGCGCCGGAGTTCACTAATCATGAAGGCAGGGACGAGCACTTGGTAGGGCGTGTCCTCAGGGGTGGCGATTTCGAACGTGTCTTGGGTCATGTTTACGAATAAGTCTAAGTCTTTATCGCGTGTGTGGGCGAGCATGAAGGTGTGGAAGGGTTCAGCAGCGGCTTTGAGTGCGGCTTCCTCATTTATTTCTTCATTGATAAGGGGCAAGATGCCATCCTCATAGGATTTCTCGAATACGGGCGTCATAATGAAGGCGGTGAGGAACAATGCGAGGCCAATCATCACTTGGTTGGGCGGGGTTTGCTGGGTACCCATCGCGACACGGAGTAGGGAAAGCACCACCACAATACGCGTGAAGGACGTAACCATCACGAGGATGGATGGCGCGACGCTGATGATAGTAATCAGCA
The DNA here is from genome assembly GCA_964342335.1 of uncultured Azospirillaceae bacterium. GTDB lineage: Bacteria > Pseudomonadota > Alphaproteobacteria > Rickettsiales > UBA3002 > CAYFFN01. Next base: position 7,294 of record CAYFFN010000059.1, read on the forward strand.
AGATGATTTGAATCATACGTGCCGTGGTTGAGCCGGATTCTTGCATACCTAAGTCGAAGCTTAGGCTTTGCGCAGCGGCGAGGTCGGGTAATGCGAACAGGCAAGCTGTTAGGGCTAGAAAGAGTAGTTTACGCATGGTTCTTTTCCTCGCTCTCGTAGCTCTCAATGAGCAGGTCTTCTTGCATGCCAATCAGGATGAGATGTTCACGTGTGTCACGGCGTACGATAATCAAGCGGCGGCGTGCGTCAATAGGCATGGCATCAATTATTTGCAGGCGCTTCTCTGGGCTTTGCAATCCGGCGAGGCGGGTGTGCAGGCCAAGGCGTTTGGCGATCATCGCGACGATGAAAATGAGGACGACAACGCCAATAAACGAAAAAATGATACGCCCAATATCCACCGTCTCCATGTGTGCTTAGTCCTCTTTTGGTGTGTTGAGGGCGCTGGATTTGCGGTAGGCATGGTTGGCCTGTGAGTGGGTTTGTACGCCGGCGAGCTCTTCTTTTAGCTTGTCTTTGCTGTTGTTGAGGCTGCTTTGTAACCCATCCAAATCCTGCATGAGGCGGGTGAGGGTGTCTTTGTATTCTTTGGCTTCTTCGGGCGTCATATGCGCGATCGTTTCGCAGAGGCCGCGCACTTTATCATCGAGCCCTTCCAGCTCCATATATTCGCCGGATTCCAATATGCTATTGGCTTTTTTAATATAGTCATCGACCTCTTGCAAAGCCTGTTGTGCGGATTGTGTCATTCTCCCTCCCATAGGTCGCCTGCCTTTTGCGACCACTTATTTTGTTTGAGACACGCATTAGCGTTATAGACATAGGCGAGGATTTCGGCAACTGCTGCGAACGCTTCCAGTGGAATAGGGGAGTCGACCTCGATTTTGGAGAGCACTTCAACCAGGTCCGCATCCTCACGCACACGGATGCCTTGATCGAAGGCGATGGCGAGAATTTGCTCTGCCACAGCGCCTTTGCCGCTGGCGGTCACACGCGGTGCGTTATCGGTCTCACGGTCATATTCGAGCGCGACGGCTTTGGTGGTTTTGTCTTGGGTGGGGGTATTTTTTGCCGCTATGAGCGATGAATCCTCGGTGATATCGAGCTGTTGGCCAGGCGTTGTATCGGATTCTACCATTATTCCTTATCGGGTTCGGCGTTGCTTTCGCCGTGAAGGGATGCATGGCCTGTGCCAAGATCGACCATAATTTCCGCATCTAGCCAATCGGCATCATTATCTCCAGAGAGGGCGGCTGCCATATTCTCTTCTAGGATTTTATCGTGGATTTCTTTGCGTAATACCGTCGCGTCCGGAGGGAAGGTAAAGCCCAGTTTTACGGTCTTTCCACGCACTTCCATCACCTTCATCTCAATGGTGTTGTTGATGATAATGGATTCGCCAATTTTGCGCGAAAGATAGAGCATTTTCCTAACCTACTGGTGCCGAATTATCTAACTGATTTTCTTATTCTTAGGGGAAAATGTGAGAAAATGCAAATAATCTCTGGCCATGAGGTGTGGTTTTTTGTATATTGTAGGCAATTGTTGCCCATAATGTGAGAATAATAAGGGCAAATCCTAGGCGAAAGAGAGACAATGTTGGCGCAAAGCTTGCATTGCAGTGTGTAAGTAACACCGAGGTTGATATGGATTTTTCGAAGCTTTCGCTCATGAAAATGATGCAAATGAAGATGGGGTACCTCTCTGAGCGTACCGATTTGCTTGCTAAAAATATCGCGAACGTAGATACGCCGGGCTACAAAGCTTCGGACATGCGTGACTTGGACTTTAAGAATTTGGCGTCCATTCATGCGCGTAAACTGAAGGTGCGCACTACCAGTGCTGCACACAGCATGGGCACAAAGCCGCAGACCGATGATTTCCGTTACGATAAAATGCGCGATACCTATGAAAGAACACCCGTCGAGAATAACGTGGTGCTCGAAGAACAGATGGCGATGATGAACGAGAGCTCGCTGCAATACCGTGAGGTGACGAATCTATATAACAAAACCACGTCTATGTTTAAGACGGCCATTGGTAACAGGTAGGGAGTAGGCAATGTCAGGTGATTTGGTAAAGTCCTTATATATTGGCGCAGCAGGCATGAAGGCGCAAAGTGACCGTATGCGTATTGTATCTGAGAATATTGCAAACTCGGATGCGGTGGGTACGCGCGATGGCGAGGCGCCGTATCGTCGTAAAGTACTCAGCTTTAAAAATGAGCTAGACCGCAAGCTGGACGCTGATTTGGTGCAGGTGAAGAAATATGGTTATGATGACGCACCCTATGCGAAGAAATATGAGCCGTATCACCCGATGGCGGATGAAGAGGGATATGTGCTTTACCCGAACGTGAATCCGATTGTAGAAATGATGGATATGCGCGAGGCGCGCCGTGGGTATGAAGCGAATTTGAACGTGATTGAATCGTCGAAAAGCATGATCATGCAGACGATTGATATGATTAAATAAGGGGAGCTGTTATGGCGGATAATGTAGTATTTAGCACGGCGGTTAACGCCTATAAGCGCGCCAACCAAGGCGAGCAATTTAAAGGGGCTTCTGGGGCACCAGTTGCAACAATGCCAGAGCAGAATCAGGCGAGTGATCGTCCTAGCTTCTCACGTCTGGTAGGGGATGCGCTACGCACCTCAGCGTCTACTGGCTATAAGTCGGAAGAGGTGAGTACCCGTGCGATTGCCAATGAGGCGGATCTGCATGAACTTGTGACGACGGTTGCGAATGCGGAGCTGACACTTAATACCGTGGTTGCGGTGCGTGACCGTGTGGTCTCTGCGTATCAAGATATTATTA
>CAYFFN010000060.1:0-10038 GCA_964342335.1 uncultured Azospirillaceae bacterium
TGCCTGATTGCCCAACATGCCGATGATCAGGCCGAAACCGTCTATATGCGCCAACTCCGCAGAAGCGGTAGTGAAGGGCTCGCTGGGATGAGCGCACGGTTCGAGCAAGACGGCATTACCTTCCTCCGCCCCTTACTCACCTCGCGCAAAGCCTCGCTCACCGACTTTTTGCAATCCATTGGCCAGCCATGGGTTGAAGACCCTTCTAACCAAAACACCGATTTCGACCGCGTGAAAGCCCGCCATTACTTGCGCGATAATCCTGCCGCCTTTCATGAACTGATGGCCTTGCAGCAACGCTCCGCCAAAGAACGTATCGCAGATGAGCAGGCGCGTGCGGCATGGTTTGCGGCACATGCGACCCTCTTTGATGCTGGCTTGCTCCACTGCGATTATGCTGCATGGAAGGTGTGCGACACTGCCATGGGCATCCGCCTGCTCGGTGCAATGGTGCAGACCATTTCGGGTAGCGCCTACCGTCCACGTCAGGAAAAATTGGAGCGCGCCTATCACCAACTTTGCGCCGGAGAGCCGAAACTCACGCTAGGGGGCTGCTTGCTGTTGGTGCGCAAAGAGCGACTTTGGGTGCTGCGCGAGCCTAACGCCGTAGAAACGGGCAAAGCCCCATCGCCTCATGGTGTATGGGATGAACGCTTTCGTTATAGCGTAGAAAGCGATGCAAAAGACCTCACCCTTGGCCCACTAGGTGAGGACGGCTATCTCAGCTTGCGCGAGCAACTCACCCTGCCCAATTGGCCGCGCGAAGCATTTCTGACCCTTCCCACCCTGCGGCATCTTGATTCCCCGCTGAGTGTGCCCCACATAGGGTACCAACAACCAAACGGCGCGCCTACCACGCTATCGCTACGCTTTTCCCCTCGAAAACCGCTTGCGGGTGCGCTGTTTACTGCTATGAATACTGAGAAAAAAGAATAGGGAACTATGGGAAATATCGGAAAAAATCTATTGGTCTGGCTGGGTATCTTTGTCGGCGTGCTGATGCTCGCCAACATCCTGCAAGGCGGCATGGAAAACAGCGCCTACCAGCCACTCGCCTATTCGGATTTCCTCAATGAAGTCAAAAATGGCAACATCAACGATGTGACCATCCGTCAATCGGCGGATACTGGCACGACCATTCAAGGCCATTACGATAACGGCCAAGCCTTCCAAACCATGGGGCTGGATGACCCGAATCTCGTCACCCTCCTCACTGATAACCGCGTGCGCATCACCGCGGATAAACCGGCCGATGCGATGGGTGGATTCTGGGGCATTTTGCTCTCTAGCTGGCTCCCGTTCCTGCTGCTGATTGCGGTGTATATCTTCTTCATGCGCCAAATGCAGGGCGGTAAAGGCGGTGGCGGCGCGATGAGCTTTGGCAAAAGCCGCGCGAAAATGCTCAACGAACATAGCGAAAAGAAAACCTTCGCCGATGTCGCAGGCATTGAGGAAGCCAAAGAAGAATTGGTTGAGATTGTCGACTTTTTGAAAGACCCGCAAAAGTTCCAACGCCTAGGCGGAAAAATCCCCAAAGGCTGCCTGCTCGTGGGCCCTCCGGGTACAGGTAAAACCCTCCTCGCGCGCTCTATCGCCGGTGAAGCGGATGTGCCCTTCTTCAGTATTTCTGGTTCCGACTTTGTGGAGATGTTCGTGGGTGTCGGTGCGAGCCGTGTACGCGATATGTTCGAACAGGGCAAAAAGAATGCGCCCTGTATCATCTTCATTGATGAGATTGACGCGGTAGGACGTCACCGTGGTGCCGGTATGGGCGGCGGTAACGATGAGCGCGAGCAAACCCTCAACCAGTTGCTGGTGGAGATGGATGGTTTTGAGGCCAATGAAGGCGTGATCCTGATTGCAGCGACTAACCGCCCCGATGTGCTGGACCCTGCGCTGCTGCGCCCGGGCCGTTTTGACCGTCAGATTGTCGTGCCGAATCCGGATATTGAAGGACGTAAAGCGATTCTGGAAGTGCATATGGCCAAAGTGCCGCTCGCGCCCGATGTGGATGCACGCATCATCGCACGCGGTACGCCGGGCTTCTCCGGTGCAGACCTCGCCAACCTTGTAAACGAAGCCGCACTGATGGCCGCGCGCAAAGACAAAAAAGTCGTAACGATGGGCGAGTTTGAATCCGCGAAAGACAAAGTCATGATGGGTGCCGAACGCAAATCCATGGTGATGAGCGACGATGAGAAGCGCATGACCGCGTATCATGAGGCAGGCCATGCGATGGTAGGGCTACATTGCCCTGCGTCTGACCCGATTCACAAAGCCACTATTATCCCGCGCGGCCGTGCGCTGGGTATGGTGATGCGCCTGCCAGAAGCCGACAAGATCTCTTACCTACGTGATAAAATGTATGCCGATTTGGCTGTCGCTATGGGTGGCCGTGTGGCGGAAGAAATCACCTTTGGCTACGATAAAGTCTCCAGCGGTGCATCGTCGGATATCCAATATGCGACCAAGTTGGCGCGCGCGATGGTGTCCGAATGGGGTATGAGCGATAAGCTCGGCCCAATCCTTTATGCCGATGAAAGCGGAGAACCCTTCCTCGGCCAAGCGATGGCGACCCGTTCTAGCGCTATCTCCCCGGAGACATTGCGCATCGTAGAGGAAGAAGTGCGCCGCCTCGTGGAAGAAGCCCACGCCCATGCGAAGAAAATCCTCGAAGACAACCATGACGACTATGTCAAGTTGGCCGAAGGTCTGCTGGAATATGAGACGCTCAGCGGCGACGATATTAAAGACCTGCTCGCGGGCAAGGAAATCCAGCGCCCTGAAGATGCAGCGCATAAGGCTAAGCCAGCCAAATCTTCGCTGCCTTCCTCCGGCCGCAAGCGCAAAGCGAAAAAAGACGACGAGAAAACGGAATACGATGCGTAAGCTTTTCGGCACAGACGGGATTCGTGGCACCGCCAACCAATCGCCCATGACAGCGGATATTGCGCTCAAAGTGGGCATGGCCGCAGGGCGCGAATTTATGCGCGGCGACCATCGCCACCGTGTGGTGATTGCCAAAGATACTCGCCTCTCTGGCTATATGATTGAGAACGCGCTGACCGCCGGATTCCTCTCCGTAGGGATGCATGTGCATCTGGTAGGCCCACTGCCCACCCCCGCCGTCGGCATGTTGGTGCGAGCCATGCGTGCCGATATTGGCGTGATGATCTCAGCGTCCCACAACGCGTATCTCGATAACGGTATCAAGCTGTTCGGACCCGATGGCTACAAGCTCTCCGATGAAGTCGAAGCACGCATCGAAGCACGCATGCAGAATGATAGCGAGTTGCATGGCTGCCTCTCTAACCCCGAAGACATTGGCCGCGCCCGCCGTATTGACGATGCGCAAGGCCGCTATATTGAGTTCGTCAAATCGACCTTCCCCAAGAGCAAAAGCTTGGAAGGCTTGAAAATCGTCATCGATTGCGCGAATGGCGCAGGATACAAAGTCGGCCCCACCATTTTGTGGGAGCTGGGCGCCGAGGTGGTGCCCATCCATATCCAGCCAGACGGTACAAACATCAATAAAGACTGCGGCTCAACGCATCCAGAATCACTCTGCGAAGCCGTGCTGCGTGAAGGCGCGGATTTGGGCATTGCACTGGACGGCGATGCGGACCGCCTCGTCATGTGTGACGAAAAAGGCCAGCTTCTAGACGGCGACCAACTGATGGCACTGGTGGCGACCCGTTGGCACCAGCGCGGCCTGCTCGCGGGCAATGCCGTGGTGGGTACGCAAATGGCGAATTTAGGATTTGAGCAGTATCTCGAAGGGTTGGGCATCACCCTGCACCGCACGAAGGTCGGCGACCGCTATGTGATGGAAAAGATGCGTGCGGATGGGCTGAATCTTGGCGGTGAGCCGAGCGGCCATGTCATCCTGAGTGACTATACCACCACCGGTGATGCGCTGGTTGCCGCGCTGCAAGTGCTGGATTTGGTGACCGAAAGCGGCAAGCCCGTAAGTGAAGTAGGACGCCCGTTCACGGCCGTGCCGCAAATCCTCAAAAATGTACGCTACGGCGATGCAGACCCGCTGGGCAATGCAAGCGTGAAAGACGCGATTGCCGCCGCAGAAGCCACGCTAGGTAAAAATGGGCGCGTCTTGATTCGCAAATCCGGCACTGAGCCGCTCATCCGCGTGATGGTGGAAGGGCAGGATGCGGCGCAAATCGACCAGCTGGCCGATACTATCTGCCAAAGCATTACCGCCTGCACACAATCCGCTGCGTAATATGTCCAAACCCGCACGTGCCCTTATTATCGCCGGATCTGATTCTTCTGGTGGCGCGGGTATTCAAGCAGACGCCAAGGCCGTTACCTTGCTCGGCGGCTACGCGATGACCGCCATCACCGCCACCACCGCACAAAATACGCTGGGCGTGACGGATATTCACCCCATTCCCCCTGCCCATATTGCCGCGCAAATCGAAGCTTGCCTGTCGGATATCGGCGCGGATGTGATTAAAATCGGCATGCTCCATAGCGCCGAAGTGATTGAAACCATAGCCGCCTGCCTTCCCGAAGATATTCCCCTCGTGCTTGACCCGGTGATGGTCGCGACCAGCGGTAGCCGCCTGCTCGAAGCAAACGCTATGGAGGCGCTCAAAACGCGGCTTATTCCGCGCGCCACGCTCCTCACCCCCAACCTGCCAGAAGCCGAGCTTTTAGGCGGGGCGGATGGCCAATCCCTGCTAGCATTAGGTGCAAAAGCGGTGCTGCTAAAAGGGGGACACGGCGCGAAGGATACGTTGGTGGACAGGCTCTATACGGCTGGAAAAACCAAAGAATGGTCACATAAACGCCTCGACACACCGCACACGCACGGCACGGGCTGCACCCTCGCTTCCGCCATTGCTACCCTCCTCGCGCAGGGCCACGGGCTCGAATCGGCCTGCGGGCGCGCCATCGCCTTTGTGCAAGCGGGAATCAAGGCCGCACCGGGGCTCGGAAAAGGCCATGGGCCATTAGGCTTAAAAACCCCTTGCCAAGAGTAAAAGGCGGCGTTATACACACGCCTCACGTTTAAAAATATAAGGTAAATACGATGAAAGCAGATATTCATCCCGATTATCATGAAATCACCGTGGCAATGACCGACGGCAGCACGTACAAAACCCGCTCTACTTACGGTAAAGCAGGCGATACGCTTCAACTTGATGTGGACTCTAAGACCCACCCAGCTTGGGTTGGTGGTGTTCACCTGAAGAAGACAGGCCGTATGGAGAAATTCTCGAATCGCTTTGGTGCGATTGGTGGCAACTTCGGTGCAGCTGCTGAAGCAGCGAAGCAAGAAGAAGCGAAGTAATCGCTTCTTTCCTTTAGCCTATTTCTTGAAAAACGCGTCGGCGGCGCTCTTTGCGCTGCCGCGTTTTTCTATTTCTGCCTCCGCGCGCGTAATCTCCCCCTTTAGCCAGCCAATATAGGCTTGCATATCATCCACGTCCCAACCCTCGAAAATCGGGGCATCCGGCATGGATTTAGCGCTCTTTCGTGGTAACTCTTCTTCCTCAAACATAGTATCCTATTCGCCCCTGCTCCGACCTACTGGTCTACGCAATGGGCCTAAGGCCTTCGGCCACTAAAGATTGGCCTACTGGCCAAACAGTTTTCCTATTGCATTCTCGGGCTTGACCCGAGAATCTAGTCGATGAAAATGCTAATTACGTCTCCCGTCAAGCGCGAGAATGAAATTAATGAGAGAACTGTCATGTTTGGAATGACCATTTCGGATAATCGACTCGTCTATAGCAATGCAGTGGACACGCCTGCTCCCGCCGCGGATGAAGTGCTGATTCGCGTCGCCTATGCTGGCGTGAACCGCGCGGATATCTTTCAAGTTGAGGGGAATTATGCACCGCCAGAAGGCGCCTCCCCCCTGCCCGGCCTCGAAGTTTCGGGCGAGATTATCGCTATTGGCTCAGATGTCACGGACTGGAAAATCGGTGACACGGTTTGCGCATTACTCACTGGTGGGGGCTACGCGGAATATGCTACCGCCAAGGCAAGCCATTGCCTGCCACTGCCTGAGGGTGTTTCCCTAAAAGAAGCCGCAACGCTCCCAGAAGTATACGCCACCATCTGGATGGCGCTGATGGATATCGCCCAGATGAAAACGGGTGAGAAATTGCTTGTGCATGGCGGGAGCAGCGGGGTTGGAAGTGCAGCCATTCAATGGGCTAAGCAATTGGGTGTTCACGTCTTCTCGACTGCACGCACGCCAGAGAAATGTGTCTTTATTGAGCAGTTGGGCGGCAGTGCGATTAACTACTCCGATGAAGATTTTGTGAATCACATCAAAACCGCAGGCGGGGTCGATATTGTGCTGGATATGGTCGGCGGGGACTATATCACCCGCAATATGAAATGCCTCAACCGCTATGGCCGTCTGGTCAGCCTGGCGCTACTCAAAGGTGCAGCTGCAGAGGTTTCTGCAGGCAGTTTGCTGCTCAAAAACCTCAGCTGGCACGGCGCAACGCTACGCGCGCGGGACGACTCCACCAAAACCGCCTATATCGCCACGTTACGTGAGCAGGTTTGGCCACATTTTGCGAGCGGCGCACTACGCCCCGTTTGCCATGAAACCTTCCCACTTAAAGACGCAGAAAAGGCGCATTCCCTCATGCGAGAAAGCTTGCATTGCGGGAAAATTGCGTTACAAGTGTGCCCAGCGTAACCCCCAAATAGTTGAGGACTGACTATGGCACTACCGTTGATGCCCAAAGCAACCGCCGTTTGGTTGATTGAAAATACCGCTCTGACCTTTGAGCAAATTGGTGATTTTTGTGGAATGCACTCGCTGGAAATCCAAGGGATTGCCGATGGCGATGTGGCGACCAGCATTATCGGCGTGGACCCGATTGCGGCCAAGCAGCTCGAAGCGGATGAAATCGAAAAAGCCGAGAAAGACGAAAAATACCGTCTGAAGCTCTCTTCTGAAGCGCTTGCACAGCAGAAGAAAAAGCAAAAAGGCGCGAAATATACGCCAATCGCTCGCCGTCAAGACAAGCCAGAAGCGATTGCCTTTTTGGTGAAGAACCACCCTTATCTGCCCGATTCTAAAATCGTGAAATTGGTAGGCACGACCAAGAAAACCATCGAAGCGATTCGTGAGCGTACGCACTGGAATATCCAGAACATCAAGCCGAAAGATCCTGTGATGCTCGGCCTGTGCTCGCAAACCCAGCTCAATGAGTCTGTCGAGAAATACCGCCCGAAGAACGAGGAAGGTAGCGCCGAATCTGCATCGGCCTAACCGGTTATGCAGGCGCCCCTAGCCGATAGCGATCAAATGCTAAGCGCCATTGAGCGCTTTGAAGACGCACGTGTGCTCTGCATCGGGGATGTAATGCTCGACCGTTTTATGTACGGCCAAGTCGAGCGTATTTCTCCTGAGGCACCGATTCCCGTTTTCCGCTTTGACCATGAAGATACGATGCTGGGCGGTGCGGGTAATGTGGTGCGCAACCTGCTCTCGCTTGGCGCAAACGTCAAATTCGTTAGCGTAATAGGTGATGACCAAGTCGGCCATCAGATCACCAAAGAAATTAGTGAATATACAAAACTAGAACCCTATCTCATCAGCGAGCGTGGCCGTCAAAGCACCCAGAAACTGCGTTACATTGCAGGCCAACAGCAATTGCTGCGTGCCGATCATGAGCAAGTCTCCGCGCTCGAAGAACGCACCCATGAGCAATTGCTTTCAATAGCGGAAAGTTTGATTGAAGAGGTGGATGCCATTATCCTCTCCGACTATGGCAAAGGCGTGATTACCCCTGCCACGGCGCAAGCGATTCTTGCAATGGCTGCCAAACATGGCAAACCCAGTTTTGTGGACCCCAAAAGCCGCCACTTCGCCGATTATAAAGGCGCCTATTTGCTCAGCCCCAACGCGGAAGAATTCAAACGCGCGGCCGAACTTGCCGACCTCAAAGACGAGACAAAAAACCAATCTGCCGCCGATGTGATTCGCAGCGAGTCTGACCTCAAACATTTGCTGGTCACACGCGGCAAGGACGGCATGAGCCTGTTTGGCGAGGATACCGCGCATCATATCCCCACCAATGCGCGTGAAGTCTATGACGTCTCCGGTGCAGGCGATACGGTCATCGCCACCCTCACCCTCGCCCATATCTCTGGCTTGGATATACTTCCCGCCGCGCAATTGGCCAATGTAGCCGCTGGCGTGGTGGTCGGTAAGGTAGGCACCGCTACTATTTACCGCACCGATTTAAAGACCGCGCTCTACACGCAAGAAATGCGCGAAGGTAGCCGAAAGATTCTGGCACGTGAGAGTCTGATTGAAAAAGTACGCCAATGGCAAGATCGTGGCTTGAAGGTCGGTTTCACCAATGGCTGTTTTGATGTGATGCATGCCGGACATGTACAGCTACTCGAAGATGCTAAGGCACAGTGTGACCGATTGGTGGTGGGACTCAACAGCGATGACTCTGTGAAGCGCCTGAAGGGCGAGAGCCGTCCCGTCAACCAAGAGATGGACCGTGCTATGCTGCTTTCGGCCATTGGCGCGGTGGATGCTCTGAGCATTTTCCGTGAGGATACGCCAGAAGAACTCCTGAAATCCTTGCGCCCCGACGTGCTGATGAAAGGCGCGGATTACTCCAAGGATCAAGTGGTAGGCGGTGATTTTGTGGAATCATATGGCGGAAAAGTGTTTTTATTACCTCTCAAAGACGGCTATAGCACCACTAATACCATAGAAAAACTACAGAAAAACGCCTAATCCCACACACCTCAAAAGCAGTTTTTAGCAAAGTGAGCAGTTTTTATTTTAGAATGCTCATAATTTTTTACCCTTAAAAAACAGAGCCATATACCTTTTTGCAACACTCATTCTCTAAAAAACCGCCTCACTGTGGAATTTGGTGAAGTTTAAGAGGCTATTACCTCTGTTTCTGCTACATTAGGGCGGTAAATTGCATGAGGGCATGCAATGATACAAGCTAACTAAGGGAGCATCGTAATGACGCAACGAAAAAATGAAAAGGGCTTTACGCTGGTAGAGCTCGCAATTGTACTGGTGATCATCGGTTTGATCATTAGTGGTGTCCTGGTAGGTCAGGATTTGATTAAGGCAGCTGAAATCCGCGCAGTAGTAAGTGATGTTGAGCGTTACAACGCCGCAGCAAACACTTTCCGTTCTAAATATGGTGGGGTTCCTGGTGACCTTCAAGCACAACGTGCAACTAACTTCGGCTTTGACGCTGGTGATGGTACTGCTGGTGCGAGCGACGGCTCTAGCCTCGTTGAGTCTTGTGTAGCAAACGGTGCAGGCATCGGCTGTGAAACGGCTCTGTTCTGGATTCACCTATCTCAAGCATCGTTGATTTCTGACTCATTCACGGTTGGTGGTAACAACATCGCCGATGGTGATTCTGGGCCTCCAGCCGCTGTAAACACAACTGCTTTAGCGCAAGACATTTGGCCTGCAGGTCGTCTTCGTGACACAGCCTTCTTCCACGTGTTCCCTGCAAATGGTCGTAACCACTTTGCTTTGGCGAACTACACCGCGACCATGGCTGATCCTGGTGTGATCACCTCTTCAGCTGCTATCACCACCATCGAATCTCAAAACATCGATGATAAGCTTGATGATGGTTACCCAACTACGGGTGGTGTGCGTGCGATTTCTGCAATTACTGCTGCTGCTGGCTACACGCAAGATGCGGGTGCCGCTTCTGCAACAGGTGTATGTGTGAACACTGGCACAACTCCAGATTCTTACAACACGGCTAGTGACGTCTTCGCTAACGAGATGAACTGCCAGTTGGTAATGCGTGCTAGCTTCTAAGCAGCATAACATCTAACATCAAACCCGCCCCTATGAGGGCGGGTTTTTTGTTTGTGGAGAGGAAATATGCCTGAGTTTTGCCTAGCCTACATCACCGCACCCAATACAGATGCGGCTGAACAGATAGCCCAAAGCCTCGTAGAACATAAATTAGCTGCCTGTGTGAATGTGCTCCCCAGCGTCACTTCTTACTATCAATGGGAAGGAAAGCTGGAAAAGGA
>CAYFFN010000061.1:0-9806 GCA_964342335.1 uncultured Azospirillaceae bacterium
TAAACGTCGCCAGCGCCACGCGCGACAAAATTGCTGCCAACCAAGAGATTGCAGACATGCTACTCGCGCTCGGCTGCGGCTCTGGTAAACATTACGAAGAATCTACCCTGCGCTACGGTAAAGTCATCATCATGACCGATGCCGACGTAGATGGTGCGCATATCGCATCCCTGCTCATGACCTTCTTCTATCAAGAAATGCGCGAGCTGATTTACAACGGCCATCTCTATCTGGCGCAGCCGCCACTCTTCCGTATTACGCAAGCGAACAAAACCCATTACGCAATGGATGAGGCCGAGAAAAATAAAATCGTCGAAACACTTTCCAAAGGCCGTGGCAAGGTCGAAGTAGGCCGATTCAAAGGTCTCGGTGAGATGACCGCGCCACAGCTAAAAGAAACTACAATGAACCCTGAAAAGCGCGTGTTGCTTAAAGTAGCTATCGATAATGCTGAAGAAATCGCAACGGCGGAACGTGTAGACCATCTAATGGGTAAAAAGCCGGAGCACCGCTTCAACTTCATCCGCGAACAAACAGAACTCTACGGCGACTCCATCTCCAGCGCACTGGATATTTAGCCAACAAAGGCCCGCGCGCCTGTGGCGATGATGAGTCCTATCAAGAAAACCGAAACGAAAAATGCACTACGCTGCATGACTACCTGCCCACCTATTTTCTTATTAATGGCAGAATAGTTTTGAAAAGGATGTGAAGTCAAACCGCTAAAAAGCTTATTGGCTTTCGCCCAGCAATTCAGCAACTTCCTCTGGGGATAACTCGCCTTCATCAGCGGTTTCTTCCGCTTCATGTTGTGCGGCTTTAATTTTCTCAACCGGAGCCTCCGGCTCGGGTGCAGGATGCGCTTTCGGCGCTGGCGCGTCTTCTGGTTCCTGCTCAAGCTCTTTCTTCGCAAGACCGCCCAACCCAATTTCATCAAAACTCGTTGGACTTACCTGATATGAGGAAACATCAAATGTCACACGCTTCTTGTCTGCTGTTGTGAGCCCCACATCGGTGTAAACCACAACCCCCTCGACTGTTTCGCGCAATTTTTTCCGCGGAATAGAGGAGTAATTATCCATACTCTCGCGCAGCACCTTATAGGGTTTTTGCGAGGCCTTTTGGATAGCTTCTGCAGCCGTGCCAGCCTCCAGCAATTCATATTCTTTCGCGTTGAAATAAATGCGGTAGAGACTCTTGTCGCTATCCTCAAACTGACACACCGAAAGCGCAAGCGTATCCAGCATCGGAGATGGCTTTTCCTCCGGCTCCGCGATGACGGATGCTAATACCGTATGGTCTAAAACATTTTCCACTTCATACCACCTAGGATGAACCCAACGGTTCCGTCATCATGCGCGAGCGGCAGCAGCACCGAGCGGTACTTTACCTTCGCGCCATTTTTATTGACGAACTCTCCTGCCTCATTGGTTGGCGCGCCCGTGCGCTCCACCTCTTCAAACTTCTCACGCAAATGATCATTGGTTGGATACACCAACACTTCGCAAACCTCTTTATTGGCCAAGTCATCGCCGTAAGCTTCAATCAAGTTTTGGCCTAAATATGAATATTTCAAGCGGGGATTTTCTTCCGGCACAATCGAAATCAAGAAGCAAGAATCCCAGATGCCTGCAATCGACTCTGGCTTAATATCCTTCTCATAAGGCATTGGCTTGTCGCCCTTGAGCGTGCGCCAATAATCCTCCAACGTCTCGTTGATACGTGCTTGCTTTTTGCCCAACGGGCGGAGTGATAAAATCATAAACTTCCCCAATTATCTTATTCTATAGCATATTATGGGCTTATTGGGAACATTCCAATAATTTACCCGCAAAATAGAGCGAACCACAGCATAACACCCGTCCAGCCTTGCTTTGATGCGCAATCGCCTCACATGCTTCCTGCACGGAATTATAGTGATATGCCTTTGGATGCAAGCTTTGCGCACCTTCATAGAGTTCCTGCGCGCCCTGTGAAAGCGGTTCTCCTTCAATCGCCACGCAATGAATTGAGGCCACCTGCTCGGCAATAGGCTGCAAAAAGGCAGCACTATCCTTCCCCTGCACCATGGCACAAAGCACATGAAATTTTGGCTCTGCCATCTCTTCCAGCCACGCGCCAATCACTTCACCCGCCGCCGCATTGTGCCCGCCATCCAGCCACACATCCCAACCATCAGGCAAAAGCGAAAAATGCTCCATTTTTTGCAAACGTGCAGGCCAAGTAGCTTTGGCAAAAGATGCCGCTACATCCTCCGGCAATTTAGGAAACGCAGATTTTAATAGCTCTAAAACAGCTTTGGCCGTTGCGGCATTTTGTCGCTGATGTTTGCCAAGTAGCCCTAACCCATCAGCTTCAGCGGCATAGGCAGTCTGCATGGGCGCCTGCAAAGCCTTCGCCTTATCGGCTATCACCGCTAGCGCCTCATCGCTTTGGTTCGCCACGACCACAGGGCACTTTTCTTTGATGATGCACGCCTTTTCATAGGCAATCGCGCCGACATCATTCCCCAAAAACGCCTGATGATCCATCGAGACAGGCGTAATCACACTTGCAGCCGGCTGTGTAATCACGTTCGTCGCATCATATTGACCGCCCATTCCCACTTCCAACAGCACAACATCCGCCGGATGTTCTGCAAAGAGTATCAATGCCGCAACCGTCGTCGCCTCAAAGAAGGTGAGCGGAAACGCTTTGTTATCTGCCGCAATGCGCTCAAGCACAGGCAAAAGCTGCGCGTCTTCAACCTGCTTCCCACCCAGCACAATGCGCTCGCAAAACGACACCAGATGCGGTGAGGTATAAACATGGCACCGATAACCCGCCTCCTCCATCGCCGCGCGGATAAAGGCAATCGTTGAGCCTTTGCCATTCGTGCCCGCCACATGCACCACGGGCGGCAGTTTCTCCTGCGGATTCCCTAAATGCGCGAGATACGCCTTGAGACGGTCCAATGACAAATCAATGGTTTTGAGCTCAGGGTGATAAAGCCCATCCAGCAAGGCTTGCAACTCAGGGGAATCACTCATGCTAACGCCTCTTGCAAGGCAACATGCCCTGCCACATCATGCACGCGCAGATACTTCACCCCTCGCTCCGCCAATTGCAAAGAGAAGGTGCGCGTGAGAGGGTCGCGCTGCGTTGCGTCCTCTTCTCCCAAAAGCTTCATAAAAGATTTGCGTGAGTGGCCCACTAACCATTCAGAATGCACGGCCACCAAACGCTCCATCCCAGCAATCATTTCAAGGCTTTGTTTGGCCGTCATGCCAAAGCCAATGCCTGGGTCGAGAATTATCTGTTCTCGATGTATCCCTTCGGCTTCCAATCGCTCTATAGTGCTCTTGGCCCACGCTACCATATAGGCGCACACATCTTCTTCCTCGATGATAACTGACGGGTCAACGGGCACCGTGAGAGAGTGCATCACCACCCATTTCGATTGAGAGCCTTTTGCTAGCGCCAGCATCTCTGCGGATTGCAACCCGCTCACGTCATTGATCCAATCCACGCCCAGCGCGAGGGCCTTCTCCGCCGTCGCGGCATGGCGCGTATCGACACTTACCAATACATCCACGTCTTGCAGCGCCTTCAGTACCGGATCCAGCCGCCCCCATTCCTCTGCGGGCTCAACAGGCGTCGCATTTGGCCGTGTCGATTCCGCGCCGACATCGATAACATGAGCGCCTTGCTCCACTAACGCCAAAGCCTGTGCCACAGGGTCATATGTCCCGCCATCCGAAAAGGAATCAGGCGTAGCATTTACAATCCCTACCCATTGTACGTTCTGCATCATAGGCGCTTCACCTCTTGCTTAGGTAATGCGGCGATTAATGCAGCAATCGGTTGCTGTGTACTCGGATATTGCCAGTCTGGCGCAATTTCTTGCAACGGCACCAGCACAAAATCGCGCTGTGACATAGCATAATGCGGCAGACAAAGTGCCTCACTCTCCAGCACTTCGCCGCGATAATCCAGAATATCAATATCCACCTCACGCGGAGCCCAGCGCCCCCTATCCTCACGCCCTTGAGCGGCCTCAATGCGCTTCGCCAACGCAAGCAACTCCGGCGCTTCGAGCGATGTTTCAACCGCTATCACTTGATTATAATAAGCCTTATCCCAATCCAGACCTGCGCCATCGGGCAGCAAGGCGGGCGTTTCATATAGGGAAGATTGAGTGATGATACGCACCCCTTCGACCTCCAGCGCCGCACGAGCCGCCGCCAACTGTGCCTCTCGGTCACCCAGATTTGAACCCAGCGCCAGATAAATCATTTCACATCCACGATGCTGGGCAGCTCACTACAGGTAAAGCTAGAGCCACCCTGCAATTGCACCACAGGCGGGTTGAGCTTGTGGATTCGCACCCAAAAAGCCAATTGCTTGGCGAGCTCTTCTCCCAATTGCTCGATGGCGACCGAGCGCGCCACACGCAACGAGTCCATCCCCATTGTCTCAATCAATTTATACGGTTTGCCCTCTAACAAGGTCCGCACAGCATCGGCGAGCGCGCCATAGCAGATATACGCGCCCTCATCATCTGCTTCCGGCATCTGCGCATAATAGCAACGCAACTCCACAGAGATTTCCTGTAGCTCCGCACGTTCCTCTTCGCCCACGCCGAGATGCACCTGCAGGCGCAAATCATGCAGGGCGGTACAGCTTTGAAACTGCTCGTTTGCTTGCAACTCTACTCCTCCGTGCTACATAGGGGTTATGAGCGACTATATCTATGTGAATGGCAGCATTTTGCCAAGCGAAGATGCCTCCTTGCAGGTGCAAGACCGTGGCTTTCGCTTTGGCGATGGCGCATTTGAGACCATCGCCATCCATAATAGCGCACCCTATCAGCTCGATTTCCATTTAGAACGACTTAAAAAAGGACTCTCCGCTCTTTCGATTTCCCATGCGTGCGATTGGCGTAAAGAAATTCACTTTTTTATGGAACAAAACGAACAAAAAGAAGGCTTTATTCGCATCACTGTCAGCCGTGGCGTGGGTAGCAAAGGCTACCTCCCAACCAACCCTACTGCCACCGTGGTAATTGAAAGCATGCCGCCACGCGCTCCGGCAAATGATGCAGCAGCACTCTATGTCTCCCAATGGCGCAAAGCTCCGTCTAGCATCTTTCCGAGCGGCCTGAAGCTAAACGCACTTGGCACTAACGGAACCCTTGCCCTACTTGAGGCACAAGAGCACGGTGCCGACGAAGCCCTCCAATTAGATGTAAATGGCTGCATCAGCGAAGTCAGCTCCGGCAATATTTTCTGGTTTGCAGGTGGCAAACTCTACACGCCAAGCCTAGACTGCCAATGCCTAGAGGGAAGCACCCGCCGCACCATCATGGCCATCTCGCCCTATCCCGTCATTGAGTCAACCACTCCCTTGCAGCATCTCTATGAAGCCGAATGCGTGTTCGTCACCAATTGCGCATGGGGCATCTGGCCGGTGCAATCTCTCGCCCCAATGGGATGGAATTGGCCGAAAGAGCATGAAGTCATCACCACCCTTCAAGCCCTCTATCAACAGGATATTGAGCAAAGCCATGCAAGCAACGCCTAGTTGGGATGTGCCGTTGCGCGCCGCTGCCGCGTGCCGTGATGAAGATATGTGCCTGCTCTATTCAGGTCGCGAAGGCATCGCCACAGGCGGCACTAGCTTTCTGGCGCTTAACCCAATCGAAGTGATAGAAGCAGAGACGTTAGACGCATTGGACTCTCTCTCCGGTGATGGCTATTGGTTTGGTTATCTCTCATACGAACTGCGTCACTCCACGGAAACATTGGATGCGACCGCAACGGGTCGCATGCTTTTGCCTCGCCTGCGCTTGGTGCGATACGAGAATCTCTATCGCTTTGACCATAACGACCAGAGCATCGAGCAAATTGCAGGTGCGCGCCCACTGCCAGACACAGATTACCAAGCACCCACCGCGCCAAAGACAGCGGCGCTACGCTCCCCCATGAGCAAAGACGCCTATTTGGAATCGGTTAAGGCCACCATTAGCGCCATTGAAGCCGGAGATTTTTACCAAGCCAATATCACCCGCAAGTTTCAGGGCGACTGGCAAGAAGCTCCCAACTATTTCGGCCTATTCCTGCGCTTGCATGAGGCGAGCCCTGCCCCTTACAGCGCGTATATCCGCCATGGCGAGCAAGCCATCCTCTCTTCCTCGCCAGAGCTTTTCTTAACCTGCACGGCGGACGGAAAAATCACTTCCCGCCCCATCAAAGGAACACTCCCGCGCGACCAAGATGCAGCAGAGCTCGCGAGCAGCAGCAAGGACAAAGCCGAAAACCTGATGATTGTCGATTTGATGCGCAACGATCTCAGCCGCATCTGCACGGCAGGCAGCGTCAGCGTGGATAATCTCTTCGCCGTGCAAAGCTTTGCCACGCTTCACCACATGGTCTCTAGCATCGAAGGGACATTGAGCAACAACCTCAGCAACTCCGCACGAATTGGTGCATGCTTCCCGCCCGGCTCGATGACTGGCGCACCTAAAATCGCTGCGATAAATTGGTGCGCTCGCCAAGAAAAACTCGACCGTGGCGTTTATAGCGGCGCGATTGGCTGGATACGTGCCAATGGCGAAATGGACCTCTCCGTGGTTATCCGCACCCTCATTTGCGATGCTCAGGGCTTCGAGTTCCAAGTGGGTGGCGGCATCGTCGCTGATTCTATACCCGAGCAAGAATGGCAAGAAACCCTCACCAAAGCGCGCGGCATCTGTGCCGCACTCGGCATCAGCACCGAGGATTTAGCAAAGCTGTAATTAGAATTGCGCGGCTTTCTTCACGCCATCAATATCTTGCAAGCTCGCCACATCCGCTGGCATGAGTGAGTAACGCCCAGATAGACGAATCTGCGCCACACCACCCGGAATCACTAGCTTGAGCTCAATTTGCGAGCCCTTTGGTTTGCTCTCGCCCAACGCCTCTTTCAGCGCGGGTAGCGCCTGTGCGTGTTCCATCTCCAGCTTCACCAGTCCGTGGGAATGCTTCTCGCTGGCCACATCCAGCGCTTCAATGCCTTGTGCAATAAGCCGCACGCCATTTTCGTCACGTTTACCATCTGCGGTGATGGCGACCAATGTGCCTGCTTCCAACATATCAAACTTCTGCGTGAGCAAGGTTTCATCAAACACCGAAACTTCGTAACTGCCACTGGCATCGGAAAGGCCGATAAACGCAAAGCGTCCCTTCGGCGAGGTCTTCACCTTGCGAGAGAGTACAATCCCCGCAATCTTCACTGGTGCGTATTGACTACTAAGCTTGCTCTCCAAATTCGCCGATGGAATCACACGCATCTTCTCCAAAATCGCCTCATAGGTCGAGAGCGGGTGGTCGGAGAGATAAAAGCCGATCGCATTAAACTCATGATGCAGCCGCTCCAGCAGTGGATAGTCATTGCATTTCGGCAAGGTCGGCTTGGGTGCGGCCATGCCTGTATCTCCGCCGAACAGGCTGGTCTGATTGCTTGTGCGCGCCTCTGCCGCACTCGCTGCCATGCCCAGCACATACTCCACCGCCTCAATCAGTTGTTTGCGGTTTGGATGCAGCACATCAAACGCGCCCGCATAAATCAGATGCTCCAACTGGCGGCGGTTCATCACGGCGCTGTCCACACGCTCTGCAAAGTCAAAAATATCTTTGAATGGCCCATTCGCTTCGCGCTCAGCCACCACGGCCTGCATGGCAGCGCCACCCACATTACGAATCGCGGAGAGTGCGTAGCGGATACCCAGCCCTTCCTCTGTATTCTCCACGGAGAAATCACGCACCGAATGGTTGATATCGGGTGGCAAGAACGGAATATTCATCCGCATCGCTTCTTGGCGGAAGATGTTCAGCTTCTCCGTGTTATGCATATCATACGTCATCGACGCGGCGAGGAACTCAACAGGGTAATTCGCCTTGAGATACGCCGTTTGATACGCAATCACTGCATACGCCGCTGCGTGAGATTTGTTAAAACCATAGCCCGCGAACTTCGCCACAAGGTCAAAAATCTCGTCGGCCTCTTTCGGGTTTACGCCCTGCTCTTTCGCGCCATTCACAAAAGTTTCGCGCTGGGCATCCATCTCGGCCTTAATCTTTTTACCCATTGCACGACGTAGAATATCTGCCGCGCCGAGCGTGTAGCCAGAGAGAATCTGCGCAATCTTTTGCACCTGCTCCTGATAAATAATAACCCCGTATGTCTCTTTCAGCACCGGCTCCAGCTTGGGGTGCAGATAATCCGGCTCTTCCTTGCCATGCTTACGCGCAATATAGGTCGGGATGTTATCCATCGGCCCTGGGCGATACAGCGCCGCCAGTGCGATAAGGTCTTCGATGCAGTCAGGCTTCAGCTTGCGAAGCGCATCCTGCATCCCTGCGGATTCAAACTGGAACACCCCAATCGTATCCCCGCGCGCCGTCAACTCGTAGGATGCTTTATCGGTCAGCGGAATCGCCGATAAATCCACTTCAATATCGCGGTCTTTGAGCATGTTTACTGCGGTTTGCAGCACGGTGAGCGTCTTCAGACCCAAGAAGTCGAACTTCACCAACCCTGCGCCTTCGGCATATTTCATAGAATATTGCACCACTGGCATATCCGATTTCGGGTCGCGATAGAGCGGAATCAATTCATCCAACGGACGATCCGCAATCACCACGCCCGCCGCATGGGTGGATGCATGGCGATACAACCCCTCCAGCTTGAGAGAAAGCTTCACCAAATGCTTTACCTCTTCTTCTTCACGCATTTTCGCGCGCAGCATCGGCTCGACATTTATCGCCTCTTCCAGCGTGACAGGGTTTGCCGGATTTGCTGGCACGAGCTTACAAATCTTATCCACCTGCCCATAGGGCATTTGCAGCACACGCCCCACATCGCGCAACACCGCACGGGCCTGCAGCTTACCAAAGGTGATAATCTGCGCGACCTTGTCGCTGCCATATTTTTGCTGAACGTAACGAATCACCTCCTCGCGACGGTCCTGACAGAAGTCGATATCAAAGTCCGGCATGGAGACACGTTCAGGGTTCAAGAAACGCTCGAAAATCAACCCATAGCGCAGCGGGTCCAGATCCGTAATCAGCAACGACCACGCCACAAGAGAACCCGCACCCGAACCACGGCCCGGCCCTACGGGGATATCATTCTCCTTCGCCCATTTAATAAAGTCCGATACGATGAGGAAGTAGCCAGGGAACTTCATCGTGATAATGACATCCAGCTCATACTCCAAACGCTCGCGGTATGGCGCGGCTATCTCTTCGCGCTTTGCTTCGTCCATATCGTCTGTAAAGACGTGTTTTTCCAAACGGCCTTGCAAGCCGTCGCGTGCCTGCTTCTGCAATGCCTCACTCTCATTAAGCACATTGCCTTCTTCATCCGTCATATGAAAGCTAGGAAGAATCGGGTCGCGCCCTGGTGAGAGCACCGCACAACGCTTCGCAATCTCAGCCGTATTCTCATATGCCTCCGGCAAATCGGAGAACAGCATGCGCATCTCATCGGCACTCTTGAAGTAATGCTGCGGCGTAATGCGGCGTTTATCCGTCTCGGATATGTAACGCCCTTCGCTAATGCACAGCAGCGCATCATGCGCCTCATACATGTCACTTGTGGCGAAATACACATCATTGGTAGCAACAATCGGCACGTGATGTTTCTTCGCCAATTCCAAAAACTCGGCTTCAGTCTGCGCTTCTTGCGACATGCCATGGCGCATTAGTTCAATATAAAGATGCCCTTCAAAATGCTCTTTCAGCCAAAGCAGCTCTTTTTCCGCCTGTTCTTTGCGCGCATTCAGC
>CAYFFN010000062.1:0-9672 GCA_964342335.1 uncultured Azospirillaceae bacterium
TACGTCCAAATCGTTGGTCGGCTCATCGAGCAGGAACAGGTTTGCACCCGAACGCAGCATCTTCGCAAGATGCACGCGGTTACGCTCACCGCCAGAAAGCTGGCCTACCTTCTTCTGTTGGTCGCCGCCTTTGAAGTTGAACCATGAGCAGTATGCACGTGATTTGATGCTTTGTTTGCCCAGTTCAATCTCGTCACAGCCGCCAGAGATTTCTTCCCACACGGTGGCGTTGTCATTGAGCGAATCACGCGATTGGTCAACATAGCCCAGCTGTACGGTAGAACCCAGCTCGATGCTTCCACTATCCGGCGTGTCTTGTCCGGTGAGCATTTTGAACAGGGTGGTCTTACCCGCGCCGTTCGGCCCGATCACGCCGATGATGCCGCCCGGTGGCAGGTTGAACTCCAACCCGTCCATCAGCAGCTTATCGCCGAAGGCTTTTTTGAGGTCTTTTGCAACGATGACTTTGTCGCCCAAACGGTCACCCGCAGGAATGGTGAAGTTCGCCGCAGAGATGCGCTTCTCGGAGGCTTGCTTAACCAACTCGTCATAGGCTTTAAGGCGTGCCTTGGACTTGGCCTGACGCGCCTTCGGTGAAGAGCGCACCCATTCCAACTCATCCGAGATTTGCTTCTGACGCGCAGATTCCTCTTTCTCTTCTTGCTTGAGCTGCTTAGCTTTTTGGTCCAGCCAATCCGAGTAGTTACCTTCGAACGGTTTGCCTTCGCCGCGATCCAGCTCCAGCGTCCAGCCGGTGATGTTATCGAGGAAGTAGCGGTCATGGGTGATGAGCACCACCGTGCCAGCATATTCTTTCAGGTAACGCTCCAGCCACGCGACTGACTCGGCATCCAAGTGGTTGGTTGGCTCATCGAGCAGCAGCATATCTGGTTTTTCCAGCAGCAGGCGGGCAAGTGCGACGCGACGCTTCTCACCACCGGAAAGCTTCTCGACCGGTGAATCACCCGGAGGGCAGCGCAGCGCATCCATGGCGATTTCGATCTCGCGGTCGAGGTCCCACGCATCGGCGGCGTCAATCTTCTCTTGCAGCTCGCCTTGCTCTTCGATGAGTTTCATCATCTCGTCATTATCGGTCACTTCGGCGAGTTGCATGGAGATGGCGTTGAAGGCATCCAGCAACGCTTTCTTTTCCTTCAGGCCGTCCATCACGTTCTCGGCAACCGTTTTGCTGTTATCGAGCTTGGGTTCCTGCTCCAGATAGCCGACTTTCACGCCCTCGGCTGGCCACGCCTCGCCGTTGAACTCTTTGTCGATGCCCGCCATGATTTTGAGCAGGGTAGACTTACCCGCACCGTTATGGCCAACGATACCAATCTTCGCGCCGGGGAAGAAGCTCAGCCAAATATCATTCAGCACATTCTTCGTGCCGTAAGACTTGCTCAAACCCTTCATTACGTAAGTATATTCAACCATGGTGTGACTCCTGAATCTGTTGCTACTCGGATAGTCGAATTAGCGCGGATACGCAACCATTATGCGCGGAAATGCTCGAAAATACTCCAACCGCCAATCAGTACAAAACCAATACCTGCGAGCAGTTTGAGTGGCACGAGTTCTACGTAGCGTGCAGCGAAGCTCCCCAGCAGCACGGCTATTGCGGTGGATGCCACCAGCGCAAGGGATGCGGCCAGCAAAACCATCCAAGGGTTATGCTCGCCTTCGCTAGCAAATAGCATGGTGGCCAGTTGGGTTTTGTCGCCGAGTTCTGCAAGAAAAACGGTAATGAAAATAAGACCAAGGGATGAGAGATACATAAAAACTCCAGTGGGCAAGGCGGTGGTTCAACGAACGACACAAGCAACCCCGCCCAGCCCTGAGCGGTTGCATGCGTCGTAGGTCTTACCAAGCCATCACTGGCTGAACATGCCATGCTGCTATCGCGGCAAGTATGTTGACATGCTCTTTTCCGGTAGGGAAACAGGTTACTCCCCTAAGACGCCGCCACCATAGCAACGCGCGAAGGGATTGCAATCGCTATCGACGTTCGGAGAAGAATTGGCGCAGGAGCGCACCGCAGTCGCTTTCCATCACCCCGCCGATGACTTCGGGCGCGTGGTGTGCGCTGGGCTGTTGGAACATGCGCGGGCCATGTTCAACACCGCCCGCCTTGGCATCATACGCGCCGTAAACCAGCTTGCGGATACGTGCGAGATTGATGGCCTGCGCACACATGGGGCAGGGTTCTAGGGTCACGTATAAATCGCAATCAACAAGATGGCGCGTGCTGAGTGCGCGCCCTGCTTCTTTCAGTGCGAGCATTTCCGCATGGGCGGTCGGGTCATTCTGCGCTTCGACTAAATTGTGTGTGCGCGCGATAATCTCGCCTTTATGTACGACCACTGCACCCACAGGAATCTCGCCCATAGCGGCGGCCTGTTTTGCGAGGGTGATAGCTTCTAACATGTAATCGGTCATGGAGTTTTTATAATGCGTATTGGCCAGTAGGCCAACCTTTAGTGCGCGAAGCGCTTAGGCTCATTGCGGAGCGCAGGAAGCGCGGAGCAGGAGCGATTAAAAAATCCAGTGGGCCAACCTTTAGTCGGCGAAGCCGTTAGGCCTATTGCGTAGGCCAGTAGGCCAGTAGGCCGAAGCAGGGGCAATTAAATATTACTTCTTGCGGAAAGAATCGATGGAAAGCACCTTCTCATCATTCGCGGGAGGGGTGTCATCGCTAGGTGGCTCTTCGTCAAACGAGGCGCTTGGCGGCGGCGCATTCTTGCTTTTTCCTGTGGCGGGGCAAGAAACTTTCTCATCTGTATCGTTGGTGATTTCAGATGTGTCGCGCGTATGGAATTGCAAACCAAACTTGATGCTTGGATCTGCAAAGGCAGTCAGTGCAGAGAACGGAACGACTAATTTCTCCGGGATATTGTTGAAGCTCAGCGTCACGGTGAAGCCATCATCCCATACATCCAAGTTGGAGTATTGGTGTTGGATGACGATGGTCATTTCATCGGGGTAGCGTTGCTTGAGCGCAGGTGAAACCTCGACCCCTGGAAAGGTGGTATGGAAGGAAATGAAGAAATGGTGATCTCCCGGCAAACCATGTGCTTTCACCTGTAGTAAAGCCTCACGCACCACGTTGCGCATGGCGTTGTCGATCATTGCTGGATAGTCCAGCGCTTCTTCAAATAAATCATTCATAGCGTTAGTATAGGAGATTTTTGGCGCTAAGCAAGGGTTTCGCCAATTTTCTTTTTAAGAATATAGAGCGGGCAGAAACGTTAGGCTGCTCGGAAGGCTGAGAGAGTGGAAAGGGTGGCAGATGGCTCGGCAGACTGGGCCATAATGTGGGTTTGCGGGGTTTCGCTATGAGGGATGGCCACAATTTCCTGCGCCAGATGCGCCGCCTCTTCATTAGCGGTATCGCGCGATACCGTTATTTGGTTAGCCCAATGGGCAATGTCGGGAAGTGCGGCATGGCTGCTTGTGCCCACAAGGTGGTTGTTGGCGAGGGCCGCGAGTTGCAGTTCACGCAGGCTTACGCCCAATTGTACTTTTACCGTACGGCCATTCGCTTCGCCTGTGACATCGATGGGAATCACCGCCGTCTCAATACCATCTGGTTTTGTGCTCGCGCTTACCGAGTCTACCGCGTCCCCTTCGATAAGGGCTTTGGCATAATTATACCAAAGGTGCGACTGCGCCGAGGGAGAAATGCTCACCTTCAGACGGCCTTCTTCCACCGCCTTTAATGTGCTGTCAAAGGCATGTTGATGTACATCGGTGCGACGGTCAACGCGGCTTTGATGGTCTACTTTGGCAATATAGGCCACTAGCAGCGTGTCAGTCACTGCCATGAGTGTCGCAAACATTCCTGTAGACATCGCCATGAGGGGCACCTCGCATTATCGTTTTCTGTAAGAGGGTTTGAATATAAACTGTGCGGCAGATTGTAAAATGACAATTCTGTTACAGTGGAAAAGGGGGAAAAGTGAGGGGGTTCTGTTGCCCGGCTCTTCATTTTTGATATAGCGGGCTAGGGAAAGACCGTGGCCACCATCGCTCCGCGCTAACGCGACCGCTCGGTGGAGCGGGGACTGTTTCTGTTGCCCGGTACAGCCCCCAAAACCGCGTTACTTACTAGAGATCAGTGTCCGCCACTTAGGCTGCAACACGATCTGCTACGACGTTGTTGTCGTTAGCAGCAACAAGTGCAAAATTATCGTTTGCATTTGTAAAATGTGATCCGTCACGGAGGTATCATACCGGGCAAAAGTGATATCTTTACTACGTTTGTCGATGCTGATTCGCCCCCGCCAAAATGTGCAGGTGTGACTACAAACTTTGGTGGAGGCGCCGGGTTCCGCCCCCGGGTCCAATCCGCTTATTCCATACGACCATTTATTGCCATAGTTACCGAAGTAACAAGGGCATTATAAGGGGTAATAAGGCGTTTGTGAAGGCTTATGCGCTAAAAAGACGTGCTATATCGAGCATGCGGCACGAGAAGCCCCACTCATTATCGTACCATGCCGCCACATGCAGCAAGTTGCCATCGACCACGCTGGTTTGCGTGAGGTCGGCAATCGAGCTGGCAGGGTTATGGCAGAAATCGATAGAGACGAGGGGAAGCTCGTTAGTGGTCATGACACCTTTCAGCTCGCCTGCGGCTGCTTCGATGAGTGCGGCATTGACGATATCTTTCGAAACAGCACCTTTGGTCACGACAGTCAAATCCACCATAGACACGTTTGGCGTGGGCACGCGAATCGCGGTGCCATGGAGTTTGCCTTCTAGCTCTGGGAGCACGAGGCCAATCGCTTTGGCAGCACCCGTTTTGGTGGGAACCATAGAAAGGCCCGCCGCACGCGCACGACGCATGTCGCTATGGCTGCTATCGACGATGTTCTGGTCGCCTGTATAGGCGTGAATCGTGGTCATGTAACCGCGCTCGATACCAAACTGCTCGTTAATTACTTTGGTGATCGGCGCCAGACAGTTGGTAGTGCAAGAGCCGACCGAGATCACATCATGCCAATCTTCGATACTGTCATGGTTCACGCCATAGACAATCGTCGGGCACTCATCTTTTGCCGGTGCGGAAATGAGCACCTTCTTTGCACCCTGCTGGAGGTGGGTTTGGCAATCTTTCGCGGTGTTGAATTTGCCGGTGCATTCCAGCACCACATCCACGCCCAAATCACCCCACGGAATATCCTCTGGGTTGCGGGTATGGAAGACTTTGATAGGACCTTTGCCCATATCAATGGTCTCATCGTCATGCGTGATAGGATGCGGGAAGCGCCCATGCACCGAATCATATTGCAGCAAATGCGCGTGGGTGGCGTTTTCCGCCGGGCCATTCACGGCCACCACTTCAATGTCGTTATATTGCTCTTCACTCACCGCGCGCAATACACAGCGCCCAATGCGTCCCAATCCGTTAATGCCAATTTTGATAGTCATGGGCGCGTTATAACGCCGAGTGAGGGGAGTGTCTAGTGCTTAGGCAGCGCTGGCGTCATCGGCCAGTTTTTTCTCTTTCAAAGCTTGGATAATGGCTTTGTTCATCGCGGTTACGCCTGCTTTTGCGCCCTGTGGATGGCTCCATACTGCCGTGATAGCGGCGATGAAATCGGCGCCGGCTTTGACCATGGGTGCGCAATTATCGGGGGTCATGCCGCCAATCGCGACGCAGGGCAGCACGGTATAGGTGCTCCACCATTCGAGAATATCGACGGTAGGTGTGCCGTATTTGGCGAGTTGCTCGGGGGCTTTGGACTGGGTTTCGTAAAACGCGCCGAAGGCCACATAATCTGCGCCTCTATCGCCTGCGTCCATGGCGAGATGGCTGGAATCGTGGCAGCTCACGCCAATGGCAATCTCTGGCCCGACCAGTTCGCGCACTTCCTCAAGCGAGGTTTTTTCTAAGTCTTCTTGACCCATATGCACGCTGTCCGCGCCTATCTCAAAGGCGATATCGGGGCGGTCATTAAGTACAAAAGCCACCTCATGCTCCGCGCAGACTTTTTGACATGCACGCGCGGTTTCGCGCAGCAATTCCTCACTCGCATCTTTCAGGCGGAGCTGGAATGCGCCCACATCGCCACCACTCAGCGCGTCGCTCAAAGCAGCGGCAAACGCTTCTGCACTCTCGACCGTGGGAGGAGAGATAAGATAGAGGCGGCAGGGATGGCCATATTCTACAGGTTGTTGCATATGAGGCTATGTAGTGCGTTTTTTGGGTATTGGCAAGAGTGAGTGCAGCAAACAAGCCATTGCCAAGCAGGAAAACAGGCGTTACACACATTGCCATGACATTACCGACGATGGATATGCTGGATGTGAACGGGAAAACCGTGCTGGTGCGGTTGGACCTGAACGTGCCGATGCAGGCAGGCCGCGTGAGCGATGATGCCCGTATTAAGCGCGCCATCCCGACCTTGCAGAACCTTATTGAGCGCCACGCAAAGGTCGTGATTCTCTCGCATTTGGGCCGCCCGAAAGGGCAGGTGGACCTTTCCGCATCGCTCGCGCCTTTGGTGGATATTCTCTCCGAAGCACTCTGGGATCGTCCCGTAGGGTTCGCCCCAGATTGTGTGGGTAATACTGCGCGTCTTGCGGTGGAGAATGCGAAGCCGGGTGATATTATTTTGATGGAAAACCTGCGCTTCCACCCCGAAGAAGAGGGGAATGATGCCGAATTTGCCAAAAAACTGGCCAGTTTGGGCGATGTATTCGTGAATGATGCGTTTTCCTGCTCGCACCGTGCCCATGCGTCGATTGTGGGTATCAACGAGCATTTGCCAAGCGCCGCGGGCAAATTGATGCAAGAAGAGGTGAATACCCTCACCCAATTATTTGAAGAGCCCGCCCGCCCGTTCACGGCAGTGGTAGGCGGTGCGAAAGTATCTACTAAGCTCGAGCTTCTCGGCAATTTAGTCGAGAAGGTGGACAAGCTGATTATCGGCGGTGCGATGGCGAATACGTTCCTGCATGCGCAAGGTATTAATGTAGGCGCATCGCTGTGTGAAACGGATTTGGCCGATACGGCACGCAACATCCTCAAAACGGCGGAAAATTGCGGCTGTGAGATTCTCCTGCCGAGTGATGCGGTGGTGACGCGCCAGTTCCGCGCCCATGCCGCGGCAGAAGTGGTGCCTGTGGAAGCGATTCCGGCAGGTGGGATGATGCTGGATATTGGCCCGCAAAGTGCGGTAGCGCTCTCCCAAGCGCTGCTAGAGAGTAAAACGGTGGTGTGGAATGGCCCTGTCGGTGCATTTGAAACCAGCCCGTTTGATGCCTCTACCCTGCAGCTTGCGCGCATTGTCGCAGGTGCGACAAAAGCAGGAACGCTCAAAAGCGTGGCAGGCGGCGGCGATACGGTCGCGGCCTTTAACCATGCAGGCCTGACCAAGCAGTTGAGCTATGTTTCTACTGCGGGCGGTGCATTCCTAGAGTGGCTGGAAGGCAAGGAATTGCCTGGCGTGGCTGCGCTGCAGAATAGCCAGAAAAAAGCCGCTTAAGCTATTTCTTCGCGACCATCAGGTAATTCACCTGCAGGTCTTTTTCATCTAAGCGCCATTGCCATTTGAATGGGTTGAGCGTCATGCCGGTGCTATGCACATGGGCGAGGCCAGCGCTCTGCATGGATTCGAGCATCTCAGCAGGGCGCAGGAATTTCTGCCAGCTATGGGTGCCACGTGGCAGGAGTCGTAGCACATATTCTGCGCCGATAATCGCTTTGAGGTAGGATTGCGGGGTGCGGTTCATAGTGCTCATAATGAGAAGTCCGCCGGATTTGACCAGTCCCGCGCAGCTTGCGATAAAGCTCTCCGCATCGGCCACATGCTCGACAATCTCAAGCGCGAGCACCACATCAAATTGCGCGCCTGTTGTGAGCAAATCTTCGGCTGTGGTGGCACGGTAATCGATTTCTAAGCCGCCTTGCTCTGCGTGGGTGCGGGCGGTTTTGATGTTTTCCTCGCTGGCATCAATGCCAGTGATATCTGCGCCCATGCGGTGCATGGGTTCGCAGATGAGTCCGCCCCCGCAGCCAATATCGAGCAGGGAGAGCCCTTCGAGCGCGCGAATGGCATCCGCATCCTTGCCGAAATGCTGAGCGATTTGTTGCTTAATATAGCCAATGCGCACGGGGTTGATTTCGTGCAGCGGCTTGAATTTGCCCTTTGGGTCCCACCATTCTGCCGCAATGCGCGAAAATTGTGCGACTTCTTCGGGGTCAATGCTACTCGTGGCTTGCGTTTGGCTTGCGGTCATTTTACACTCTTACTAACGGTTCAGGTGAGGAATATGCTGGGATTTTCCAATAAAGGCCAATCTAATAGCGATAATGATAATGCGCAAGGTTTCACCTTTGCGAATTTGAAAGAATCTGCACGGGTGAATCTGGATACAGGCCGCTCGATGTGGGATGGGCTGACCGATAAGCTCAAAGACCTCCCCGAGACGAATTACCAAGTCGGCCAGATGATGGTTATGCGCGGCGCAGTGAAGGATGCGGTGTTCCGTTTCCGTATTGCGCTGTGGTTTGATAAGAACCATCTTGCGAGCCATTACGCCCTTGGCTGCTGCTATATTGACCTAGGCAATAAAGAGAAGGCCGCCCAGCATCTGGTGCGCGCGCTGCAAATTAAGCCTGCTTACGAAGAGGCGCGCTTTATGCTCGCGCGTATTCGTCCAGATTTGGTGCCTGCGGACCAACGCCCCAAATATATGCCCACCAATATGCTGATGGATTATTTCACGGTGCTCGCCCCGCATTACGATGATAGGCAAGAGGTCGGCCAATATAATGGGCCAAATTTGGTGGAGCATTATTTGAATGCCGAATTGGACGAGCGCCGCGTGGATTATCACCTGCTGGATGTAGGCTGTGGCACGGGGTTGATTGGCGCGCGTCTGCGCGAACGCATGCAGTATATCACGGGCGTAGATTTGTGCCGCCCGATGCTAGAAAAGCTAGTAGCCAAACGCGATGACCGCGAGAAGCAGCCGTACGATGTCGTGGTGGAAGATACAATGGCCGCGCATTTCCAAAAAGATACGCCTGCGACGATTGATATCATCACCGCGATAAACACGCTGCAATATAGCGGTGACCTGAGCGCCTTTTTTGAAGGAGCTAAGCGCCTGTTGAAGGAGAAGGGCGTGCTGATGTTCACCTTCTACCCCAACACCCAAACATCTGACTTTGGTTTGGTGAGCGAGAAGGGCTATTTTGGCCATAACCCGTCTTACATTGAGGGGCTGGCAACCCGTGCGGGACTGAAGAAAATCCACCATTCCGATGCGCAGCTTTACCCAAAGGTGATGCACACCATCGCCCTTTACCGAAATGACGCTTAGAGCAGCATCCCTCGACGATTGTCTCATCCTTTCTGATTTGCACAGCGCATGCTTTCCGCGTGGTTGGGGGGTGACAGAGTTCGCCAGCTTCTTTGAGCGTGATAACATTATCGCCGTGATTGCGGAGCAGGATGAAAAGCCCGTGGGTTTTGTTTTTTGCTGGGTGGTCGCAGGGGAGTGTGAGCTGCTCGCATTGGGCGTGGTGGAGTCAGCGCGTCGTCAAGGCATAGCAAAGCGATTGCTACATGATGCGACGAACCATATGCAGGCATTGGGCGCGCAGAAGGTGCATCTGGAAGTGAACGTCCATAACAAGGCCGCACAAGCACTTTACCTGGC
>CAYFFN010000063.1:0-9661 GCA_964342335.1 uncultured Azospirillaceae bacterium
TTCCTGTGCTCGCCCCTGCGATTGGCCAAGCGATTATGCTCTTCGCCAATTGGCATGCCATTTTCGTGCTCTATATCATCTATGCTATGGTTCTGTTTGTGTGGCTCGGCGCGCGCCTGAAGGAAAGCCTGCCGCCAGAAAAGCGCGTTCCCTTGCGCCTCGGCAATGTGGCGCATGCCATCAAAACCGTCTTCGCGCACCCGCGCACCCGCGCTTATATGCTCTGCATCGGCTGCATGTATGCCACGCTGATTGCCTATCTCAGCTCAGCGCAGCAAATCTTTCAGGAGCTGTTCGGCGCAGGTGAGCTTTTCGTCGTGTATTTTGGTATGCAGGCGCTGGCCATGTGCGCCTCTTCCTTCCTGAATTCGCGATTGGTGGAACGGCTAGGCATGCGCTTTCTCTGCCTGCGCGCGCTGGCGGGCGTTGCGTTCTTCTCGGCACTGTTCCTGCTCTCGCATCTGTTTGTGGAGGTGCAGCTATGGATGTTCGTACTGTTTGGCATGTGTGTGATGTTTTGCGTGGGGCTGCTGTTCGGCAATCTCAACGCGCTCGCGCTGGAGCCCATGGGCAAAATTGCGGGCACCGCCGCCGCCGTGATTGGCTGCTTCTCCAATATTATCGCAATTAGCATCGGCTCATTCATCGGCCAACATTATAACGGCACGGTGATTCCGCTGGTCTGCGGCTATCTGGCGCTTAGCCTCATCGCCGCCAGCATCATCATCTGGATAAGCGAAGACCGCAACCATCACAGCATCTAATCCCCACATAAAAAGATACGCCGCTCCCGAAGGAGCGACGCAATACTAAGGTAGGGATAGATGGTTAACTCTAAAAATTCACGTAGGCTTAGGCGCGGTTATCCCAGCGCATATGCAGTTGGCGCAGCTTGGTGTTCTCGCCAATGGTAATGGTCGAGTCTTGGGCTTCGCCCTCATACCACGCGCGGACTTTATACTTACCCGGCTCCAGTTCGACATAGAGCATCGGGCCTTCAGTAATCGTCTCCAGCACCATTTCGCCGGATTGTGCGTTCATCACCTGCACAAATACGTCAGAGACATATTGACCGTCTTTGGTGGTCGCCAGCAGCTTCATATTATACAGCTCGGCATTCGCTTCCAAACGCGCCACTTCCTCTTGGCCTACACCACCGCTGGTATAGAACACGTTAGACTCTTGTGTAGCGACAGGGTCTGCGCCAAGGGCTGCATATTCCTGCTCCACGATGAACACCGGAGCATCGGCGCTTGTGCCGTCTGAGTAAATCACGGTGCGGGCCTGTACCGTGCCAGCCAGTGCCAGCGATGCCAGTACAGATGTAATCATTAATCCTTTTTTCATGACAACCTCCTTTTCTCAGTTCGTCATGGTCACCGTTATGGCACCCCCCGTATAAAAGCGAGAGACGTAGAGGAGCTCAAATGTATAAAGGGGGTGTAAATGTAGGTATAATTATTGATTTTTATCAATGTGATGAGTCATAAATACGGCGCAGAATAAAAAGGTTTTATTGCGACTTTTCGCCTATCGCCCAGCCGCCGCCACGCGGGCCAGCGGTGGCGTCTCGCCACTGGGTTTGCGCATCAATTGGCTTGGTCACATCGATATGGAGCAACTCTGCCGCTTCCTCTAAGGTGCCTTTACCAATCCAGTCTGAACCGCCGTCTCTGCCAAAATAACGGTTAATCATTTGTGGAGCATCGCCCTGAAGGCTTTTAATCGCCTCTAGCGCTTTGCTGCGCAATTCTTCCTTGCCTTGACCAATGGGGATAATCTGCCCTTTCCGCTCGCCCTTGGAGCAATAAAGCATCACGGGAAAATCCATCCCCGCATTCACATGCTTCAGCCCCACCAACGCACCCTGCAATTGCAGAATATCGGCTTGGCTTTGCTCCGTTTGCACTGGACTTAACGATAGAGGGTTATCATGCGCAGGCACGACAATCGCCTGAATATGCTCTTTGCCAGCGGCAACCAAAATCTCATTATCCGCTGCTGCTCTATTTACAACATGGTCACTGCGCTCTTTTAGCGTACTGCCCAGCTCATCCAGCATACGCTCCGTATGCTGC
Organism: uncultured Azospirillaceae bacterium; assembly: GCA_964342335.1. Taxonomy (GTDB): domain Bacteria; phylum Pseudomonadota; class Alphaproteobacteria; order Rickettsiales; family UBA3002; genus CAYFFN01. The sequence continues at coordinate 2,079 of CAYFFN010000063.1, forward strand.
GCACCTTCTTCCCCTGCCAACATTTCATAAAAGAGTGTATTCGCTTCTTCTGGTAAATTAAAACTACGGTCGTTTTCATAAAGCGCTCTAATTATATAAGGCATCTTTGGCCTCTTCTTGGTTGCATCGAAATCCGTATATAAATCCCTATCCGCAATCTCTGTGATGATGGGGTGGTGCTGCCCTGTTTGGCTCACATCAAACAAATAACCAAAGCGTCCTGTTTCATTATCCGCCACCATATAAAGCTTTGTTCCCCTATGCGCATCTTCAGGGGCGAGCAATGTCATAGAAAGGGTTGTCGGGGGCTTCCCCCTTCCCAAATACGTATAGACGCTAGACATATCCTGCAAATACTTAAGCGAATCTTCCTGCGGGATGCGAATGCCACGCCCCGCATCGGCAAGCGTATTACCCTCCCAAATATGCGCGGCAAGGCGGTGTTTGGCTTGGAGGTCTTTGAGGTGCTGTAGCGTCTCTTCTTTCATAGGAAGAGAATAGCAGAAGGATATTACGGTTTTATGTCAATTTTCGGCGAAAAAGCCGTTACTTACCCATCGGTTGAGATAGTCTGGCAGGCGTGTGAGCAGCGCTTCTTGGTCGGCAATCGCCTCCACCGCTTCGCCTATGGGAGTCCCCGCATAGAGCGCGCCTAGCAATGTGGCTTCCATCGGTTCTAGCACATGGCGTTCTACCGTGCGTTCATGGCGCAGCACCAGCACCGTCTGCTCGCCCTCTTTCACGGCTGCGGGCACCTCTCCTGCACGAAACGCAGCGATAAACGCCTCTCCTTCTGCAGGCAAGTGGCAAAGCTGCGCTGAAGCGCGCGGGGTAAAGCGATAGGCAGCGAATGCCTCTTCCGATTGCGGCATCGCCTCTGCGGGGAGTGCTGCATCGTCCGGTGCCCAGAACGCTTGCGCAATAGCGGACTCCAGTAACGCGACCGCCATGACCTCTTTTTCCTTTGGAAGCGCTTCTGCGAGAAAGGCTGCAAAGCCAAAGCTGTAATCATTTGCATCCCACACGCGGCTAGGAGTTTTCTGCACATACGCATCTGCAAGCGCCTCAGCACGCTCACTGCCAAGCAACTCCATCGTCGCGGGGTAATCGGACAAGGTGATTTCAGCGAGGCGCAAAAAATAGCCCCGGCTATAGACCGCAAGGCGCGCGGTTGGTGGAAACGCCTCAGGACGTGTGTCTTTGATTTCATCGAGCACGTCTTCACGGCGCGCTAGCACGCCATCATGCAAAGAGGCGAGTTGCTTCGCATAGCTCATGCGGCCTGCTCCTTTAGCGTCTTGCTGGCCAGCGTGCGTGCTTTATTCACCTCTGCCTCCAGCTCTGTGAAGGGCGGGATATTCCCGTCCCACTCGACCATGCTACTGCGCATGCCATGGCGCGCGAGCGTATATTCGTACAGCGCCCAGACTTCATCGATCACCAGCGTATCATGCGTATCAATCAGGTGCGAGCCTTTGTTGGTATGGCCGGCAAGATGGTATTGCACAATCGCGTCGCTCGGCATCGCATCGATGTAGCCCTTCGCATCCCACTCATGATTGGTGGCGGAAACATGCACATTATTTACATCCAACAAAATGCCGCAGCCTGTTGCTTTGTGTAACTCGGTGAAGAATTCCGGTTCGCTCATCACCTCGCCGTCAAACTCCAGATAGCTACTCGCATTCTCAAAACTCATCGTGCGACCTAGATGCTCCTGCACCTGATGAATGCGGGGGATAAGATGCGCCAGCGCCTCCTCTGTGTAGGGGATGGGCAGCAGGTCATGCGTATTCTCACCGTTCACGCCGGTATAGCAAAGATGGTCACTCAGCCAGCTCACCTCAATAAAATCGGCCAGCTTTTTAAGCGCATCCAGATAATACGTATTGAGTGGATCGGTCGAACCAATCGACATCGATACGCCATGCATTACAAACGGGTAATCATGGCGCAAATCGGCAAGCAGCTCCCAATAGCCGCGATGCGCCTTCATAAAATTCTCGGAGATAATCTCCAGCCATTCAATGCTTTGAGGACGCTCCTTCAGGAACGTATCGTAATGCGGCCGACGCAGGCCGACGCCAAATCCGAGCGAATCTTGTGAGAGTGGTTGCATCATATGTATCGCTAGTAATCCTATTGGCCAGTAGGCCAACCTTTAGTGCGCGAAGCGCTTAGGCTCATTGCGTAGCACAGTAGTGCGGAGCAGGAGCAATGTTTAAGAGAGGGGGCGGTGCGACCGCCCCCACCTTTTCTTAGTGGTTACAGCTGTTTTTACCTTCACAGCTATTCTTGCCTTCACAGCTGTTTTTACCTTCGCAGCTATTTGCTCCTGCCGTGAGCATTCCGCCCATTTCTTCACAGGTGCCCTTCGCTACATACTTCCATTCGTTTGGATCATTGTCTTTGGTTGCATGGCCTGCACAGCTATGTGCACCATCCGCAGAGGCACAGGCATTCTCGCCCGCTTTGGCAATGCCATAGCATTTTTCTTTATCGCCAGAAGCAGCGTGCGCTGGGGCAACCATGCTTGCAGACATAACACCCGCCATCGCGGCTGACATAAGTAACTTGTTCATTCTCTTCTCCTATGTGAGGTTGTTGACATGAGTTTTAACCTAACTCACAAAGGTATTCGCACCGCTTTTTGCTTTGGTTACATCACCAGCGGAAAAGTTTTTTGCCCAACCAAATTCCGCCAAAACTCAGCACAATTACAGGGATATAATGCCAAAGGATAAGCGTGACATTATCAATATCTTGCTCCACCAAGCGCACACCGAGCGAGCCAACCGAAAGGGCAAAAAGGCTTGCCATCGCTCCGGCAATAGCAGGATTCGTCACTGCGAGCTTTCGGCTCACATAGAGTAGCCATGCCAGTGGCAGCACCGCAAAAGAGAGGATGCATAATGTACATTCAAATGTGTGGCCGTGGGATGCCTCGGCCATGCTCACGCCACCCAAAAATGCCGCATTAAACACCACCAAACTATACCCAAACAGCAGGGCACCAACGAGATAGCGATACGGAATCGCTATAGTGCGGCCGGGGAATTGTTTGCTCACCGCCAAATAACTGAGCACAAGAATCAGTAACGCATTGATCGAGAGCTCAACAAGAAACACCGGTTCGCTAAGGCGCGCTGCGATATCCTCGCGCACACCGTGGATACTCAGCATCAGCGCAATATTGCCCGCAACCAAGAGCAGCATACTCGCCATATGGCGTGCAAAACTTTGACGCACGCGTGGCGTCGTATCTTGAGCCAATTGGGCTATCAAATCGTCTGTCTTCACGCTTCCTTTAGCTCCTCTCGCAATCGTTTATAGGCGCGATGCGCCGTTACCTTCACCGCAGAAACACTCATGCCCAGCTTGGCGCTCGCCTCTTTCACGGTCAACTCCTCGCGGTACATTGCATGCAGCACCGCCTGCTGTTTTTCGGGCAATCCTGCAACCGCCTTGGTAATATATTCGTATTCTAAGGGAGAAGTGGTTACATCCCCCTCTAAGAAAAATTCCACCTCCTCCAACGGCACGGCATCGCGCTCGCCTGGACGGTATTGTTTGCGCAACCAATCGCTCATTCGGTAATGCATGATCGCCGCGAGCCACGGCATACATTTTCGAGCTGGGTCATAGGTCGGCAGCGCCTTATGCACCGAGATGAGTATCTCCTGCACGACTTCCTCCCCATCGCTATGGCCGCCGGTTTTGCGGGCCACAAATTTGCGCGCCAACTCGCTCACGGCTTTAAGCAGCTGTTCCAATGCGCGGCCGTCGCCAGTCAAGCTCGCCTCAAACAAGGGCTTGAGCCGCGCTTCGTTGGGATTCTGCATTTTGGCGTTCATAAATGTAACCGTTTAGTGCCCCCACCCGAATACGATGTTTAGACGAACAATACAAGGAGTAGCCCATGTGCTTACACGCGCTTTATCACAAAACCATCCGATATATCACATTGGCAGAACCTGCATGGTGGCTTTTTCTGCGTATTTGGATTGGGTATGTCTTCTTTGTATCAGGGCTCACCAAAATAGACGATTTCGAAACCACGGTCTTTTTGTTCGAGGAGGAATATAGTGTGCCGCTTCTCTCCCCCTACCTCGCGGCGCTCTCAGCCACGCTCTTTGAACTTACCCTACCCGTGTTTTTGTGGTTGGGGCTGGCGACACGCGTCGCCAGCCTTCCTTTATTGGTTATGACCGCAGTGATCCAGTTCACCTATTTGGATCACGTACAGCATTATTATTGGGGTATAATACTCGTTGGCCTGCTTATCCACGGCGCAGGCCAATGGAGCGCTAATGCACTCTTAACCCGCTATATCGAACAGCGTCGGAACGCCTGAGCGCGTTTCCATCGTACGGATATATGCCAGCACATGTGGAGGGAATTCTAGCCCCTTAATAATGGTCAGCCCACGCAGCAAGGCATAGAGATGTATGTCAGCTTCATCCAGCGCCGCGGACGGATCCGCCTGCCCATCCAACAACGGCTCCAGCTTGGTTAACTGTTCATTGATTGCCTGCACATGCGCATCACGATGGGTAAACGCATCGCCAAAGGCCCCATTCGCCTCTTTCTTACGCGTGTAATAGGCACGAGAGGCGGTAGTAGCAAACTCTTCAAACGGCGCCATGCCGTTCACTGCGAGATAAAGCGGTAGAGCAACGGGGAACGTCTCACTCACCCATTTCTCCCATTGCGGCTTCGCCCCTTCGCTCAGCAGCTTGCCCTCGCCATATTGCGCATCAATGTAATGCACAATATCCATGCTCTCCCCCATGTGAGAGCCATCTTCTTTTTCCAAAATCGGCAGCATCTTCGCGCCCACCATACGAATCGGATTTTCCTCATCGTCATTCAGCAAGGTCACCACCTCGACTGGCACGTTTTTGAGCCCAAATATCATGCGCGCTTTCACGCAGAAGGGGCAATGGTCATAGCTGTATAACTTCATGAGGCTCTCCTTTGGTATCCATCGGAGATATAGGTGCAGCCGCGCAAGCTTCAAGCCATTGGCCAGCTAGACAAGCCCAAGGACGCAATAGAATATTGTAAGGAACATGAACGCGGTCAGTAGACCGCGCCTTTAGTCGCCGAAGGCGTTAAGCTCATTGCGCAGGCCAGTAGGCCGTAGCAGGAGAAATAGCGAGCTAACGCGAGTGTACAATAAAGAAAGCCCCCGGCGTGCTTTCGCAACTGGTCGGGGGCTTCGTTACTTGGGCTACGATACGCAGCCCGTTTTAGCCAGCATTACGCTGGTATTCTGTGTCTATCTCTAGGCCGAGCTCGTGCCTTCTTCCAGACTTCTCTGTGCGCCCCATAGACGTGAAAGCTCCTCTTTAATCATGAGCTTTTGTTTTTTCAGCTTCTGCACCGCGCTAAAATCCGGCATTGGGCGATGGACTTCCATCTCCAAGTCGCTTTCCAGCTTGATGTGCTTCTTCTCTAACATGTCGATATGGGTGTGTAGTGACATAATATGTCCTCTCTGCTTGCATTGAACCATGTGCTACGCACTGCAACGCTCAGGTACTAACCTGCTAATGTAGTCGCCGAGCGATGGCTATACTGCCAATACCCGCATTAAAGCAAACCGCTCCTTTTATTGCAAATGAAATCGAAGTCAAGTGTGAATAACTAGTTTTTCAGACCTTTGTGCATTTTGTGGGAAATGCGTGCAATTTAGGCACGCTCGCCCTTGTTTTTCTATTAGCTAGCGCAGCAATTTTATGGTATCCTGCTGCCCTGTTTAAAAACGATTGAGATAGTGGCATGGATGAAGAGTTGACGCTGGAGAAGCGCCTCGAACAATTGCGGGAAGAACACCGCATGTTAGATGAGACCATCAAATTGGCCCAGCGCGGGCTGGATCAGCTGCGCATCGCGCGCCTGAAAAAAGAGAAATTACGCCTGCGCGACCAAATCAACTGGATAGAATCGCAACTCTTTCCGGATACCTGCGCTTAAATTGCACTTTTTCGCATTTTTTAAGATAACCTTAAGGCATTTCATGGTATTTTATTCCCTGAAATGGGAATTGTGTGCATGAATAAAGGCTTTTCACTGGTGGAACTTTCCATCGTGTTGGTCATACTTGGCCTGCTCACGGGCGGCATTTTGGCTGGCCAAAGCCTGATCCGCGCGGCCGAGCTGCGCAGCGTGCCCACACAAGCGGCAACCATCACCACTGCAATCTACACCTTTAAAGATAAGTATTTCGCCATTCCCGGAGATATGGACAATGCCATCAAATTCTGGGGCGATAACAGCACCCTCTGCTCAGACGCCACCGTTACCGATGGCGATACCTGTAATGGAAATGGAGACGGGTTTGTGGATACCGGCAGTGGCGCCTCCGTTGAAGGTGAGATCTTTATGTTTTGGAACCATCTGGCCAATGCCAGCCTGATGGAAGGCAGCTATACAGGCGTCGCAGGGGCACTGGGCAACTTGGATGGCGTAATCGGTGAGAATGTACCGCGCGGAAAGATAGGCGATAGCGCATTTAGCATAGTCTATATTACAAGCCTGCAAGCTACGTACTACCCCTCTACAGTGGATGCTCACCTGCTGCGGTTTGGAACCGACCCTACCACTAACAACTTACCTATTTCCTCTATTTTTAATGCGGAAGAGATATGGAACATCGACACAAAACTTGACGATGGCAGGCCTGGCTTAGGCAAAGTATTAACTAACGGCCATACTAACTGCGCCGATTCCACAACGGCATCCTCCGCTGAATACGCCCTCAATGAAACGACTACCAGCTGCCACTTCATCCAAATCATGGGCTTCTAGATACGGATGACTAAAGCTTTTTCACTCGTAGAACTTTCCATCGCTTTGGTCATCATTGGCTTGCTTGTAGCAGGCGTGCTGATTGGCCGAGACCTGATCCGTGCATCTGAGATTCGCAGCGTTGCCGTGGAACACGAGCGCTACAACACTGCTATTCAAACTTTCCGCGATAAATATTTTGCCATTCCCGGCGATATGACGAACGCCACTGCCTTTTGGGGGCATGCGGATACGTCCGGTTCGGATGGTAGCTGTGTTGACCCAGCGGCCGATGTCGGCACAGGCACCGAAACCTGTAACGGCGATGGTGACCGCGTCTTTCAAGATAGTGTAAGCGAGCGCTATGAGCGCTACCGCTTTTGGGAACATTTGCAAAATTCAGGTTTAGTCGAAGGCGAGTTTACCGGCATCACCGGCTCGGGTAGCGACAAACATTCCGTACTTGGCGAGAATGTGCCAGAGTCCGCCGTGAGCAATGCAGGCTGGAGCGCGAGCTATTGGATGCCCGATGGAAGCATCACCATTCAGTTTGATTTACCGTATGGTATGCACCTCTCCTTCGGCGCAGAAACCGCAGCATCGGACACTAGCGGTGCCGTCTTAACTCCACTCGAAGCATGGAATATCGATGATAAGATCGACGATGGCATGCCGGGGCGCGGCAAGGTGATTGCGGGACGCAGCGACCGCTGCGCCGACGCCGGCAGCAACACAGATTTCGATGCAAATTACGACTTTGACCGCGAAACCGTAGAATGTGCCCTGCGCAT
>CAYFFN010000064.1:0-9661 GCA_964342335.1 uncultured Azospirillaceae bacterium
CTTAATTGGGCGCTTAAAGTAGACCAACTCACTGCGGTGATGTTGGTGGTGGTCACATGGGTGTCTACCGTCGTGCATATTTATTCTATCGGCTATATGAGCCATGATGCGCATAAGCCGCGCTTCATGTGCTATCTCTCGCTCTTTACGTTTGGCATGTTGATGTTGGTAACTGCTGATAACTTTATACAGCTCTTCTTCGGCTGGGAGGCGGTGGGCCTATGTTCCTACCTGTTGATTGGTTTCTGGTTTAAGAAAGACTCTGCCAATGCGGCGTCTATGAAGGCGTTTATCGTGAACCGCGTGGGTGACTTTGGTTTTGCGCTGGGTATTGCCGCTGTTTATATGGTGTTTGGTACCGTGCAGTTTGATGAAGTCTTCGCGCAAGCACCACAATTCCATAATGTGATGGCTAACTTCTGGGGCGCATCGCTGCCGATTATGGATACGATTTGTATTCTCCTCTTTATTGGTGCGATGGGTAAATCGGCGCAGTTGCTGTTGCATACATGGCTGCCAGATGCGATGGAAGGGCCAACGCCTGTATCTGCATTGATTCACGCGGCGACGATGGTGACCGCGGGTGTGTTTATGTGCGCACGTATTTCTCCGATGCTTGAATTTGCGCCAAACGCATTGTTTGTTATCACCTTGGTTGGGGCGTTTACTGCGTTCTTTGCCGCAACCGTGGGCATGGTGCAGAACGATATTAAGCGCGTCATTGCCTATTCTACGTGTTCGCAGCTGGGCTATATGTTCTTTGCGTGCGGTGTATCGGCTTATGGTGCGGCCATCTTCCATCTCATGACTCATGCCTTCTTTAAGGCGCTTCTCTTCCTAGGTGCTGGCTCTGTGATTCACGCCATGTCGGATGAACAAGATATGCGCAATATGGGTGGGATTTGGAAGAAGATTCCGTACACCTATGCGTATATGACGCTGGGCTCTTTGGCGCTCGCAGGGCTTCCGTGGTTTGCTGGGTTCTACTCTAAAGATATTATTCTTGAGGCCGCGTTTGCGGATCACACGATGCAGGGGCAAATTGCCTTCTGGTTGGGTATTGCTGCTGCTGTGCTTACGGCGTTCTATTCTTGGCGTCTCCTATGGATGACATTCCATGGTAAGCCACGCGCTTCTGCGGAAGTGATGAGTCATATCCACGAGTCACCACCGGTTATGTTGGCGCCACTCATCCTGCTCGCACTAGGTGCGTTATTCTCGGGTGTGATTGGCTATAAAATTTTCGGTATGGTGGACCCTCACGGTCATTTCTGGGGAGATGCGATTTTCGTGCGTGCAGAAAATAATACACTTGAAGCTGCACACCATGTGCCGACATGGGTGATTTGGTTGCCGATTCTGGTTGCGCTGGCAGGCATTGCTCTTGCAATTACCATCTATGGTAAATTCACAGATATTCCGGGCAAGGTGGCAGAACGTTTTGCTCCTGTTTATAAGTTCCTGCTTAATAAGTGGTATTTTGATGAATTGTATAATGCCGTGTTTGTTAAGGGCGCGATTGCAAAAGGGCTCTTCTTCTGGAAATGGGGAGATCAAAAAACCGTGGACGGCTTTGGGCCTGATGGGGTAGCGAAGGCTAGCCAGTATTTTGCGGCCTTCACTAGCCGACTTCAAACCGGCCTCATCTACCATTACGCTTTCGCGATGATTGTTGGCTTAGTTGCTGTCGTTAGCTGGATTGCCTTAGTGGTGATTGGAGGTGCGCTATGATGAGTCTTCCTATATTGACGACGTTGATTCTTTTGCCGCTGATTGGTGCGGCGGTGTTGTTCTTTCTCGTGAAGGATAATGAAGAGTCGAAAGAAAATGCACGCTATGTTGCGCTCTGGACGACGATTGTCACCTTCTTGATGTCACTGAGCCTTTGGTTCCGCTTCGAGACTGGGACGGCGGAGTATCAATTCGTTGAGCATGTGGATTGGTTTAAAAGCTTGAATATTGGCTACCATGTGGGGATTGACGGTATCTCACTCTTTATGGTGCTGCTCACCACGTTGCTGATGCCGTTCTGTATCCTATGTAGCTGGACGGCTATCACTAAGCGCGTGCGCGAATTTATGATTGCATTCCTGCTGCTTGAATCTTTCGTGATTGGGGTGTTCTGCGCATTGGACGGTTTGGTGTTCTACATCTTCTTCGAAGGTATGCTGATTCCGATGTATATCATCATTGGTGTGTGGGGCGGCGCGAACCGTATTTACGCGGCCTATAAGTTTTTCCTTTATACATTGCTGGGCTCGGTTCTGTTCTTGCTCGCCTTGCTGTATCTCTATTTCACGTTTGATACGCTATATATTCCTGATTTGATGGAACGTGCGCCAACATTGGGGCTAGGAATCCAACAATGGTTGTGGCTTGCCTTATTTGCTTCGTTTGCTGTGAAGGTGCCGATGTGGCCAGTGCATACATGGTTGCCAGATGCACACGTGCAAGCGCCTACTGCGGGCTCGGTGATTCTTGCTGGCGTGCTTTTGAAGATGGGTGCGTATGGCTTCCTGCGTTTCTCATTGCCGATGCTGCCTGAGGCGAGCCAGTATTTCGCAGAGTTTATCTTTGTGCTGAGTGTGGTCGCAGTGATTTACACCTCCTTCATCGCGCTCGTGCAAGAGGATATGAAAAAGCTGATTGCCTATTCATCCGTCGCACATATGGGCTTTGTGACACTGGGTATCTTCGCGCTGAACAAGCAAGGGATTGAAGGCGCCATTGTGCAGATGATTAGCCATGGATTGGTATCTGGCGCATTGTTCCTTTGCGTAGGCGTGCTCTATGACCGTTTGCATACGAAAGAAATCGATCGCTATGGCGGCCTAGTGCATAACATGCCACGCTTTGCGGCACTGTTTTTGTTCTTCACGATGGCATCGGTTGGCCTGCCGGGTACGTCCGGTTTTATCGGTGAGATTTTGGTGCTGATGGGGATCTTTAGTGTGAGTCAGACCTTTGCAGGCTTGGCCGCGACGGGGCTGATTCTTGGCGCGGCTTACATGCTGTGGCTCTATCGCCGTGTGATGTTTGGTGAGCTGACAAAAAATGATCTTAAGAAGCTGACCGATATTTCGATTCGAGAGAAGCTGATTCTGATACCTATCGCGGTATTGGTGTTGGTGATGGGGGTATATCCCAAGCCCGTCTTCACGGCTATTTCTGCATCGGTGGATCATTTGGTGATTCAAGCAGGGGCTGAGCCAACGCCTGTGCTGGAAATGCTCTCATGTGGCGAAGGAGTGCCAGAAAATGAGTGTGGTCTCAATGCTTCAGAAATAGAAAGCGTGGACGCGGCTGAAGAGCCACATGAAAAAACTGTAACATCCGAGACGGAGGCCCATTGATGGATGCGTCACTATTAAATTCGCTTTGGGCCATCAATACAGAGCTATTGCTGCTTATCTCTGCTCTGCTCTTGTTGCTGTACGGTGCGGTGCGTGGAGAAGATGCCTGCGAAACTATCCTCTATTCGACCATGCTCGTATTTGCGATTTGTCTGGTCGGTGTTTTCACGACCGAACCTGTTTCCGGTTTGCATTATTTCGATGGCCTTGTGCGCGTAGATGTGTTCACACAATATAGTAAAGGACTTGTGTTTCTTGGTGCGATACTCACTTCCGTTTTGAGTCTTGACTGGTTGAAGCGTCCTGCTACACGCCGGTTTGAATATCCCATCCTTATGATGCTTTCGGTGGTGGGGATGTGCTTTATGGTGTCCGCACAGAACTTCATGACGCTCTATATGGGCGTTGAGCTGGCAAGTCTGTCGCTTTATGTGATGGCGGCTTTTGATCGTGATAACAAACGCTCATCTGAAGCAGGGCTGAAATATTTCGTGCTGGGGGCGCTTGGCTCATGCATGCTGCTGTTTGGCATATCTTTGGTCTACGGGTTTGCTGGTTCGGTGGATTTTGTGGCGTTGGGTGATTTGCTAGAAACTCAAGAGCGTTTCTCACCTGGCTTGGTTATTGGTCTGGTTTTTGTATTGGTAGCAATTTGCTTCAAAATATCCGCCGTGCCGTTTCATATGTGGACGCCGGATGTGTATCAAGGTGCGCCAACACCTGTGACGGCATTCTTTGCGGTGGTACCTAAAATTGCTGCGATTGCGATGTTGCTTCGTTTGTTGCATCACCCATTTGAAGCTCTGATTATTGAGTGGCAACAGATCATTATCTTTGTATCCATTGCTTCGATGCTGGTAGGGGCATTAGGTGCAATGATGCAGACGAATATCAAGCGTCTATTGGCGTACAGCTCCATTGGCCATGTGGGCTATCTCTTGGTTGCCGTTGCCGCTGGTAGCGAATCTGGCGCGCAAGCGATGTTTGTCTATTTCATTCTGTATATCTTTATGAGTGTTGGCATGTTTGCGTTTGTGCTGCTTATGAAGCGCAAAGGTAAGCAAATCGAAGATATTTCGGAATTGGCAGGGCTTTCTAAAACATGCCCGATGGCCGCTTTGTTTGTTTCCATTATGATGTTTTCCATGGCGGGTATTCCGCCGTTGGCAGGCTTCTTTGGTAAAATGATGATATTCTTGGCTGCTATCGAATCTGGTCTGTTTGTGCTAGCCGTTATTGGCGTGCTTACCTCGGTAATTGGCGCGTTCTACTACATCAAAATTGTGAAGATTATGTATTTTGATGAAGAACAGCCTGCATTCGATTCGGAAGTAAGTATAGCAATGCGTGCGGTGCTTATTGTGTGCGCTGTCGTGACGTGTTTCTTCTTCTTGCTGCCAACTCCTGTGATGGAGGTTGCACTTCGGGCCTCTTTGGCGCTACATTGAGTCCATGAACCAATCTGATGATTCGCTGATACACGATTACCATCTCTTATCGTATGATGTGTTGGACAGCACCAATGACGAAGCCAAGCGTTTGGCGGGCGGCGGTGCAACGCATGGCGCGGTGATTTGGGCACGCGCGCAAACGAATGGCAAAGGGCGGCTAGGGCGCCATTGGGAATCGCTCGACGGTAATTTGTTCACTTCTATATTACTTAGTCCTGATTGCGATATGCCCAGCTGTGCACAACTTTCTTTTGCAGCAGCCCTTGCAGTGGCGGATACACTCAAACCGATTGTATCGGATGAGTATAAGATTCAGTGTAAATGGCCGAATGATGTGTTGCTGAATGGCAAAAAGCTTTGTGGGGTGTTACTGGAATCTTTCACCACATTGGAAGAAGATGGCTCGGACCGCCAATGGGTCGTTGTTGGCGTTGGTGTGAATATCGATTCTTACCCTGAAGAAACCTTGTTTCCTGCCACCTGTTTGAAAGAGTCCGGTGTTGAGATTATCAGTGCGAAGATTGTACTCTCGCGTTTCGTTTATAACTTCATTCATCGTTATGATGCGTGGATTGCCAACGGCTTTGAGGCGCTCAAAGACGATTGGACGGAAGCCGCATATGGTATCAATGAGCCGATTGAAGCGCATGTGGGTAAAGACATCATTAAGGGACGTTTTGACTCAATAGATGCGTTTGGTCGCTTGCTGATTGAGGATTCCTCCGGTGCGATGCAGTCTGTCAGCGCCGGTGACGTTTTCTTCCGGAAGGAAGGCTAGGATGCTGCTCGCTATTGACGTGGGGAATACCCACAGTGTGTTCGCGGTGTGCGATGGCGGAAAAGTGCTCAAGGAATGGCGTATGCGCACCGATGCGGGACGCACGGCGGATGAGTATGGCGCGTGGCTGTTGCAACTATTGCGGCAAACCGAGTGGGGCGCCAAGTCTATAAGCGCCTCCATTATTTCTTCTGTTGTGCCAGATACACTATTTCCTTTGCGTAAATGTGTTGAGAATTATTTTGATGCAATGCCGCTCATTGTGGGGGCTGCGGATGTAGACGTGCCAATGCAGGTGAAGCTGGAACGTCCGGGAGAAATTGGTGCGGACCGGTTGGTGAATGCGGTGGCGGCGTATAAAAAAATAAATGCCGCTTGCGTTGCGGTGGATTTTGGTACGGCTACAACCTTTGATGTGATTGACGAAGAAGGGGCTTATTGTGGTGGCGTAATTGCTCCTGGGGTGAATCTCTCTTTGGAAGCATTGCACCATGCTGCCGCTAAACTACCGAGTGTTGCCATACAGAAGCCTGCAAAGGTGGTTGGCACGCACACAGTAGAAGCGATGCAATCGGGTGTGTTTTATGGCTATTTAGGTCTGGTCAATGGTATCATCGCTGCGATAAAGTCTGAGCGAGCAGAGATAACACAGGTGATTGCGACAGGCGGTTTGGCTTCGCTGTATGGTAAGTGGAGCGAGGCAATTGATGCAATTCACCAAGACTTGACGATTGAGGGGTTGGTAGCGATTTACCAGCATAATAGTAAGCTATGAGAACTAAGTTCGATTTTAACGCCTATAATGAGGTGCCGCTCTTCGTCCCACTAGGTGGGTCAAATGAGATTGGTATGAACCTTAATCTCTACCGTTACCGTGGGAAATGGTTGATGGTGGATTGTGGCATTGGCTTTGCGGATGATTACCTTCCGGGCGTAGAAGTGGTCGTGCCGAACATCGATTTTATCGCTGAGATTAAAGAGGATTTGATTGGCCTTGTTATTACGCATGCGCATGAAGACCATGTCGGAGCGGTAGGGTATCTATGGCGAGAGTTTGAATGCCCGATTTATACCACGCCGTTTACCCACGCGGTGCTGAAAAACAAGCTGAAAGAAGAGGGACTGCAAGGATCCGTGAAGGTGCATGAAGTGGCGCCGGCTGAGCGCTATGAGATTGGCCCCTTTAGTATGGAAGTGATTCCGCTTACCCATTCTATCCCTGAAATGCACGCCATCGCGATTCGCACGGATGCAGGTGTGATTATGCATACGGGTGACTGGAAGCTGGATAGCAACCCGATGGTGGGCCCCTCAAGTGATGAGGAAACGCTGAGCCGTTATGGTGATGAAGGCGTGCTTGCTATGGTGTGTGACTCCACCAATGTGATGAAAGAGGGCGAGTCCGGTTCCGAATCGGATGTGCGCAAGCATTTGGCAGATGTTATCAGCCAATGCGACCAACGTGCGGTAGTGACGACCTTTGCTTCTAATATTGCGCGCTTGGAGTCGATTATTTATGCGGGGTTAGACGCTGGCCGCTCGATTGCGCTGGCAGGAAAGTCACTTTGGCGCATCACCGAAGCGGCGCAGGATTCTGGCTATTTGCAGGATATTCCTACCTTCCTCAACGATAAGCAGGCGATGGATTTGGCGCGTAAGGATGTGCTTATCATTTGCACGGGCTGTCAGGGTGAGTCCCGCGCAGCGCTTACCAAGATTGCACGTGAGGAACATCCGGGCATTCGCTTGGCTCCGGGCGATACGGTGATTTTCTCGTCCCGCGTGATTCCGGGAAATGAGACGAAGATTAATTGGCTGCAAAACAAACTGATTCGCCAAGGCATCGAGATTGTTGGCGATGATGATTATATGATTCACGTATCCGGCCATCCGTGCCGCAATGAGCTTGAGCGTATGTATCAATTGGTGCGCCCGAAGATTGCCGTGCCCGTGCATGGTGAGTGGCGGCACATCCATGAGCATGCGAAGCTGGCCAAACAGCTGCAAGTGCCAGAAGCGGTGGAGCCCGAGAATGGGGTGATTGTCGCGCTGCAAGAGGGAAGCGCTAAGATTGTCGGGCAGGTTGAAAGTGGCTATATGGCCATGGACGGCAAAACGATGATCGATGCGGATAGCACGATTATCCGCACTCGCCGTAAGCTGCGTGACGATGGTTGTTGTATTGTGTCCATGGTGACGGATAAGCAGGGCAAGGTGAAAGGCGAGGTGCAGATTTCTGCGCCGGGTTGTCTGGATGACCGCGAAGATGCCGATATGATTGCAGAGATGAAGAAGGACCTAGCCGATACGCTCGAAAAAGTGGGGGCGAAAAATAAGAGTGTTGATGAGCGCTTGCGTGGGATTCTGCGGAAATATTTCCGTAATGAGTTAGGCAAAAAGCCTGTGCTTTCTATCCATATTCACACAATGTGATTATTTCCGAATCGCCTCCTGCATTAGGCGGCGCTGTTCTTCTTTGTTGGCAAGTTTATTGGTCTGCTCCATGCCATCCTGCATTTTCTGAAAATCGTCTTTATCGGTGACGTTGGTATATTGCCCTGAGCGTAAGCGCTCGTGCTGCGCTTTGAGATCCGGCGGTGCTTTGTCCTCACCAAGCGCATAAGAAAGGCCGGGAACGACATGGGTAATGGTGCTTGCGGCACCAAAGAGAGCGCCGCCAGTAAGCCAGCCACCAACCATGCCAGCGAGCGGAGTTAGAACGGGAGGCATGGGTAATGCAAATGCAAGCGTGGGCGCGACAATAAAGGAGGCGATAGCGCCAATTAGTCCAACCGTCGCACCGAAGCGACCGCCACGCTCTGCCGCCTGCGGAATACCATAATAGGGACTATATTGTTTTTCTGCCATGGCCTAAAAATTGCTAGTTTCTCACCCATATAGTATAACCTATTCATCAACAAAAATTGTGACGATTTTATGACGATTGCTCAGATGTTTGTGGCCTATGCGATGACGTGGTGGCTGGTGTTCTTTATGGTGCTTCCTATTGGAACACCAAAGCTTTCTGACTCTGATGGGGTGGGATATGCAGGTGCGCCTGAGACTCGTAGCCTTAAAAAGCATTATTTAGCAGCGACAGTCATTTCCGCTCTGTTAATGGGCGGTCTTTATTGGATGGTGGAGGTGAGTGGATGGAAAATCGTCTAATCGCCTGTATAGCATGCTTTTTCCTGCCATTCACTGCGCAGGCTGAGATATATAGCACCAAAGAGGGCAAAAAGGACTGTGTGGAGCTTCCTGATTACGAATCGGATGACTCTGTGGAGTATAAACCCAACGAAAGCGTGGATGGCTGGGCGGTTGCGCCAGCGGATATTTCTCCCAATCCGTTTGGTGAAGGCGCGTTTGATAAGGTGCAGATGGGGCTTAATATCCCTATGGAGCCCTTTGCGCCGGACTTGGATAATGGTGGTTCGGATGCGCGTCGTGATTTGTCCGAAAGTGAGATTGGTTTGGGCGTGCTGGAAGTGGAGCGAAACGGCGTTATGTCCTTTAATGGCAAAGAGATAAAATCACAGCCTTATGCTGTTGGCGATGGGTGTGAATGAGTGGCGCAATTTCGCTTGCGTAATGCAGGGTCACTCTGCATAGTGCCGCTACTATGCGTGTAAGCCAAACATTGATTCCTCTGATTAAGGAAAACCCCTCTGAGGCGCAAATTGCGTCCCATCGTCTCATGCTACGATCTGGGATGATTCGTCAATTGCAAGCCGGTATTTATAACTGGTTGCCGTTGGGGTTGCGCGTGCTCCGCAAGGTCGAGAATATTGTTCGTGAAGAAATGAACAAAGCGGGTGGTATCGAGCTGCTTATGCCGACCATGCAACCCGAAGAATTATGGCAGGAATCTGGCCGCGGCAGTTACGGCAAAGAGACGCTCAAAGTGACGGACCGTCACGACCGCACCCTCATTTATGGCCCGACGAACGAAGAAGTGATTACGGATATTTTCCGTAAGAATGTGAAGAGCGCCAAACAACTGCCGATGAATTTGTATCATATTCAGTGGAAGTTCCGCGATGAGATTCGCCCGCGTTTTGGCGTGATGCGTGGCCGCG
>CAYFFN010000065.1:0-9451 GCA_964342335.1 uncultured Azospirillaceae bacterium
TACGGTTATCGGTCATTTCATTTCCTTCGTGGTTTTGGGGGTATAATAGATGCCATCGCACATACCCACCTGATAGATATTTTCCTCATCCGCCGGATAAAGCGCATACGTTTTCGGCTCCATCACCAGCTCGGTATCCGCAGGGCATATCCAATGTTTCTGATGCACCCTCAAGACATCGCCTGCCTTCACATCGCCCTGCAGCACCTCTTTCACATTCAGCATATAGCGAAACAGACAGCCCTGTCCGTCCTTATTGGTCGCCTGTACTTGCTGCATCGTGCCCACAAACCGAATCGGTTTTTCCGGCATCATCGCTGGATTCACACAGGAAAGCGCGAGCGCCGTTTGCGGCAGCAATAACGCCATAATCGCTATAAGACATTTAGTTTTCATCGATACATCCTGCTGGCTGAGGCGCTGACTCACCGGGGGCTATCGCATCCGTACCCAGCGAGAATACCGTTCCCTCTGGACACGCACATGCGCCTTGATACTGAATGAGAGAAAAACATTTCTGCGTAAGCGCTTCATCCCAACCATCGCGATTGCCTTTGCAATACTCCGGCACATCCTGCCATGTTCCGCCTGTAGCGAGACAATCTTGCTGCACGGTCTTTGCCATAGGAGGCCCACTCACCGCCGCGAGCGGCAACGCAAAACACGACGCCGCACCAACGAACGCTATGTAGCCCTTACGCGGCATCCACCAGCTTGTTTTTCGCAATCCATGGCATCATAGAACGCAGCTTCTCGCCTACCTTCTCGATAGGATGCGCGGCTTCAGACTCACGGGTAGCTTCCAGCTTGTGTGCGCCTTGGGTCGCACGGTCTGCGATGAACTCACGCGCGAATTTGCCAGACTGGATATCTTCCAGCACGCGCTTCATTTCGGCTTTGGTCTCGGCAGTCACGATGCGTGGGCCGGTCACATAGTCACCATATTCTGCGGTGTTCGAGATAGAGTAACGCATATTCGCCAGACCACCTTCATAGAGCAGGTCTACGATAAGTTTCGTCTCATGCAAGCACTCGAAATAGGCCATTTCTTCTGGGTAACCCGCTTCGGTCAGCGTCTCGAAACCTGCTTTAATCAGTGCAGAGATACCGCCGCAAAGTACCGCTTGCTCACCAAACAGGTCGGTTTCGCACTCGTCTTTGAAGGTCGTCTCGATGATGCCCGAACGGCCACCGCCTACGCCCGAAGCGTAAGACAGAGCAATTTCTTTGGCTTTGCCGGTTGCGTCTTGCGCAATCGCGATGAGGCATGGCACGCCGCCACCTTTTACATATTCACCGCGCACGGTGTGGCCAGGGCCTTTCGGCGCGCACATGAACACATCCATGTCTGGGCGTGGCTTGATGAAATCGAAATGTACGTTGAAGCCATGCGCAAATGCCAGCGCCGCGCCTTCTTTGATATTCTCAACAACGCCGCTATAGATCTCTGCCTGATTTTCATCCGGCGCGAGGACCATAATCACGTCCGCGTCTTTTACCGCTTCTTCTGGGGTCGCAACTTTAAAACCTGCATTTTGCGCTTTCGCCCAGCTTTTAGAACCTTCACGCAAGCCGATGGTAATGCCTTCAATGCCGCTATCTTTCAGGTTGAGGGCATGGGCGTGGCCCTGAGAGCCATAACCAAGGATGGTTACCTTCTTGCCTTTGATGATGCTCTGGTCACAATCCTTATCGTAATAAACTTGCATAACGTTCTCCTTAATTATGAGATGTAAGATGTGAGATTTAAGATGTAAGGGATTTTTTCATCCCAGCCAACATGCGGCCAATCTCTGCAATCATACTCTCTAGTTCATTCAACTTGTTCTGATTAATGTATTTTGCGCGAAACGCAATGATTAACTGGGTATCCAGCTCTGCTAAAGAGCCGCGCGCAATAGAAATAAACTGCAAATATTCCTTCGTGCTATTGCGCGCATTCCCCTCTGCAATATTCGAAGGAACAGAAACAGCGCAACGTCTCAGTTGCTGACTAAGCGCATATTGCTCATCTTTGGGGAAGGTTTTGGTAAGTGCATACACCAAATCAACCAGGTCCAACGATTTTTGCCAAACCTTCAATTCCCTATGCGCTTTAATCTCCACCTTACATCTAAAATCTAATATCTAATATCTAACACCTTAGAGGCCTTTACGGCCTCTAGCCATTGCGGTAGCGCCGGTGCGGGAAATCTCGACCAAACCGAGCGGGCGCATCAGCTCCACAAACGCATCAATCTTAGCGGTCGTGCCGGTCAGTTCAAAAATGAAGGATTCGGTCGTGGTATCCACCGCCTTCGCTCGGAAAATATCGGCGATACGCAGCGCTTCCACACGGTCATCGCCTTCGCCTGCGACCTTCACCAAGGCCAGTTCACGCTCGACATGTGCACCTTCGACGGTCAAATCATGCACCTTATGCACCGGAACCATACGCTCCAGCAGGTTCATAATATGCTCAATCACGCTCTCAGAGCCGCGTGTAGCAATGGTGATGCGCGAGCGATGCTTCTTCTCATCCACCTCGGCCACGGTCAGCGCGTCGATATTATAGCCGCGCGCTGAAAACAGCCCAATCACACGGTTAAGCACGCCAAATTCGTTATCCACCAGCAACACGAGAATATGACGCTCTTCCGCCTCTTTCACCTCGATCTTGCCGTAAACAATATCTAAAACTTCTTCGTTCATCTCAAACCACCCCTCTTGCTTTGGGCGTTACATTCCATGCCACATCTAATTCTTTTTTCGGCAACGGCAAACATTCACCATCTTCAAATTTTAGTGAATCACCAATCTCTAAAGTCTGGTGCTTCCCCTCCCCGCGCGCATTGAGCATAATGGAGGGTTGCGTGATACATTCATGCAAAATATCAATTTTGAGTTCTTTGGGTTTTCTTTCCGTAAGTGCCGCGCCTTGTGGCAATTGCGCCAAAATATCCTCCGCACTAGACGGAACGCCCTTCTCATATTTATCGTCTAAAATAGCCTCATCCAATGGCCCATCAGAACCGCTGGGAATATAAACTTTATACTGACCTTTCCCTAAGCGCTTTAGGAAAACGGTTTCATTCCCTTTAGCGGTAATAGACGGGCGACCAGATTCCGTAATAGTATCGCCAGCCTCAGGCTTCCACACAAAGACCGATTCGGTACGTTGCGCGTGAGAAAAATAATGACCTAGCCTGTTTTTTGCATGGTTCATTGCCTCTGCATTCAATACAACACGCCCTTCATGAGATTCGCCGTAATAGCTCCCTAAAACCGTATCCCAATTTTTCTTCGCTTCGCCCATATTCCGCTCTCCGTTTTTCGTTCTTAGTTTTTGCCTGGCTGACCACTGGCAACCGACCACTAACCACTAATTTAAACCCTATTCACATCCAGCACCACGCTGTCGGCTTCTTCGGGGCCGAGGACGAGGTCGTGATGGGCTGCACCGGCGGGAATCATCGGATAGACGTTTTCGTTTTGGTCCACCCAGATATCCGCGACCACGGGGCCAGGATGCGACATCATTTCGGCAATGGAATCATCCAGCTTTGCTGGGTCTTTGCAGCGAATACCTTTGAGGCCGAACGCTTCTGCCAAGGCGACGAAATCGGGCAGCGCATCCATATAAGATTCGGAGTAGCGCGAGCCGTGGAACATCTCCTGCCACTGGCGCACCATGCCCATATATTGGTTATTCAAAATCACCAACTTCACCGGCAGGCGATACTGCACGGCTGTGGAGAGCTCCTGAATATTCATCATGATGGACGCTTCACCGCTCACGCAGATGACGGGCTTGTCTGGGTGTGCAATCGCCACGCCCACCGCGGCGGGCAAGCCGTAGCCCATCGTGCCGAGACCACCGGAGGTCATCCAACGGTTGGGCTTGTTATAGAGAATATGCTGAGCCGCCCACATTTGGTGCTGGCCCACATCGGTCGTGACGTAGAAATCCTGATCCTTCACCGCCTCGTTAATGCGGCGCAGCGCGTGCTGTGGCTTGATAATCTTGCCCTTTTGCTCGTAGCGGAAGCTATCGCGCGCGCGCCAGCCGTCAATCTGCTTCCACCATTTGGCGAGCGCGTCTTTTTGTGGCTTGGCTTTGTTCTTCTTCCACAGCGCGGTCATCATCTCGATAACGTCGCCCGCATCGCCGCAAATCGGCACATCGACCTGCACAATCTTATTGATATTCGCCGCATCCACATCGACATGAATCTTGCGCGAGTTTTGCGAGAAGGCGTCCAAACGCCCCGTCACACGGTCATCAAAACGCGCGCCGAGATTGATCAGCAGGTCGCATTCGGACATCGCCATATTCGCTTCCAGCGAACCATGCATGCCCAACATGCCGAGGAACTGCTTATCGTTACCCGGATAGGCGCCAAGGCCCATCAACGTGGTCGTGCAGGGGAATCCGGTCATATGCACCAATTTCACCAGCGCATCGGACGCGTTCGCATTCACCACGCCGCCGCCGACATAAAAGACCGGCTTTTTGGCGCGTTCCATCAGCTTCACTGCGGCTTCGATTGCCTTTTGGTTTGGCTTCTTCACGGGCTTATAGCTCTGGCGTGAAACGGCCTTGCGCTCGACATAGCGCCCCGTTGCATTCTGCAAATCTTTAGGGATATCCACCAGCACGGGGCCCGGACGGCCCGAACGCGCGACATGGAACGCCTCATGCAGGATACGCGGAATATCGTTCACGTCCTTCACAAGGTAATTATGCTTGGTGCACGAGCGGGTAATGCCCGTCACGTCCGCCTCTTGGAAGGCATCCGTACCAATCAAATGCGTCGGCACTTGGCCCGTGATGCATACCAGCGGAATCGAATCCAGCAGCGCATCGGTCAGCGCAGTCACCGTGTTGGTCGCGCCGGGGCCAGAGGTCACCAGCAACACGCCCACCTTGCCGGTCGAGCGGGCATAGCCCTCCGCCGCATGGCCTGCGCCTTGTTCATGGCGCACCAAAATATGGCGCAATTTATTCTGCTTAAACAGCGCATCGTAAATCGGCAGCACCGCCCCGCCCGGATAGCCAAACACCACGTCGGTTTCGTTATCGGTCAGCGCGCGAATCACCATCTCCGCGCCGGTCATTGCTTCCGTCGCGAGGGTGGGTTTTTCTGCCTTTTTAGTCTGTTTTGCCTTTGTCATGCCTCCCTTATCGCTAGCCCGCAGCGAAAAAGCAAGCAAAACACATCAAGAACGGCGTCCAATCCGCTCTATTTCGTCATAAAACTGTCATAGAGCTTTGCTAACTTACCCCCAAAGCAAGGACCTAGGCATGGCAAGCACCAATAAAGATACGCGCTATTTTGTGCAGCATTGGAACAAAGGTTTCCCGCAGGACGAGTTTGTGCCTTTTAATCCGCGTGGTTACGTGATTTTTGAGCCTATCTCGGCACTTACCCGAATCACCTCCTTCTCACGCAATGAACATTTCACTTTGGCCCCCACCGTCCAGCTCACCCATTATGCGGAGATTACAGATTCTGGGGGCGTTTTTATTGGCTGTGATCTGCAAACCCATAAGCGCGATTTGGTATTGCTGCTGGATAATGGCGCGCTCACCGTGACGGGAAAGCTCGGGAAAGTGACCTACGATAAACACCCCATCACGCAGGTGGATACAGCCGCTTTGCAAGCCCTTTGCGAGGCTGTGTATAAAAAAGGGCGTATCGGTAATAAACAGCAAGAGCAACTTTTGCAGTTTCAAGAACACGCTATCCAAGAGTTATCAGCTATGTCTGCGCAAAAGCCGGAACCAAAGAAAGAGGCTCCCCCCATCCACACCGACACAAAAACCCCACGCCCCCATCACGATGGCACGTTTGTCTTGCCGGGCCAAAAGATTGCGCAGGAAATGACCTTCCCTGGCCTAAAGGAAATAGGAGCCGCCTTATCGCAAATAAAGCTCCCTGCGATTTCTTTCTCCAACGAGGACGCTATTCAAAGCCCTGTGACACCTGCGCCACCGCAACCCAAAGACGCGCAAACCGTATTAACCAGCAACCCGTCATAATATTGTAATAGAAACGCAGTAAAGAAGCCCAAAATCAACTGAGCAAGCACACATAATGGACGATATCACCACCGCACCCACAGCAGAAAAACACTGCATTTTGGCAGACACTATCCAAACGGTTTTCGAAGGGGTGAAGGCCTCTCACAATCTCCCTGACGCCCAAATGACTGTGCAGGTGAACGGCAAAGAAATCGCGCTCAGCTTTGGTGAAAACCCCGATAGCCGCACCGCTGCGTTCTACGTCACACGTGATACAGGGATGAGCGCACATAACCATCGCGGGCCGTATGATCTCTATGAGCATGTAGAAAAAGCGCTTGGAACAGAACGCTACACCGCAAAACTATCGGATGCCCTCTCACCGGAAGAGGCTGCAAACGCAATCAAGAAACTGGCTATACCAGAAAATACGGTAGAGCAAGGCGAGCTCCATCGCATTGAACCACTGGAACTCTTTACGCGCGCTTAACGCCTTCTTAAGAGACTAAACAACAATTTTCTCGGCATCCACGCACTGGTTGCGAATCCACGTCAACTGGCGCTTGGCATAGTTGCGGGTTTTTTGCTGCCCGAGCGCGACCATCTCCTCGCGCGATAATTCCTCCCGCAGATAGGCCCTAATCTCAGGCACGCCCAGCGCTCGTAGGATAGGATAATCGGGTGTGGAACTTTCTCTTTCCAAACCGAGCCTCTCCACCAGCGCCTGCACTTCCTCAATCGCACCATGCTCAATCATCCATTCAAAGCGTTTATCGATGCGGGCATAGACTTCCTCGCGAGGGCGGTCGACGACCAGTTCTTTAAATGCCGCCTCCGGCAAGGGCGATTGTGTTGGCTGGCTTTGCCAATAGCTCAAGCTTTTTCCGGTATGCTCTAGCACCTCCATAGCGCGCACTATTCGCTGCTTATCTCTCGCGGTAAAACGCGCCGCTGCCTCAGGGTCGCGCGCTTGTAGCTCAGCGTAAAATGCATCCGGATCTGCTTGCCAACGCGCTCTAATATGCTCGCGTAAGTCTAACGGAATATCCGGCACGGGCGAGATGCCTTCTTGCAAGGTTTTGAGATACATGCCCGTTCCGCCGAGCAGAATCGGCAGCTTGCCCTCCGCCCAAACGCGGCGGATTTCCTCGCTCACCAAATCCATCCAGAGTGCGGCATTGCCCATCGTCTCGGCCGACCAAATACCGTACATCCGATGCTTGGCCTGCGCCTCCTCCTCCTCGGACGGACGCGCAGTTATCACGCGCAAATCGGCGTAACATTGCATCGTATCCGCATTGAGGATGACACCGCCGCGCTCTTGCGCTAGGGATATGCCAAGCGCCGTTTTGCCGCTGGCAGTCGGCCCCATTACGATAAGGACTTGTTTGTTATGGCTCATGCGCCCTACGTTAGCACACTCATCGCGCCGCGCGACAGCGAAAAGCTCAGCCCTTCCCTGCTCAACCATGTGAGCGAGGCGCTTGGGGCAGAGTCGCATCAATGGCTGGCGATGGGCGAGGCCTGCGACGTCTTCCACGGCCACCCCGAGGCACGCGCCGCGCTCGACCAACTGCTCGCCATGGAAGAAATCGACCATGTGACGCAACCCGTCGCGAACCGCCGCAAGAAGCTGCTCATCAGCGATATGGACTCCACCATGATCGAGCAAGAATGCATTGACGAACTGGCCGACTTCCTCGGCATTAAAGACCAAGTGGCCGGCATCACCGAGCGCGCCATGAATGGCGAGCTAGACTTTGCCGATGCGCTGCGCGAGCGCGTAGGCCTGCTCAAAGGTCTGCCCGAACAAGCGCTACACAGCGTCTATGAAAGGCAAATCATTTTGATGGATGGCGCGCGCGCCCTCGTGCAAACCATGCGCGCGAACGGGGCGCATTGCGTGCTCGTCTCTGGCGGCTTCACCTTCTTCACGGGTCGCGTAAGTGAGGCACTCGGCTTCCATGAAGACTACGCCAACCAGCTAGAATTAGCAGACGGTTTACTCACCGGAAACGTCATCGACCCCATTCTGGGCGCCGATGCCAAGCTAGAGCAACTCAACCGCCAATGCGCCGCACTCGGCATCACAGCAGAGGACGTCCTCGCCGTCGGCGATGGTGCAAACGACCTCCCCATGCTCCTCGCCGCAGGCATGGGCATCGCCTACCACGCCAAACCCGTCGTGCAAGCCCAAGCCAGCGCCAGCATCCGCCACTGCGACTTGAGTGCCCTGCTCTATATTCAGGGATATGTGAAGTAGTACACTCGCTGCGCTCGCTATTTCGCTCACTATGTTCGCTAAGGCGCTGCGCGGCGCTTCGCCCTACGGGCTACGGGTCGCTGCCTTGCGGACAGCTCCCACTCGTACCCATGATAAGTCAAGAATGGAGAGCCTATGAACCCTCAAGGGAAAAGAATGCGAGCTTGCCCGAAGGGGCGCGAGCGATGGCGCGACTGCGCCACGCCAAATGTTTGGCGAGCGTGCCTAGCCGGCAAGACGGCGAAATAGCGAGCACAGCGAGTGTACCTAACTACTTCGTAGGAATAGTGATAAACGCCATGCCAGCTGCGCGGCGGATGCGTAGGAGGGCGAAATCGCGGCCGGCTTTGCGTTGGGCTTCGAGTTGCTTTTTCAACTCGGCAACGCTCGTCACAGGCTGTTGATTCACGGCGGTGATTACATCACGCGGGCGCAGATTGCGGCCAGCGGTTTTGCCCTCTGGGTCAATCTTTGCAACGACCACGCCCTTCTCATCCTTTGGCAGCTTAAGCTGTGCGGCGAGGGCTTTATCCAGCGGCAGGAGCGTCATGCCCATCACCGTTTCGCCTTCCTCTTTGCTTTTTGAAGGCACTTCTGATGTTGCATCTTTCTCCGCTTTTTCGGTAGCCTCTTCTAGCTCACCGAGCTTCACTTTCAGCTTACGCTCTTTGCCTTCGCGCCAGACCGTCACGTCCGATACGCTGCCGACTTTGGTTTCCGCCACCAAGCGCGGCAGGTTACGCATCTCTTTGATACGCTCACCGTTGAAGCGTAGAATCACGTCACCGGCTTTAATGCCCGCTTTCTCTGCGGGGCTATCCGCGTTTACTTCGAGCACCAATGCACCGTCCTCACTTTTGAGGCCGAGGCTTTCGGCAATCTCATCATCCAGCGGTTGAATCTTTACGCCCAGCCAACCGCGATGGGTGCGTCCAAACTCGCGGAGCTGGTCCAGCACAGGCTCAGCAAGTGCAGAAGGAATCGCAAAGCCAATCCCCACATTGCCACCCGTGGGCGAGAAAATCGCCGAGTTTACGCCAATCACTTCGCCTTTGATATTAAACAGCGGACCGCCAGAATTACCGCGGTTGATAGCGGCATCGGTCTGCAAAAAGTCATCGAACGGGCCAGCGTTAATATTGCGCGAACGGGCGGAGATAATGCCCGCAGACACAGAGCCGCCA
>CAYFFN010000066.1:0-9406 GCA_964342335.1 uncultured Azospirillaceae bacterium
AGGAGATAGGTATCCCAGCCTTTGCGGTGATGCCCGCCGATGGATTCGTAAAAGGCAATGCTTGGGCTGTTCCAGTCCAGCACCTGCCAGACCATGCGCCCTGCATCACGTGCGTGGGCGATGCGTGCGAGTGCTGCAAATAGCGCCTTGCCGATGCCGCGCCCGCGATGGGTGTTGCGCACATAGAGGTCTTCGAGATACAAGCCATGCTTGCCTTGGAAGGTGGAGAAATTGAAGAAGTAAAGCGCGAAGCCAACGGGCTCGCCCTCCCATTCTGCAATCAATGTGTAGGCGGTAGGGGATTCGCCAAACAGTTCGTACGCCAACCGGTCTGGGTCGAGCGTTACCTCATGGGCGAGCTTTTCATATTCCGCGAGTTCATTAATGAACGCGACAATGAGGGAGATATCCTCCTCTGCCGCAGAGCGTATGGTCAACCGCGCATCCATTACGCCGCGCTGAGTTTCTCCATCATCTCTTCTGAGATATCGGCGTTGGTGCAGACTTCTTGCACATCGTCATTATCTTCGAGCACTTCGAGGAGTTTCATGAGGGTTGCGGCTTGGCCTTCATCCACGGGGGAAAGGTTTTGTGGCACCCATGCTAGCTTACCGGATGATGGCTCGCCGACGCTAGAGCCCATGAGCGCGTCGCGCACTTCGCTAAAGCTTTCCATTGCACAGGTGATCTCGTGCCCCTCTTCGGTCGTCTCGCAATTATCGGCGCCTGCTTCAATCGCTGCTTCGAGCATGGTCTCCTCATCGCCTGCTTCGAGCGGGTAGGTGAAGATGCCGAGGCGGTCGAACATAAAGCCAACGCTGCCCGTCTCGCCCAAGTTGCCACCGTTTTTGGCAAAGGCGGTACGTACTTCCGAAGCGGAGCGGTTTTTGTTATCGGTCATCACTTCGACCAGAATTGCCGTGCCACCGGGGCCGTAGCCTTCGTAGCGAATTTCTTCCAGCGCATCGGTTTCCGTGTTACCCGCACCTTTTTTGATCGCGGTTTCGATGCGGTCTTTCGGCATATTCTCCGAACGCGCGTTCTGAATCGCGAGGCGGAGACGTGGGTTCATGGTTGGGTCGTCACTGCCGCCTTCTTTCACGGCGACGGTAATCTCGCGCCCGCAGCGGTTAAAAATCTTCGCGCGTTTTTTATCCTGCGCACCTTTGCGGTGCATGATGTTTTTGAATTTACTGTGGCCAGCCATGTATAACAACCTCTCGTGTTTCTGCAGTAATAGTCAGAGATATAGCAGGTTTGTTTTCGCGCGCAATCCTTTACGCGGTGTGGGTGAGTAACGCATTTTTGCGGTTAGACTCGATAGCTTCGTCAATATGTTGCTCTTCCATACCAAGCATTTCCATGGTGGTGCGGGCGAGTTGGAGACTGGATTCCAGCGTCTCGGGTACCACATGCTCTGCACCCAAATCATAGAGGCGTTCCATATCGGTGATGAATTCGGCACGCATAGAGACGGGTACGTGCGGCCAGTGTTTACGGATAGTATGCAGAATCTCTTGCGCAGCACTGTGGTCATCAATGGTAACAACGACGGCGCGGGCTTTTTCGATATGCAAATGGCGCCACTGCTCGCTGCGACGCGCATCGCCATACACCACAGGGTAGCCTTCATTCTGGTAGCGATAGACACGGCTGTAATCCGTATCAATCGCGCGGTAGGAGAATTGCTGACTCTCAAGCACTTCGCCCACCAAAAAACCGATACGGCCAAAACCTGCGATGATGATATGGCCGGACTCGTCGACATCGCCAATCACATCGGAGGAGACGACTTCATCCTCCCGTGCAAAGATGCGCACGAGCCATGGTGCAGCATTAAAGAGGAACGGGCTGACCATCATCCCAACCGTCGTGACGAGCAGGAAGAACTGCCCATCTTCAGCGGAGACTAGACCAGAAATCATGGCCACGCTCAGAATCAGGAAGGTGAACTCCCCCGGTTGGGCGAGCATCACGGCAGCCTTGATGGCGCGTGGTTTTGCTACTCCAAACACACGGGAGAGCGGGTAAATAATAAAGCCTTTAATAGCGAAAATACCTGCCACAGAGGTGAGTATCCAATACGGATTATCAAGCACGGCGGTGATATCAATCATCATACCGGTAGAGAGGAAGAACAGGCCAAGCAGCAAGTTCTTGAGTGGGTCGATGATGATTTCAATCTCGTGGCGGAATTCGGTTTCCGCAATCAGTAGGCCCGCGAGGAACGCACCCAGTGCGGCAGAGAGGCCGGCCGATTGGGTGAGGGTCGCAGCGGCAATCACCACGAAGAGCATGAAGGCAGTCAGCCATTCGGGGTTTTTGGTAAAGCTCACCGCACGCATGAGGGGGCGTAAGAAGCGTTTGCCGACGACGTAAATAATACTCACCGAGGCCACGGCGAGAAGTAAGGACTGCACAACCAAAAAGGAAACGCTGGCATCTTCGCTTCCGGCGAGCACCGTCGCCATGATAAGGATAGGAACGACGGCTAAATCTTGCATGAGTAGAATAGAAAAACAGAGCACACCAACGGGTTGGTTGAAGAGATGCTTCTCGCGCAGCAGCTGCACCACAATCGCGGTGGAGGAAAGGGCAAGCGACGCGCCTAGCACCAGTGCGGATTCCGTACTGTTGCCGAAGTAAAGCGCCACGCCACAGATGACGGCGGCGCTACAGATTATTTGCAAGCTACCGAGGCCGAGTACGTATTTCTTAAGCTCCTTCAAGCGGCGGAAAGACAGCTCCAAACCAATCATGAAGAGCAGCGCGATAATGCCGAGCTCACCCAATATTTGGACGGTGGCGGTATCTTCAATCACCAAGGGGCTGAGCCATGAGAAATTGTCAACGAACGTACCCAGCCCTGCGGGGCCAATCATGATACCGCAGAGGAGATAGCCTAGCACGGGAGAAAGCTTGACGCGCTGTAGTAGCGGAACAATTACGCCCGCCACGCCGAAGAATAAAAGTAAATCGGTGAGCAGCACCACGAGGTGATGCCCGTGGTCGGTCGTCACAACGTCTAAAGCGATATCGAGGGTTTCTGCATCCATGTGCTAGTTGTGCCAAAAAAACCTGCGCAGGGGAAGTGAAAGCAGCATTATTCCCCCATTGCGGAGCCTTCTCTGCGCGGGTCTGCGGCACCAATGAGACGCCCGTCCGCTTCAATAGCGATAAGATTCACGCCACTGCTAAAGGGTTTAACGGTGACGTTATGGCCCATCTCGCGTAGTGCTTCTGCGAGCGGTTCGTTGCCTTCTTCTATCTCGGCAGCGACTCCATTTTTATGCATGAAGTGCGGCGCATTCACGGCTGCTTGCGGGCGCATCTGCCAGTCAATCAGTGCGATGAGTGTTTTGGTGACATAAGGGGTGATGCTATGTCCGCCCGGAGAGCCAAGCACATAGCGTACCTTGCCGTTTTTACCGAATACGATGGTCGGGGTCATGGAGCTGCGGGGGCGTTTTTCAGGCGCGACCGCGTTGGCGACTGGCTTGCCGCCTTCTTCGGGCGTGAAGGAGAAGTCAGTGAGTTGGTTGTTCAGCACAAACCCATCCACCACAATGCCCGAGCCAAAACTATGCTCGACCGAACTGGTGAGGGATGCGACATTGCCCTCGCTATCGACAATGCTGATATGGGTGGTGGCGGGGGCGTCGAAACTGGCATCTGCGCCCCAAGCGATATCGAACTCGCCCGGCTTAGCCTTGCCGCTTGCTATGGAGGTGATTTCTTTCGCGCGTTTCTTCAGATAGCGTTCGTCTAGCAGCGCCTCGCTTATCATTCCTTCGCTAAAAGCAGGGTCGGTAATGTAACGGTTACGGTCGGCAAAGGCGCGTTTTTGCGCCTCCAGTATCAGATGCAATTCCGCTGCATCATAGGGAGAAGTGAGCTCGCTATATTCTAGCATGCCGAGCGTGGAAAGCAGGGTGATGCCACCTGAGCTGGGCGCATCCATGCCGCATATAGTATTGTCTCTGTAATCGCCGCATACAGGCAAACGCTCGATAGGGGGGTAGCCTTCTAAATCATAGGTGGAAAGTGTGCCGTCATGCGCGCGCACGGCCTGTTCGATGCGCTCGGCGCGCTCACCGCGATAGAATGCATCCGCCCCTTTTTTCTGAATATCGCGGAATGTGTCGGCCAACTCTGCGTTGCGCAAAAACTTGCCTACGGGAATGGCGCCGCCCTTGCCATCAAGATAGAGCGTATTAAAGGCAGAAGAAGTGTCGCTCTTCTGCGCATAGACGATTGCATCATGCAGACGCGGCGAAACCACGAACCCTTCCTTCGCGAGATGGATGGCATGGTCGAAGAGCGCCGACCAATTGAGAATGCCATATTGGTCATGCGCGAGTTCCAGCATGGCTAGCAAACCCGGAGTGCCAACTGCATTGCCGCTGCGTACGGCCTTCATAAAATCAAAGGGTTTGCCGTGCTTGTCTAGGAACATCTCAGGGTCAGCGGCGGCGGGAGCGGTCTCTCGACCGTCAAAACTGGTGAGTGTGTCGGTGCTGACATCGTAATATAGCAGGAATCCGCCTCCCCCAATGCCGGAAGATTGCGGCTCAACGAGATTGAGCACCATTTGCGCGGCGATGGCCGCGTCAATCGCGCTGCCACCTTGGTGTAATATGCTTGTGGCGGCGGCTGTTGCGCGTGCATCCGCGGTTACGGCAATATAAGACTGGGCTTTAAAGGAGGTTTTCTCAATCCAATCGCTCTCCGGCTCGGGCGCAATATCACTCGCCATCGCCCGCGAGCAAAGCAAACCGAATAACAAGAGTGCCGATATACGCATAATACGCTCTGTTTTATAAGTTTTTCCGGTAATCGTCAAAGAAATGTTGGGAGTGCTATTTGCAAATAGCATTAATGTTTTTTTAATGGAACTTTGTTACAGTGCTCTCAAAATTAAGAGTAGGCGATTTTTTATGTGCATTGTGTGCGATATGAACGAAGGGGATAATCGTTTTAATAGCGACACGGAGTCCTATGAGGATTTGCTCAATAATCAATATCAGAGCGGCATCGCACCATCAGAAATACAGGCATTTGGAGATTTGCCAACGGATGCACTGGATTGGGGTACGCAGGTCGCTGGAAGTGCCGTTATTAATGTGTTTTTCGCAGGCAACGGTACAACGGTAACCAATTATGCCAATCAGGTTGTCACTTCCGATGGTTGGAGCGCTTATGCCAAGGCGCAGTTTTTAGATGTGTTTGATAAAATTTCTAGCGTAGTCGATATCACGTTCAACGTGGTGACCAATCAAGCCTCAGCAGATTTTCAGCTCGCCACAGATGACTTTGGCGCATTCCCTAACAACTATACACTCGGATATATGGGGCCGCCAAATTATGGTTTTACCAGTGGTGTGGGTGTGTTCAATAACACTTCTATCGTTTGGTCGGACAGTGCGGGTGGCGCGATGGATGAAGGCGGCGTGCTGTATGCCACGATGCTGCACGAGATTGGTCATGGCCTAGGTATGGCGCATGCGCATGATGACGGAGGAACCTCTGTTGTTATGGATGGGGTGACAAGCACTTTCGGTGATTATGGTGATTATAATCTAAACCAAGAAATTTTTACGGTGATGAGCTATAACTCAGGTTGGGAGCTGTCGCCAAACGGAACACCCAATAACTATAATTATGGTAATATGGCTAGCTACGGCGCGCTGGATATTGCATTGCTGCAATCGAAATACGGCGCGAACACGACCTATGCCAGCAGCGCAGATACATACACACTTGGTGTCGATAATTTCTACAGTGCGATCTGGGATACAGGCGGCACGGATACGATACGATACAACGGAACTGCGGATGCGATTATCGATTTACGTGAAGCCACGCTGCAATACGAAAGCGGCGGCGGCGGTTATGTATCCTACATCGATGGCTATATTGGCGGCTTTACGATTGCCAATGGCGTAGTGATTGAGCGTGGGTATGGCGGTAGTGGTGATGATATCATCGTGGGGAATACCGCAAATAATCTGCTGATTGGCGGCGGTGGCGCTGATACGCTATATGGTCGTAATGGGAACGATGAATTGCAAGGCGGACTGGATGCGGACGTGCTCTACGGTGATGCAGGCGATGATTCGCTTTACGGTAACGCAGGCGACGATACGATTCGTGGCGGTACAGGCGCAGACTATATCGAAGGTGGTGAAGGCGCAGACGACATCATAGGCGAAAATGGCAATGATGTGATGCTCGGCGGCGATGATGGCGATACTATTCTGGGAGCGGACGGTAACGACTTTATCCGCGGTGATAATGGGAATGACCGCCTAGAAGGTGGCGCTGGCTATGATAAAATAATTGGCGGTGAAGGCAATGACGCTATCTTTGGTGGGGCTAATAATGACCAACTCTACGGTAATAACGGAAACGATGCCCTAACCGGAGACGGTGGTAACGACGTGATGTATGGTGGTTCTGGTAAAGACCGTCTCTGGGGTGGCGACGGCTATGATACGCTGAACGGTGATAATGATACCGATTATCTTTGGGGAGGTAATAACCCTGATCGTCTCTTCGGTGGACGTGGCAACGATTATATGTATGGAGAAGCCAGCGACGACTATATGAGCGGCGGAGTTGGCGACGACTATATGGAAGGTGGCGCAGGCCGTGATAAAATGCTCGGCGGCGAAAATCGCGATGTCATGCTTGGCGGCGATGGAAACGACATCATGTATGGTAATGAAAGCGATGACTTCATGCGCGGCGATGATGGCAATGATTATATGAACGGTGGCTCCGGAAACGACCGTATGATTGGTGGGGCAGGGGCGGATACGCTCTTTGGCGACACAGGCGCAGATACGATGTATGGCGGCACAGGAAATGATATTTTCGTGTTTAACAGCGTGAATGATTCGGGTGTGAGTACGGGGCGTGACACTATCGCTGATTTCGCATCAGGCGACCAAATAGACCTTGCCTTTCTCGGTACCGTTAATTTTATCAATACGGCTGGCTTTAGTAATGTTGCAGGGCAAGTGAGAGAATACACCTCTGGCAGTAATACGATTCTTGCGATTGATAGCAATGGCGATGGCGTGGCCGATATGGAAATTGCCGTGGCAGATAATTTCAATTTCACGTCTGGCGACTTTATCTAAGGCAATGAGAGAGTAAAGGCTCGGCTGTCGCATGTGCGTCTAAAGGTTTTTTGTCGGGTCGTATCCTTCCCTTGAAAAACCTAAGACTCCCATGATCGCCATAGGAAAAGGCTTCTCAAGCCTTTTCCTATGGCGATCCCTACAGGACTCGAACCTGTAACCTACTGCTTAGAAGGCAATCCCGATACGTTTAATGATGATAAACCATGATACAGGGTGATACAAGAAGATAATAATTACAGCGACTTATTTGTCTGGCTGTGTTCTGGCGTATCCTGTTACATCGTCGATTTTCATCCAGAAATGTCCCACCAGTGTCCCATGCGATAAACATCACCTCGGCAGCCAGTTAACCTTTTCTTAAGCAAAAACGATTAAAATACATAAAATTAATTCTGTTTGAGAAGAGACACCAACGTGCCGAATGATAACCCACATTCTAATAGTGAGTCATTTGAGATTGGCGAGAGTTCATACCAACCCAATCAGTATAATCGTTTTCTTGGCAGAATGCTTAATCATTCTTCCCTCTCAGGCATTGTAGATCGGTTGGGTCTGCGCCCAGCCCCTGCGGATATTAACGAGATATGGATTCCACGCCCTAAGCAACCTAACTCTCTAAGCGGACTCACTAACAGTTCGGCGGGCATGGCGGAAGCACGCGCGCGCAATGTAAATATTGATGCACCTATAGTATTTGAACCAGATGGTATTGCAGATGATTTTAAGCAAACAGCTCCTGCATACCGCGCACCAGATGGTCAAGCGAAGTATCGTAATGGAATAACGGTTACACCCCACAATATCTCACTCGCAGATTGGACCCGTGCGGTCGAGGAGGTTCAAGCAAACCCCCTATACAACAACCCTGATATACATAACGTATATGTGATAGGCGGTGCTGGGGGTATGTTTACGGCAGAAAATGCCCAAAACATCATTAACGTGCTAAGTCACATGCCAGAAGCGAGGCTTATGCTTACTACATCGCGCCGCTCGTTCCATACCATTCCTACCCGAGAGGAATTGGAGAGGCGGCATAGCGGCATGTTAAAGGTGGACCTTGAATATATAGATTGGGAACTCGCATTTTACAATGAAAGAGCCGAGCTCCTAAACAATAATTACCAAGCATTTCTTGAGACTCTTCGTGATTACGCTGCTTCGCGTGAGGGTATCGTCATTGAAGAGCCGTACTCTGTATACGAACAAGACGGGAAGGTTGTAAATGGACTGGTAATTGACAGAGCGCAAGGTGAACCGCAGAGAGCCGCAGAAAATCCTCACCATCGCAACCTTGCCGCTTCGGATGTCACTATCTTACTGGGAAAATCGCTGACAATGGCGGGTGAGGCGATGATGACGACAGGACCTGTTTTCTATATGACCGAGGAGTTTGGCCAACATGCGGGTTATGATAGCGAGTATATCCCCAAGGGCCGAATAAGGAATATTTCGGTAGTAAAACATCGTGATAATAGTGATGCAGCTTTTGAGTTTAAGAACTACGAACCGATGAATATTGGTTGGGAGTTTGCAAGGGACCAGTTGCCCGAGAATCTACGCCGCGATGAGTCACTTGTTCTTCCTCGCCGCGAGAGAACAGCGCTCTCGCAAACGAAAATGCAACAGCCACAACAACAGCAACAAAACCGCGCACTAGCCAGCGAAGCTATGCAACAAATTGCCGCGCAGCGTCAGGCAAGCACTATGGATGTAGTCAGTGAGCAAGATGTGCGCGACCTTATTAGTCGTTCTTACTTCTATCCGCAGGGCGACGTGGTGTTCCCGCTGCGTGCGATGAACGCTGAACAACGCATGGCCTTATTCGAAACACTGGGAAGTTATGGCTTGGACATTGATACGAGTGTGCCAGAGGGTGCTGGCTACAAAATCGGAACCATTGGTCATAATAACGAATATGCGCTGCGCATTACCTCGCAGGAGGTGATTGCCGCTATAAGCAATAGCCCCGCCATATTCACCAACGAGATTACACAGCGCTTGAATGGCAACTGGATGGCACAGACGGAGCCATTACAGCAATTCCAGCATCAACCGACAGAAGAGCAGAGACTTGCTCAAGAGCGTCCATTAAGCGTTATGCCAGAAACCACAACGCACCCACCAACCCGCATTGCGCCGCGAGGCATGAAAATGGGTGTGTTCTTTGGTGGTTCCATGATGGTGATGGATGTAGGCACACGTGCTGACTTGTTACAGCAAGCTTGGAGTGGCGGAGAGTATGGTCGAGTGGCGGG
>CAYFFN010000067.1:0-9303 GCA_964342335.1 uncultured Azospirillaceae bacterium
AGAAACCGCTCTCCAACGCAGAGAGATAAACGAACGGCTTGAACGCCGAACCCGGCTGACGGCGGGCTTGCGTGGCACGGTTAAACTCGGTGCGGCCAAAGCTATAGCCACCGACCATCGCGCGCACGCGGCCGGAGTGCGGGTCCATCACGACCATCGCGCCATTTACTTCCGGCATTTGGTGCAGTTCGTAAAAGCCTTCTTTGCCCTCTTCGGCCTCTACAATAATCACATCGCCACGGGTTAGTACGTCGCTCACCTTAGTGATTTCTGGCCCCATGCTAAAATCGGAGAGTTTCTTGCGTGCCCATTTCACGCCAGAGAGCGCCATCTTCGCGCGGCCACCGCCTTCAAATCCGATGAGCGCTTCTTTGTCGCTGGCATTCAATACCATCGCAAGACGCTCTTCGCCCTTCAGCACGATATCGCTTTGGTCGCGGCGCAACTCAGAAAGCGAAACGCCCCATTCTGCTGTGGTTGGGTAGCTGGTGATGGGGCCACGGTAGCCGTGGCGGCGATCATACTCCACCAGCGCATTGGTCAGAGATGCTTCTGCCATTTCTTGCAATT
This sequence comes from uncultured Azospirillaceae bacterium, assembly GCA_964342335.1. Classification (GTDB taxonomy): domain Bacteria; phylum Pseudomonadota; class Alphaproteobacteria; order Rickettsiales; family UBA3002; genus CAYFFN01. The sequence continues at coordinate 571 of CAYFFN010000067.1, forward strand.
CAGGGTCGAGCGCGGTTTTCACTGTTAGGCCGCCTTGATAAAGGCTGCTTTCTCCAAAACGATTCTCCAAGATGCGACGCACTTCCTCAGCATAGAAGCCGCCCGCTGCGGTCACCAAGCGGCTGCTATTTTGCAGCATGATGGGTTTGCTAATGGCGATGTCACGTTCTTCTTCGGTGATGTAGCCATCTTCATACATACGCTCGATTACGTAATTACGGCGCTCTAAAGCACGGTTATAGTTTTTATCGGGGCTGAAGGCGCTGGGCGCTTTCGGCATCGCAGCCAAGAGTGCGGCCTCCTCGATCGTCAACTCTTGGAGCGACTTATTGAAGAAGTTGAGCGATGCTGCCGCCACACCATAGGAACGCATACCGAGGAAAATCTCATTGAGATACAGCTCCATGATACGGTCTTTGCTGTATACCTTGCTGATACGATGCGCGAGGATGGCCTCTTTAATCTTCCGCTCAAACGACTTCTCATTGGTAAGCAGGAAGTTCTTTACCACCTGCTGGGTAATGGTCGACCCACCCACCAGCGACTGGCCACTGCCATAGTTTTTGACGTTGGAGACCATCGCGCGGGTGATCCCGAAAATATCGACGCCTTTATGCTGGTAGAAATTTTTATCCTCCGCCGCGATGAATGCGTACACGACACGTTTAGGAATTGTCTCGATCGGTGCGTAGATGCGGCGCTCTTTTGCATACTCTGCCAGCAACTGCCCGTTATTCGCGTAGAGACGCGTGGTGATGGACGGCTCATACTCCGCGAGCTGCTTGTAATCCGGCAGGTCATTGGCGTAATAACTAAAGATAATAGAAGCCAAAAACACCGTCGCGATAAAGCCATACATCCCGTAGGAGATGCCGAGGGCGGCTAAATGGCCTGCTTTCTTTGCGATGGTTTTGAGTGGCTGCATGGCGATGTTTTAACGTTACTGCGGCGACTCGCCTAGCAAAATGCCTGCCGTATTAACATTATTCCAGCCCGTTGCTGGCAAAATAGGCATCCAGCGCGGTCACAATACCTTCGCTCACGCGGCTACGATATTCGCGCGATTGCAGCAGTTTCTCATCTTGCCTGTTGGTGAGGAAACCTAGCTCAATCAGAATGGAGGGGATGTCCGGCGCCTTTAGCACGCGGAAACCTGCGAAACGATGCGCATTGGGCAATAGCCTAATTTTACTATCCATTTTATCAACGACCGTTTCCGCGAGACGTGACGAACGGTTCTTGGTCGCACGCTGCGCGAGGTCGATTAGGATATTGGCGACGTCTTCGTCTTCCTCTTCAAAACTATAGCCCGAAATAATATCCGCTTTGTTTTCGCGGCGAGCCAGTGCAGCAGATTCCGCATCCGACGCTTTATCCGACAAGGTATAAACCGAAAGGCCCCGCGCGTTGGAGTCAGGGTTCGAATCGGCATGGAGCGAGATGAACACATCCCCCTCTGCCTCGCGCGCGATTTTCACGCGGTCATGTAACAGGATATAGCTATCGCCACGGCGGGTGAGCGTCACGCGGAATTCCCCCGTGCGCAGCAAGGCTTGCTCCAACGCCTTCGCATAAGAAAGGGTGATATCACGCTCCAGCAAACCGGAGCGACTCACCGCACCCGAATCTTTGCCGCCATGCCCCGCATCAATAATCACATGCGGCTTCGGTTTGGGTTTGTTGATGGGTGCTGGCACGCCTTCTGTCTCTAGCACCGCAAAGGGCGATTGCAGCTTGTGGCCTTTTGGCGACAAATCGACAACCAATTGCCATTCCCCTCGCCCCTTCGGCGTTACTATATAGATGTTCGCGACTTCGACGGGCTTATGCAAATCCACAACGATGCGTGAGGTGTCTTCATCAAAGCGGCCAAGGCGCAAATCTTTTAGCAGCAATCCGCCATAGTCCTTTTTGATATCCAGCGATGGCGTGCTTTTCAAAATCGGCAAATCGATGACCAGCCGATCCGGCTTCTCTAAGGTGAAGAGCTTTTGGTAGTCCACGCGCTCGTTGAAGGAGAAGGCAACCCGCTCCAACACATCCCCCGCTTCCACGCGCACATCGGTGAGTGACGGCTGCGCATGGGCAAGCGACACACATGAAAACTGGATGAGCCCGCACAAGGCTAATGCGGTGAGAAAACGGCGAATCTGCATCCCCTATCTCTGCCGCATTTCACACGAGTGCGCAATAGGCAACTTTCCCGCTTGTCATGTGAGATGAGTCCGACTATGTTCAACCTGTTAGAGAAATTACCCCAGGCGCAGCACACGCGCCGGATGATAGAATATAACGAATAAACAGATAGATAGATTACGTTCTTACAAATATGCTGCAACCCACCAACAAAGCCAAATGCCCGACGCGGATGACAAGCGAACAAACGCTCCATCGCGCGGCGTCGCCTGTGGGTGGAAATTGCTGTCATTGTGAAATGCCACCTCCCAATCGAACACGAGGGAACCCTACAGGCGCGTAATTCTATCTCCTAAAAATTGGAGATTGAAATGACCACACGTATGTTAATCGATGCCTCGCACGAAGAGGAAACCCGCGTCGTTATCGCGGATGATGAGCAGGTACTAGAATTTGACTTTGTCACTGCCGCAAAAGAACAAATCAAAGGCAATATTTACCTCGGGAAAATCACCCGCGTAGAGCCATCTTTGCAGGCTGCATTTGTGGAATATGGTGGAGGAAAGCAAGGCTTCCTATCCTTCTCAGAAATCCACCCAGATTATTACCAAATCCCTGCGGAAGACCGCGCTAAACTCCTAGAAGAGGAAGAAGCGGAAGCCGAGGAAGAAGAAGCAGAAGAAGAGCGCGAAGAAGAGGAAGCGGAAGAACGCCGCAACCGTCGCCGCTCTCGTGGCGGGCGCAACCGTCGCCGTGGCCGCCGCCGTGGCAACCGCGACGATGAAAACAAAGAGGAAACCGCTGAAGGCGAAACGTCTGAGGAAGAATCTGTTGAAGGCGAAGAGAGTGCTACAGAGTACGCAGAAGCGAAAACGCCGGATATGGATGTATCCATCAGCAGCGAGCCTGTAGAAACCGATGATTCTGAAGACGACGAAGCCGAGGAGCGCAAAGAAGAGGCCCGCAAGGTTGCAGCGCAACTGATTACGCCAGACGATGAGGACGAGTCTGATGAAGAAGATGATGCCGACGAAGACGATGATACAGAAGAATTAGGCGGTGATGACGTTGAGGAAGTAGCCGACACACGCAAAAAACGCCCATCCAAATCGCGCCGTCGTTACAAAATCAACGAAGTGATTAAGCGTGGCCAGATTGTTCTGGTTCAGGCGGTCAAAGAAGAGCGCGGAAACAAAGGCGCGTCTGTAACTACGTATATCTCCCTCGCGGGCCGTTATTGCGTGTTGATGCCAAACTCGCTTAAAGGTGGCGGTATTTCGCGCAAGATTGCCGGTGGCGAAGAGCGTAAGCGTTTGAAAGAAATCTCTGCGGAAATGAAAGAGTCTCGTGGCCTGAATATGATTATCCGCACTGCAGGTATCGGCCGTACTAAGGCTGAGATTAAGCGCGACTACGAGTATCTCGTGAAGCTATGGAGCCAAGTGCGTGAGGATACGCTCAAGTCTAGCGCCCCTGCCCTCATTCATGAAGAAGGCAACATCATCAAGCGCTCGATTCGTGACCTGTATAACAGCGATTTCGAAGAGATTCTGGTGGAAGGCGACGATGCCTATAAAGAAGCGAAGTCCTTCATGAAGATGCTGATGCCGAGCCACGCGCCGCGCGTGAAGCAATATAAGGACGATCTGCCCATCTTCTCCGCCTTTGGTGTGGAAGACGAACTGGCGAGCATTTATGAGCCGACGGCCAAGATGCCTTCTGGTGGCTATATCGTGATTGAACCAACCGAAGCGCTCATCTCTATCGATGTGAACTCAGGCCGCTCGACCTCTGAGCGCAACGTGGAAGAAACCGCACTCAAGACCAACCTTGAAGCGGCTAAAGAAGTAGCGCGTCAACTGCGCCTGCGTGATATGGCTGGCCTGATTATCGTCGACTTTATCGATATGAATTACGGCAAGAACCGCCGTGCGGTTGAGAAAGCGATGAAAGACGCGCTGAAGGATGACCGCGCGAAGATTCAGGTCACGCGCATCAGCACCTTTGGTTTGATGGAGCTTTCGCGCCAGCGCATGCGTCCGAACATTATGGAATCTAGCGCGCAAGTCTGCCCGCATTGCCGCGGCACAGGCTTTATCCGCTCGGTGGAAACGGTAGCGATTCAGATTATCCGCCTGATTGAGCGCGAAGCGACCTACGGCGAATATAAAGCCATGAAGGTAACCGCGAACCGTGATGTTGGCCTGCACTTGCTGAACGACAAGCGCGATGCGATTCAAGCAGTTGAGAAGCAGTATGGCATCGAGATTATCATCACCGTGGATACGCATATGCTCAGCGGTGAGTTTGAGGTGGTGAAAGTCACCCATGACGATAAGGAAGTGAAGCACGATCCGAACAATAAGAAGGGTTCTAGCAAGAAACGCAGAAGCCGTGGTGGACGTGGTCGCAACAAGAATCGCGATAAAGACACGAACGACTCAAACGACGAGACGGAAAACAAGGACTCTGAAGAGACCTCTGACAAAGAGGAGCCTGGTGAAGAGAAAGACAAGAAGCCGCGTCGCTCGCGTGGCCGCCGTGGTGGTCGTGGTCGTAACCGTAATCGCAACCGCGATAGAGATAATAACGAGCAAGATAATAGCGAAGGTGATAACAGCAGCTCTGACTCCGAATCCCCTGCTCCTGAGGCAGAGGAAACGACGGAGAAGAAAAAGCCGCAGCGTCGTCGCAGCCCTAAGCCAAAGGCGGAAGATGGTGAAACCAAACCTGCTGAGCCAAAAGCAGAAAGCAAGCCAGTGGAAAATGCTCCCGCCAATACCGCATCGGATTTAAAGGCGCCAAAAATCGAGACGCACGAAACGCCAGAGGATAAAGGCGAGAAGAAAAAAGGCTGGTGGAGCCGCGTGATTGAGGGGTAATCGGTGAAATAGGAAAAGGATGAAATGGTTTTGTCATTCCGAGCGCAGCCGAGGAATCCAGAAGATCTCTCCACTCGCTTTGCTCGGTCGAGATGACGACTATTTCACCACTTCACCCAAACCGCTTCACTACTTCAATTCATCAATATAACCGCTGATGACATCCAGCCCTTTTTGCCAGAAATCCGGCTTGGAAGCGTTTAAGCCAAACGGCTTGAGCAGCTCTTTGTGACGCAACGTGCCGCCTGCTTGCAGCATTTCGATATATTTCTGCTCGAACGCTTTAGCCTGTTTAGCACCCTTCGCCGCTTCTGCCTCATAAACCGCATAGAGCGAGTTCACCAAGCAGTCGCCAAACGCATAAGCATAGACATAAAAAGGGCTATGGATGAAATGCGGAATGTACGACCAGAAGCAGGCGTAGCTGTCATCAAACTTGAAGACAGGGCCGAGGCTTTCCTTCTGCACTTGCAGCCAAATCTGGCCCAGACGATCAGGGGTAATTTCCCCTGCGCGACGCTCATCATGCACCATGCGCTCAAACTCACAAAAGGCAACTTGGCGCACGACCGTGTTGAGCATGTCTTCGACCTTGCCTGCAATTAGGGCTTGGCGTTTGGCTTCGTTCGTCTCACGGCGCAACAGCTCTTTGAAGGTCAGCATCTCGCCGAACACACTTGCAGTTTCCGCCAAGGTGAGTGGCGTGTCAGACATTAGCGCCCCTTGCTTTGCCGCCAAAACCTGATGCACCCCATGGCCCAGCTCATGTGCCAGCGTCATCACGTCACGGGTTTTTCCTTGGAAGTTCAGCAGCAAATAGGGGTGCACGCTTGGCACGGTTGGGTGCGCGAAAGCACCGGAGTCTTTGCCTGGGCGTGGTGGCACATCAATCCAATCCTTCTCAAAGAAGGTCTTGCCGTGTTTGGCAAGCGTGGGAGAGAAGGCTTGGTACGAGTCTAGCACCAGCTCCACTGACTCATCCCAGCCATATTTGGTTTCAGGCTGTTTGGGCAGTGGCGCATTGCGGTCCCACCAGTCCATTTTCTTCACATCGAACTGCTTGGCCTTCCATTTATAATAACGGTGCGAAAGATTCTTGTAGTTGTCTTTCACCGTGCCGATGAGGGCGTCCACCACGGGGTCTTCGACTTGGTTGGCCATATTGCGCGAGGAAATGGGGCGCGCATAGTTGCGCCAGCGGTCATCAATCTCTTTGCTCTTGGCGAGCGTATTCGTTACCAGCGAGAAGACCGAGCCTTTGCTCTTGAGCACGCGGCTAATTTCTTCGGCCGCCTTCTTACGCACTTCCGGCTTTGGCGAAGACATGAAATCAAACACCTCGGCGGTGCTGTAAGTCTTTTTGTCGATGGTGAATTCCAGCCCTGCGAGGGTTTCGTCAAACAAACGAATCCAGCTTTGCTCCACCACGTCTTTATCGTGGCTGTATTGCTCTAGTTCGTCGGAGAGTTGGTATTTCCGCGCGGCGCGCACTTCACGTATCCACGGTGCGTAATGTGCCAGCTCGGCGCTCGCGCCGAGTTTCTTCTTCACATCCGCTTCTTTCATCGCATTGAGTTCCAGCGTGAAGAAGAGCAGCTCGCTGGTGCAGCGATTCACATGCTCATGGATATTTTGATAGAATTGCAGGATGGCCGCGTCGGTGCAATCCAGCGCGTAATTGAGTTGCGCGTAGCTCGCGAGCTTGCCTAGCAAGTCATTGAGTTTTTCATACGCCTTGATGGCCTCTGCCAGCTTTTTACCGGAGAGCTTGCCTATCTTCCCTTTATATTCCTTGGCGAATTTCTGCGCGTCTCGCAGCGCTTTGGCCTGATCTTTTTTGCATTTATCAGACGTGAGTGAGGGGTAGAAATCCGTTAAGTCCCATGCGGGTAATGCGTTTGGCATAGCCTCTCCTTTTTCGTCATCTCGACCGAGCAAAGCGAGTGGAGATATCCCTAGATTCCTCGGCTACGCTCGGAATGACATGTTAGCCTACTTGCATATTGCGCGTTGCGGCTGGCAGCGTCAAACGCAAACCGTCCAAATCTTCGGTCACGATGATTTGGCAGCCGAGGCGTGATGTATGGGTCAGCCCGAATGCGAGGTCGAGCATGTCTTCTTCATCGTCGGTCGCTTCTGGCAGGTCATCGAAATATTTATCATCCACAATCACGTGGCAAGTGGAGCAAGCGAGCGATCCTTCGCACGCGCCTTCCAGCGAAATCTCGTTCTTATGCGCCACTTCCAAAATGGAAATGCCCAAAGGTGCATCTACGGTTTTTTCAGCTCCATCCGGATATACAAAAGTAATGCTTGGCATTGGTCTCTCTTCTTTATTCGTTTGCGACTTTATCTACTGCTTGGCCTTTTAGCGCAGAAGCAATGGCTCTGTCCATACGTCTTTCAGCAAAAGGGTTACTTATGCGGTTGAGGTTCTCGGCTTCATGGTCGATGAGATCGCGGTTATCGCCCATCATCGCCTCTTGCACGCGCAGGATTTGCGCCTCAATCGCCTCAGCCTCTCCCTCGATTAGGAGCGCGCCATCTTTACCAACAGCGGCGATAATATCTTGAATCGTGCGCTCGGCCTCTACCCTCGCCTCTACCAGCAAGCGCTGGAGGATATCCTCCTTCGCATGCTCCATCCCCGCGATGAGCATCGCCTCAATCTCTTTAATCTCCATGCCATAGGTCGGCTTGACTTCGACATGTTGCTTGGTGCCTGTCGTCAGCTCTTCCGCAGAAACGCTGAGCAAGCCGTCCGCATCCACCGTGAACGTCACACGGATGCGCGCCATATTGGCGGGCATGGGCGGAATACCCGTCAGGTTGAAGTCTGCCAGCGAACGGCAATCATCCACCATCTCGCGCTCACCCTGCACCACATGGATTTTCATGGCGCTTTGACCATCTTGATAGGTGGTAAATTCCTGTGCCATGCTGACTGGAATCGGCGTGTTGCGGTAAATCACCTTCTCCACAATGCCACCCATCGTCTCCAGCCCAAGGGAAAGCGGCGTCACATCCAGCAGCAGATTATCACTACCACGCGTGAGGGCTTCGGCTTGCAGTGCTGCACCGAGCGCGACTACACGGTCTGGGTCGATATTGGCGAGGGGCTCTTTGCCGAAGAAATCTTGCACCTTCGCGCGCACCAATGGCACGCGGGTCGAACCACCGACCAGCACCACGCCATTGATGGCGTCTTTCTCCAGCCACGCATCTTGCATCGCGGCTTGGCAGGCCTGCATGCTTCGCTCGATGAGATGGGCAATCAGCGTGTTCATCGCCTCACGGCTCAGCGTAAGCGTTTCGCCTTGCCACGGAACCTCCACGCTCTCTTGGTCGGTCAGCAGCTCTTTCGCTTCACGTGCGAGACGCAGCAAGTCCGAGGCTTGCTCGGACGATTGCGGCATTTTGCCGTTTTGTTTGATAATCCATTCGGCAATGGCTTGGTCCATATCGTCGCCGCCGAGCTGGGTATCGCCGCCCGTCGAAAGCACTTGGAACACGCCCTTCTCTAATCGCAAAATCGAGATGTCGAACGTGCCGCCACCGAGGTCATAGACGGCATAGATGCCTTCTGCTTCGTTATCGAGGCCGTAGGCCAGCGCGGCGGCAGTAGGCTCATTGATGAGACGCAGCACTTCTAGCCCTGCAATGCGCGCCGCATCTTTGGTCGCGGTGCGAGCGGCATCGTCAAAATAGGCGGGCA
>CAYFFN010000068.1:0-9168 GCA_964342335.1 uncultured Azospirillaceae bacterium
GCCGTATCGACAACCAACTGCGCGGCCGTTCGGGCCGTCAGGGTGACCCGGGCGCGTCCAAATTCTTCCTTTCCCTGGAAGACGATTTGATGCGCATTTTCGGCTCCGAGCGTATCGATAATATGCTGCAACGCCTCGGGCTGGAAGAAGGCGAAGCCATCACCCACCCATGGATGAACAAAGCCATCGAGCGTGCACAAAGCAAAGTGGAAGCACGCAACTACGAGATTCGTAAAAACCTGCTCAAGTTCGATAACGTAATGAACGACCAGCGTTCGGTGATTTACGAGCAACGCATCGACCTCATGGATTCCGAAGACCTCTCAGACACCGTCGCCGAGATGCGTGACGATGTGAATGAAGCGCTCGTATCGCGCCACATCCCCAAAGGCTCTTACGCTGACCAGTGGGATATCGAGGGACTCAATAGCGAGCTGTTCCGCATCTATGGCGTGGAACTGGCCGTAAAAGAATGGGCAGAAGAAGAAGGCATCGCGGATGAAGAAATCCTCGACCGTATCACTGAGGTGACGGATGCCATCGCCAAAGCGAAGGAAGAAGAGTTCACCCCTGCTATCATGCGTCAGGCCGAGAAGCGCCTGCTCATGCAAACGCTGGATCAGCTCTGGAAAGACCATTTGCTTTCCCTCGACCATCTGCGTCAGGGGATTGGCCTGCGTGCCTACGGCCAGCGCGACCCACTGAACGAATATAAGCAAGAAGCCTTCAACCTGTTCGAAGCTATGCTAGGCCAGTTACGCGAGGTGGTAACATCCCGCATGGCGCGCCTGCAAATCCGCTACGAAACGCCGGAAGAAGTAATGCAAATGCAGCAAAACCAGCGCATGCAAGAAGGCCGCAACGCCCCAGAAGCCGCGCAAGGCGAAAAAGTCGTGCCGATGCGCACAGGTAACGTCGCCCCAGAGAACCGCGACCCCTCCGACCCCACCACATGGGGTAAGGTAGCGCGTAACGAGGTATGCCCTTGTGGTTCCGGCAAAAAATTCAAACATTGCCACGGGATGTTGAAGTAGTACACTCGCTGCGCTCGCTATTTCGCTCACCTAACGGTTCGCTAAGGCGCTGCGCGGCGCTTCGCCCTGACGGGCTACGGGTCGCTCCCTGTCGGAGAGCTCCCACTCGTACCCATGAGAAGCTCTCCTTAGTGGCTGACGCGACTTTTCGTGGGCACAAGAATGCGAGCTTGCCCGAAGGGGCGCGAGCGATGGCACGACTGTGCCACGCCAAATGTTTGGCGAGCGTGCCTAGCCGGCAAGACGGCGAAATAGCGAACGTAATAGCGAGCCGTTATGCGAGTGTAAAAACGTCACAAAACCGTAATATATTGACCGCTTTTCTTTGCTATAATTAAGCTAGGAAAAAAGGTTAATTATGGCTCAAGCACGACAGCAAAATGCAGTAGGAAGTGCCGCCCAGTTTGTGGGCGATGCGACCGGCACCGCTGTGCGCACCACGGGCGGAATCATCGGCTTTTTGGGCGATTCTATCCGCTATGTGGGCAGCCTGTTCAATCTGGATGGTATGGCCGGTGCTGCCGTTGGTTTAGCAGCAGGCGCAGGCATTGCTGCGGTTGCAGGTGTGCCAGGCTTATTGACTGGAGCACTAGGCATGGGCGCTGTTGCGGCTGCTAGTACCGTAGCCTGCTGTGGCGCTGCAGCCGGTTGGATTGCAGGCGGCGAGATGGGTAAAAACCGCATCCAAAAAGAAAAGACCCACGGCAAGAAAATCAAGCAACCGGGTATCATCAATAAAGAAGCAATTGCAGGCCTAGGCATTGGTGCAGCTGCACAAGCCCTCACATTCATCGCGCTACCGCAAATAGGAGTTACTGGCCTTGCGCTCGGCGTACTCAATGCCGGCGCAACGATTCTCCCCGTTGCTGGTGCCTTTGCAGGCAGCAAATTAGGCGTGAGCCGTCAAACCAAAGAATATGTAGCTGCCGCACAGCAAGCAGGCGTGAATGCCCAAGCCGCAGGCCATGGCGTGCAAAAGAGCCAAGAAGCCTATGTGCACCCCGCACAACGTTCGTATAAAAACTCTATCGATGCCAATGACCGTGACTGGCAGGAAGCGAAGTCTCTGTTCCGTGATAGCTCCGCCCATCCCGGCCAGAGCAACTTTACAGGAAAAGTCGTGGCCGACCGTGAAGCACAACAAGCGGCCATGCAACAACATCACGGCCAAGCGGAATAACCTCTTAAAATCGCTTTTCTCTCTTAGAAATACTGCTATCTTCTCGGCATGAGTAATGCTGCAGAAAAGACCCAAGCCCCGACCATCTCTAAGGAAGTGGTGGAGCAACATGGCCTCACCCATGACGAGTATGAGAAACTGCTCGACATTTTGGGGCGCGAACCAAACCTTGTAGAGCTGGGGATTTTCTCGGTGATGTGGAGCGAGCACTGCTCGTATAAAACCACACGCATGCATTTAAAGAAGCTGCCGACCGAAGGTGACTGTGTGATTTGCGGCCCGGGCGAAAATGCCGGTGTGGTGGATATTGGTGACGGTCAAGCCGCCATCTTCAAAATGGAATCGCATAACCACCCTGCGCATATCGAGCCGTTCCAAGGCGCGGCGACAGGCGTGGGCGGTATCCTGCGCGATGTCTTCACCATGGGCGCACGCCCGATTGCGAATATGAACGCGCTGCGCTTCGGTGACCCTGGTCACCCCAAAACCCGCCACCTCGTGAATGGTGTGGTGGCAGGCATCGCGCATTACGGTAACTGCGTAGGCGTGCCAACCGTGGGCGGGGAATGTAATTTCCACCCATCGTATAACGGCAATAACCTCGTGAATGCGATGACCGTCGGCCTCGCCGATAAGGAAAAGATTTTCTATAGCGCCGCAGCAGGTATCGGTAACCCTGTGCTTTATGTGGGCGCGAAGACGGGCCGCGACGGCATCCATGGCGCAACCATGGCCAGCGCCGAGTTTGACGAAACGATTGAAGAGAAGCGCCCAACCGTACAAGTAGGCGACCCCTTCACCGAAAAACTACTGATTGAAGCCTGCTTGGAGCTGATGGCGACCGATGCCATCATCGCGATTCAGGATATGGGCGCAGCGGGCCTGACCTGCTCATCGCTCGAAATGGCAGACAAAGGCGGCCTCGGCATCGAGCTGGATCTGGATGAAGTGCCCCAGCGCGAGCCGGGCATGAATGCCTATGAGATTATGCTCTCGGAAAGCCAAGAGCGTATGCTCATGGTGATCAAGCCCGAGCGCGTAGAAATGGCCTATAAGATTTTCCAAAAATGGGAGCTGGAGGTCGCCACCGTAGGCGTGCTGACCGACACCAAACACCTCGTGGTGAAGCAACACGGCAAAGTCGAGTGCGACATTCCCGTGGCACCGCTTTCGGAAGAAGCACCGATTTATGACCGCCCGTATGTATTCCCCGCCAAGCGCGATGAGGTGGATCATACCGAACTGCGCGAGCCGGATAATTTGGCGCGTACCCTGCAAAGCCTGATGAGCTCGCCAGACCTTTGCTCCAAGCGTTGGATTTGGCAGCAATATGACCATATGGTGATGAACGACACTGTCGTGCGCCCAGGCAGCGGCGATGCGGCTGTGGTACGGGTGCATGGCTCGCATAAGGGCATTGCCATCAGCACCGATTGCACCCCACGCTATTGCTACGCCGACCCAGAAGAAGGCGGCAAGCAAGCCGTGGCCGAATGCTGGCGTAACCTGATTGCCACGGGCGCGCAGCCGCTGGCTATTACTAATTGCCTCAACTTCGGCAACCCTGAGCGCAAAGAGATTATGGGCCAACTCGTGGGCGCGATTCACGGTATTGCGGAAGCATGCGATACGCTCACCTTCCCTGTCGTGTCGGGCAACGTGTCTCTTTATAATGAGACGCACGGCAACGGTATCTTCCCAACCCCCGCGATTGGCGGCGTGGGTGTGATTAAAGACGTGCGCGAGCGCATCCCGATGGGTTTCCAAGAGGTGGGCGAACGTATCTTCCTCATCGGCGATACAGAAGGCCATATGGGCAGCACGCTTTACCTGCGCGACGTGGAAGGCCGTGAAGACGGCGCACCACCACCAGTCGATTTGGAGCTGGAGCGTAAAAACGGCCTCGCCATTCGCGAACTCATCCGCCAAAAGCTAGTGACGGCGTGTCATGACCTTTCGGATGGTGGATTATTAGTCGGCCTTGCAGAGATGACCTTCACGAAGAATATCGGTGCAGAAGTCGCCTTCCCCACCACCAATAACCCGCATATTTTCGGCTTCTCGGAAGACCAAGCGCGTTATGTGATTACGGTGAAGGACGAGCATGTCGATAGCGTGTTGCTGCAACTGAATCAGGAAGATGTGACGGTTCTCGACCTCGGCAAAACCGGCGGCGAGTTACTCACCGTGCAGGACATCATGGCAATCCCCGTGGAGCATCTCAAACAAATGCACGAGATGTGGCTCCCAGGCTATATGGCTGCTTAGTATTTAATCGCCCCTGCTCCGCGCCTCCTGCGCTAGCAATGGGCCTAAGCCCTTCGGGCACTAAAGATTGGCCTGCTGGCCAAAAGGAAGATAAACAACATGCCCATGACCGCCGAAGAAATTACCCAGCGCATTCAAGCCGCCTTGCCGGATGCTAAGATAGAGCTCGTCGATTTAGCGGGGGATAACGACCATTGGGAAGTGACGGTGACGGATGCCTCCTTTGCGGGAAAGCCTCGCGTGATGCAGCATAAGAAGGTTCAAGCTGCGTTTGGGGAAGATTTAGGGACTACCCTGCACGCCCTCGCGATTCGTACGCGCGTACCGGCATAAGTTAGCGTCCGTGATGGACATCATGGACTTCATTTTCCAATCGATCTTGAAAATAACTATCCCCATCACGCATATGCGCCTCTGCTTCTAGCTCCGCTTCGGCCATCGCGGCTTCTTGGTCGGCTAGGTCATCCAGAAAGTGGTGCATCTGATCGTCTTTGCCCTGATTCTGTGCCCGCGCTCTTTGTAAGCGCTTTCCCATGATGCGATCCTCAACGATGCTATGATCCGCACCGCTATGCGTAACGCCATAAATAGCGCCACTCACCATACCAATGGCTGCGCCGCCTGCAATAGCAAGGCCTACACCGCTGATGCCGCCTACCACTACACCGCTGATGGCTGCCATAGACCCGACCTCGCCTAGCAAAGCGGGAAACCAGCCAAAGACGCCCGCAGCCAATCCGGCCGCCGCGCCCAAGCGCAGACCCCAAGTCGCGCCAATATTAATCCCCTCCATAATACCACGCACACCGCCGAGAACGATGTTCTTCGGCCACGTGATAAAGGGTTCTAGCGGTCTAATATCCATAAAAAATTTTCCTCACCTTACAGTATAGCCCAAATGGCACGGCATTGGATGACGATTTGATGAAGGTTCTAGGAAAAAACACTTATATTACAGCGCTATTTCTTGCGGAAGAACATGCCACCCAGAATCGCTTCGACTTTATCGTCGCTATTGCCGATGGGCAGCATGGATTGGCGGTAATGCACAGTATGGCCATCCGCCGCTTGGAAGCTGCTGTTCTGAATAAGCGGCTTTTTGCTTTCAATCACCTGATTGAAGCCATGCGCCAATTGACGCGCATTGGGCGAAATAATATGGGTATTATGTGCATCCAGCATCCCGCATTGATAGGCTTCGTTAATCGCCTCTCCCAGATAGGTATAGTTATAATCCTCTACCATCTCGATATCGCGCACTTGAATCACATAACAATTGCGCCAAATTTCTTCACCCAACTCCTCGGGGTCTATCTCATTCTCACTGGGAAATAAGCGATCACCGCGCAACTCGTTCCAATAGCGAATCAGCCGATAGTTATAGCGGCGCTCTTCCTTATGGTTTTTCGCTGTAGCGTCTTGAAACGGCATATAATATTCGTCTTTAAGTTGTGCACCCCCATAAGAGGCCACATGATTTTACAATCATCCGCGCGGGAATAAAAGCCGTTTATTAAGAAAACCCTGCACAAAACAGCTCAACGTGCCCTTGGTAAACGCCAGCGCATATAATAGGCAAGCAAGCGCAGCAAAAGCGCAACAACAAACACTACCAATAGGTTAGAGTCATTCTGAAGAGAAAGCTGCTCCAAACCCCATATCGCCAAAGCAACAAGCACCGCCACACTGCCATAGAAATCACTTCTCAAAATAGAAGGCTCCTCATTGACCATAATATCGCGGATAATGCCGCCGCCTGTGGCCGTGATAAAGGCCAGCACCATGCAGCCAAACAGGCTCAGTCCGGCATCCATCGCTGCCACCGCGCCTGTGACGCTAAACGCCACCAGCCCCATCGCATCGGAGAGAACAAAGAAATGGCTGCGTTCCACCGAGGCAAAACGGCTCAGCCGGAAGCCATAAGCCAGCACAAACACGCCAAAAACAATAAGAAACGCATTAATATCAACCAGCACCCATGGGGTACGGTTCAGCAGCACATCACGCACCGCGCCACCGCCATTGGCCGTGAGCATGGAGAGGATAAACACACCCATCACATCCAATTCTTTGCGCACACCAACAAGAAAGCCGCTAAAGGCAAAAGCAATAGTGCCCACGATATTCGCGAGCATATAGACGTCGATGGGCAGTTCCATCGGGATTAATCCTCGTAAAGCGGCAAATAGACGGTGAAGACGCTGCCTTCACTGACGATACTATCGACGGTCACCGCGCCACGGTGGCGTTTGACGATGCCTTTCACGATAGCGAGGCCGAGGCCCGTTCCGCCAATCGCGCGGGTGCGGGCGGAGTCGACGCGATAGAAACGTTCCATCAGCTGTGGCAAATGCTCTTTGGGGATCCCCTCCCCTTGGTCTGCCACGCTGAGTGCAACCACGCGGGATTTGTTGCGCATGTTCAAATCTTGCGGGAGCTCGGTGGTCACCTTGGCGGTGATGGTCACGTCACTATTATCATAACCATATTTAATCGCGTTACCGACGAGGTTATGCACCACCTGCGCCAGCTCGTTCGCATCGCCCTTCACATCAGGGAGATTATCATGCAATTCCAGCACCATACGCATGCCTTTGGCCTCGGCATTGCTGCGGTAATATTCTGCCTCTTTGCGTACCACGCGCGACAGCTCCACCGGATCGGTTGGGACGCTATGGGCGTTCATCTCAATTTTCGAAAGCGAGAGCAGGTCATTAATTAGCTGCTGCATACGGTCAGCTTGCTCCAGCATGATGGGCATAAATTGCTCATGCGCATCTTTATCGTCTTTCGCAGGGCCCATGAGGGTCTCTAAGAAGCCTTTGATACTCGCCAGCGGGGTGCGAATCTCATGGCTGGCATTCGCCACAAAGTCTGCGCGCATTTGCTCGACGCTCTTTAGCTCCGTAATGTCATTCATGGTAATCACGGTAGAGATGCCGTTGGCCGAAGGCACAGGGAAGCGCTCGATAATCGCCAAAAAGTCCCGCAAAACAGGGTCTTCGATGCGGAATTCAATCTCACGGCCTTTGAGGTCCTGAATCACAGATGTCACAGCATCGAACAAATAATCGCTGCCAATCACATCGCGCAGCTGTTTCTTGGCCAAATTCTGTCCAAAGATGGCGCGCGCGGCACGATTTGTACGCACAATTTGCTGCTCATCGTTCACCATGATGAGGATATCTGGCAGCGTATCCACCAAAATCTCACGCTCGGTGATGACGCTCTCCATCTGCTGTTTTTTGACTTCCCAACAGCGTTGCAGCTTCTCCAACGCCTCAGAAAGCTCAGAGGCTATCCCCAGAAAAATGAGGTTGGGAGATGGCGCACGTTTATCTTGCGCTAAAGCATTCACATAGTTGGTTAAATCGGCAACATTCCCCAAAAACGGGTAGACGAATATCGTAGAAAGTATCAGCACCGCCACATAGGCATACATCATCTGCGAAAAGTCCAAATATTCAAGAAATACAAAGGGCGCCAGCACCATAAGGGTGGGCAGCGACACCAACATAACGGACTTGAATAGGGCGTTGAACGGTACAGACGGCTTTTGCATCTTATTAGAGTATAGAGAGTAGCGGAGAGAGTCTAGAGGGTTTTGCACCTGCGCGACTTACCTATATTACAGCACACTAACCCCACATGGGCAAAGGAATGGGAGCCTTGCGACCCGTAGCCCGTCAGGGCGAAGCGCCGTGCAGCGCCTATAGTGAGCAACGCGAACGCAATAGCGAACGAAGTGAGTGTAAATAATGGGTTGACACCCTGCGAGCCGTGGTTATATTGCGCATCCTCATTTTCATTGGAAGAAGAATATGTACGCAATAGTAAAAACCGGTGGCAAGCAGTATAAGGTAGCGAATGGCGACCTGCTGCAGGTAGAAAAAATTGAAGGCGCTGCAGGCGATGCGGTAGCTCTGAGTGAAGTGCTGGCTGTGAACGATGGCAAAAGCACCACTGTGGGCGCTCCTCTCGTTGCAGGCGCATCTGTGAATGCTGAGATTGTGGAACAAGGTCGCGGCGATAAAGTTATCGTCTTCAAAAAGAAGCGCCGCCACAATTACCGTCGTAAGCTTGGCCATCGCCAGCTTCTGACCACGCTGAAAATCACTGACGTGACTGGCAAAGGCGCGAAAGCTGCTCCTGCGAAAAAAGCAGAAGCTGCTCCAGCGAAGGAAGAAAAAGCAGCCGCTCCTAAGAAAGAAGCAGCCGCTAAGCCAGCCGCAAAGAAAACCACTGCAGCGAAAAAGCCAGCGGCTAAAAAACCTGCAGCGAAGAAAGCAGATAAGGAGTAACACCCCATGGCACATAAAAAAGCAGGTGGTAGTTCACGTAACGGTCGCGACTCGGCGGGTCAGCGACTTGGTGTAAAGAAATTTGGTGGCCAAAAAGTTTTGGCGGGTAACATCATCGTGCGTCAACGCGGCACGAAATTCTACGCTGGCGAAAACGTGGGAATGGGTCGTGACCACACACTCTTCGCTACCGCAGAAGGTAACGTAAAATTCTATAAAAAGAAAAACGATCGCAACTATGTAATGGTGGAAACCGCTACTGCATAAGCTTGCGAATCACGCTATGCAAAAGGGGATGCCATGGCATCCCCTTTTTTGTTAGCAAAGAATAACGCGGAATGGAAAGCACGAGATGCAATTCTTAGATGAAGCAAAAATTTACGTA
>CAYFFN010000069.1:0-8935 GCA_964342335.1 uncultured Azospirillaceae bacterium
CCATCCGCTGCACATTCACCGCTGTGCCCCACTCGGCAGGAATATCATGCAGCGCGCGATACGTCTTCGCACGCGGGTTCATCCAGCTATCAAACACCGCTTGGATTGCGCCCCATAACTGGTCTTTCACGTCCTGCGGGAATGGCTGGCCCAGCTCATCCTGCACCGCGTTCTTGAATTGTGCGACCAGCTCTTTAAGGTCATCTGCGGTGAGGTCCGTATCCTGACGTGCATCACGGTCCTGCTTCATCATCTCCAGCATATCTTCGAACAGCGCATGCTCCACACCCAGCACCACATCCGAATACATCTGGATAAAACGACGGTAAGAATCATACGCAAAGCGTGCATTACCCGTGCGCGCCGCCATGCCTTCCACCGTCACATCGTTAAGGCCGAGGTTCAAAATCGTATCCATCATACCCGGCATAGACGCACGCGCGCCCGAACGCACAGACACCAGCAGCGGATTCTCTGCCTCGCCAAACGTGGCACCTACTGCGCTTTCAATCTCCGCCAAAGCGGTATTCACCTGCGCCTCCAAAGAAGCAGGCATTTGCTTTCCATTCTCGAAATAGGCCACACACACATCGGTCGTGATGGTCATGCCCGGAGGCACTGGCAGGCCAAGGCTGCACATCTCCGCGAGGTTCGCGCCCTTACCGCCCAGCTCATTACGCATCGCGGCACTGCCCTCCGCCTTACCATCACCAAAACTATAAACGAGTTTGTCAGCCATAACAGGTTCCATTGCAGCAGCAGGTTGAGCAGTCATAATTAGCCCTCTAATTGGTCAAATGGCGCAACCTTGGTCAAGGTAGCGCGGATCTGGTTAAGTGTGAAGAGACGATTCTCACGTATCCCCGCGTTTTCATCGTTCACCAGCACCGCCTCAAAATAGGCATCCACTGGCGCGCGCAAGCTGGCGAGCTCTTGCATCGCCGCTTCGTCATTCTCGGCTTTCACGGCTTCGTCAATCGGGCCACTAATAGCCTCTAGCTTTGCGAAAAGCGCCTTTTCCTCTTCCACCACAAAGCGCGAAGCATCTGGCTTGCCGTCATAGGCCTTGCCGTCTTTCTTCTCTTCCGCCTTGAGGATATTGCTCGCACGCTTACACGCGGCTTGCAGGTTTGCGCCATCTTCGCTTTCGAGCAGGCTTTGCAATGCGCGGGCTTTCGCTACCGTGCGCACCATATCATCCACGCCACCATGGCTAAACAGTGCCGCAATCACGTCATGACGAATACCTTGGTCTTTCAGCGCCACCTTCAAACGGTCTTCAAAGAAGTTATGCAGGTCACCCGCAATCTCTTTTTTGTTCGCAGCCAGCTTCGCTTTGGGAATCATGCCCAATGCTTTATCGACCATCAAATCAATCGGCAGGCGTAACTTGTGCGCAAGAATAATGCTGATAATCCCCAGCGCCGCACGACGCAGTGCGAATGGGTCTTTCGAGCCGGTAGGCTTCTCGCCCACGGCGAACAATCCAACGAGCGTATCCAACTTATCCGCCAGTGCCACCGTCACAGAAACCGGCGCTTCCGGCACGGTATCATTTGCACCTTGCGGGCGGTAATGTTCGGCAATCGCATCGGCCACAGCCGCATCTTCGCCTTGCTCCAGCGCATAATAGCGGCCCATCACCCCTTGCAGGTCTGGGAACTCTCCCACCATACCCGTCACCAAATCGGCTTTGGATAGTTGCGCGGCGCGCTCCACCAATTTCACATCCGCATGCGGCACAAACATAGCCAGCAGCATCGCGAGCGACTTCACACGGTCTACCTTATCCGCCAGCGTACCCAGCTTGGCATGGAACACCACGCCCGAAAGGCCTTGCGCCCATTCGTTCAGTGGCGTCGCACGGTCCTGATCCCAGAAGAATTGGCCATCTGCCAAGCGTGCGCGCAGCACGCGGCCATTACCATGCGCAATCGCGCTATCATCGTCCGCCATCAGGTTAGAAATCGTGATAAAGCATGGCTGCAGCTTGCCATCCTTTTCCACCGCAAAATATTTCTGATGCTCGCGCATCTCGCTCACCAGCACTTCCGGCGGCAATTGCATAAAGCTCTCATCGAATTTGCCCAGCACAGGCGTTGGCCATTCCACCAAGCCCGTCACTTCGTTGAGCAAACGATCATCCTCGCGCCATGCCAGACCATCCTTTGCAGCACGCGCCGTAGCCAACTCCGCAATCTTTGCTTTGCGCTTCGCTGCATCCACGAGCACATAGGCTTCTTCCAGCTGCGCCTCATATTCCGATGCATGGCTAATGGTAATATGCTCCGGCGCATGGAAGCGGTGGCCACGCGTCACATTGCTCGCCTTAATATGCCCAAATTGGACGGGAATCACCGTGCTATCGAGCAAGCAAATCAGGCTATGCAGCGGGCGTACCCACGCAATCTCATGTGCACCCCAACGCATCGATTTTGGCCACACAAACTGGCTAAGCGCGTCTTCCAACAGCGGCTTAATTGCCTCTGCCGTTGGTTTGCCCTTCTCTTCAATCACCGCAAAATACGTCGCGTCCTTGCCTTCGCCGCGCACTTCTAAATCCTCTTTAGAAAGCCCTGTAGAACGTAGGAACCCCTCAAGCGCTTGCTCTGGCGCACTCACGCGCGGACCTTTGCGTTCGCTCGATTGGTCTGGCTGCTCGGCTGGCAACCCATCAATCTGCAATGCCAAATGGCGTGGCGATACAAACGTCTTCACGCTGCTATAGTCCAAACGTGCTTTCTGCAAACGCTCGGTCACCAACGCTTCGAGCTGCGCCGCGCCGCCTGCTTGCATACGCGCGGGGATTTCCTCAGAGAAACATTCTAGCAGCAACATACTCATGCGGTACGCACCTTATTTTCGCTATCCACTTTCACCACATTCGGCACATGGCTATCGGCCTCTTCCATGCTCACGCTGCAATAACCGATGATGATACACAGATCCCCCGGCGTGAAGAGATGCGCCGCCGCACCGTTAATCACGATGTCACCGCTCTCGCGTGGCTGCTCAATCACATAGGTCGTGATGCGCGCGCCATTGGCGATATTCAGCACATCCACCTTCTCCCAACGACGCAGCCCCGCCGCATCCATCAAGCTGCGGCAAATGCCGATAGAGCCTTCATAATGCAGCTCCGCTTCTGTCACCGTCGCACGGTGAATCTTACTTTTAAGCATTTCGATTTGCATTATGCCGCTTCTCCTTCTTGGCTAGCCACCCATGCTTCGCAGCAGCCTTTTGCAAGGGCGCGCACACGGGCGATATAAGACGCACGCTCGGTCACGCCAATCACGCCGCGCGCATCGAGCAGGTTAAAAATATGGCTGGCTTTGATACATTGATCATACGCAGGCAGCGGCAGATTTTTCTCTAAAATCGCAGCACATTCCGCCTCTGCATTCTCAAAATCTTTGAACAATTTTTCGGTATTCGCAAATTCGAGGTTATAGGCCGATTGCTCCCGCTCATTCTGCAAGAACACCTCGCCATAGCTCACGCCTTGGCCGTTCCAATCGAGGTCATAGACATTCTCCACCCCCTGAATATACATCGCCAAACGCTCCAGACCGTAGGTCAACTCACCCGCCACAGGCTTGCATTCAATGCCGCCCACTTGCTGGAAATAAGTGAACTGCGTCACCTCCATCCCGTCGCACCAGACTTCCCATCCAAGCCCCCACGCGCCCAGCGTCGGAGACTCCCAGTCATCTTCCACAAAGCGGATATCGTGCTTCATCGCATCCACGCCCAGCGCCTTCAACGACTCCAAATACAGCTCTTGGATATTGTCCGGCGACGGCTTCAAAATCACCTGAAACTGGTAGTAATGCTGCAAGCGGTTGGGGTTCTCGCCATAGCGGCCATCGGTCGGGCGGCGGCTTGGCTGCACATAGGCCGCATTCCACGGCTTATCGCCCAGCGCGCGCAGCGTCGTCGCGGGGTGGAACGTACCTGCCCCCACTTCCATATCATAAGGCTGCAAAATCACGCAGCCCCGCTCCGCCCAAAATTGCTGGAGCGTCAAAATAAGGTCTTGAAATGATTTAGCCATTAGCTGCCTTTCAATGTGGCCGCCAATCTAGCGCCTTTTACTCACTATTCAAGGGGTTTTGTGGCTTTTTCACAGGCTAAAAACCGCCTCCATTCCATGTTTAATGCAATTTTAACCATTCCGCGCTACACTGCTAACAAAGGAGTACAATATGACCACTGACATCGATTTAATGAACGCCTATGAAAGCCTCTCTTGTGATGAAAAAATCGCGGTAGAAGACGCTTTAGTTCAATACATGACAAAGAATGTCGAAAATTTTGACGCCTCAGACACCACCCGTGAGCATAGTAGTGACTGGCAGGCTGGGCTGGACATAGCTGCACTTGCCTATCTTGGCAATGACGCAGAAACACTTATTAAACGTGGTAAAATGGAATCGCCACAAACTATCGATGACCCCCGTCACTATGATAGCTTTATTCAGTCCTTCCAAAATCTCCCAATAGCACCACTCTGCCCTGCCGCAGAGGGCGCTGCTATTTCCTAAAGCCGCGCAATCGCGCTTTTACGCGTGTCCCACAGCAGAAGAGTAGAATCCCATATCTATGCCGAGCTGACCGCTGGCCATCGCCCATTTGGTGCTATCGGGCATATCGAAGAGCAATTCTTGCGTCGCTGGCACGGTGAGCCAGCTATTTTGCTCGATTTCGGACTCTAACTGCCCCGCGCTCCAGCCGGCATACCCAACCGAAATCAGGCATTTCTCAGGGCCCGTGCCTTGGGCGATATCGCGCAGGATGCCCGCACTCGCCGTCACACCAATGCCGTTAGAGACGCTAATCGCCTCCGCACAGGGGTAATCACCATTGTAAATCACAAAGCCACGGCTGCGATCCACCGGACCACCAACATAAACTGGCACATCGCCGCGAATCTCTTTTAGCGGAATATCCATCTGCTCGAACAGGCTAGAGAAGTGAATCCCCGGCAGCGGGCGGTTCACCACGATACCCATCGCCCCACCCTCATCATGGGCGAACACATAAATCACGCTGCGATGGAACGTATCCTCCACCAGCTGCGGCGTCGCGATGAGCAACTGGCCAGTCAAATAGCCGTTATGCTCCTGCAAATGCGGGAATGGGTTTTCGTTTTCTTCTGTTGCGAATATCATATTGCCTTGCCTATTTCCTCTTTTGTAGCATGGGCGGGCGGATGCTCCAAACCCTCTTTGCGCTTGACAGGTTAAAGCCTCACGCTGCGGTGGATAACGCTTCGTATTTTGCCGCGAACCACTCTGGGATAGATAGGGTCACCGGCACGCCTGTGCAAGTGGTCGGCTGCACACGCGCCTTTTCTACCTCGCGCCATTGGCAGACCCCAAACCCCACATCGCCGCTGTGAGAGCGCACATCCCCAATGCGCACATCGTCCATCAACACATCATTCTGCCCTTCGGCAAAGCCAGACTCCGCACGCACAATATAAGGCACGCGCTTGCGCGCATCTTTATAATGCATCCGCGCCGTCACCTCTTGGCCGACATAGCAGCCTTTATCGAACGCCACCGCATCCAGCGCGTCATAACCCAAATCGAGTACAAAACTCCGATCCGTCCCGTCCTTCGCCGCATCGGGAATCCCATGCGTAATCCGCCACGCATGATACGCATCGCTGTCATCCGCGTCTGTCAGCGGCACGACACTACGCGCCCCTAAAAAGCGCGAAAGTCCCTCCGTCTGCCCTTCTGGCTCACACAGGACTGTCAGCTTGGCCTCCACCTCACCAATCTGCACATCCGAGCGCATCTTATATAGCTTGAGTTTTTTACGCAGCGCATCTGCGTCGCTATCCGCCACATCCAGATAAAAGCCGCTCTCTTTAGGATACACAAAAAAGTCATGCGCCAATTTGCCTTGCGGCGTGAGCATCGCGGTGAAGACCGCCTTGCCTTCCGCGAGCGGGCGTATATCCGCCGTAGTAATCCCTTGCAACAGCTCCACCACATCTACACCGCTAAGTGCGATGATGGCTCTGTCTTGTAAGAAAAATTGCATAGAGTGAATGTAAGCCGAACCGCCCAAATATCAAGGCTAGTCTTTCACGCGCCCCGCCTGGCAACGCACCACAGCAATATCATATACCGGATGCTCCAGCGCATTCAACGCAGGGGAAGACGCAAACATCCAGCCATGGAACAATTCCTTCGGCCCCTCTTCATGCATCAGCTCGGTAATTTTAATCAGCGCTTTATGCTCGGGGCGCTGGTCTGGTGGCGCGCTCCAGCAGCTTTCCACTTCCAGTTCGATCGTATCAAACCGCTCTAGCTCACCAATATTCACATGCAGCAAAGACGTCCGCGCCGTCATTTTGTTCAGCGCACGCAACTCCACCGATTGCATCGCCTGCGAAGGCAAATCTTGCAAACGGGATTGCGCCTGCGCAGCACTCGCCACGCCAGCTATCAGCAACAATGCAGGGATTATGCGCTTATTCCAAGCCAAGACTAAAAGGGTTCTCGGCTTCGTCTTCTTCGGATGGTGCAGCAGCCTCTTCGTCTTCTACGCCACCGCCACTAAAGACGAATTTACCAATCAATTCTTCAATAGAAACAGATGATTGTGTATATTCAATCTCACCACCATCTGCGAGATTATTATCATCCGCACCCGGCTCAATCGCGATG
This sequence comes from uncultured Azospirillaceae bacterium, assembly GCA_964342335.1. GTDB lineage: Bacteria > Pseudomonadota > Alphaproteobacteria > Rickettsiales > UBA3002 > CAYFFN01. Next base: position 6,687 of record CAYFFN010000069.1, read on the forward strand.
AACTTATCACCCAACAAACCAGAGGAAACAATCGCCGCAGACGAATCTTTCGGCAGTTTCACATCTTCACGAATCTGCATAGAAACGCTTGCGAGATACGTCTTTGGGTTCAGACCCAAATCGTTCACCACGCCAATTTTCACGCCACCGATGCGCACTTCACTGCCAGAGGCAATGCCCGTCGCGTTGCTAAAATCGGCTTTCACTTCATAACCATCCACGGATTTCACATTACCTTTATCATAGGCAAACATCAGGAAACCTACTGCTACCAGCAGTACCACTGCACCCATAATGGTTTCGATTACATTCCGTTTCATTTAGTCCTCCGGTGACCACGACACATAATCCGCTTCGTTGCGGGTGCGCGGTTCATTACGTTGCAAGCTGCCCTTAGGCACATAGCGATAGGCGGTTCCGGTCACGTTGGGCAAATGCGGCTTTTGCCATGCATAGAGATGCGGCGCGCGACCCGTTACCGGTGGATTTTCATGGGTATAATGCAGCCAACCATGCCAATGTGCCGGCACTTTCGTCGGCTCGGCCATGCCTTTATACATCACCCAACGCTTACGACGCCCCGTTTTCGGCACTTTGCGCGCCTCAAAATAACGGTTGCCGAATTCATCCTCTCCAACACATTTGCCGGAAAGCATGGTATGTATGCGTGTCCCAATTGTAGCCATGATTTGGTGTTAGCACCCTAGACGCGCGCAGGCAAGCGCCTTCGCAGAGTTTTACGGAAGCGATATACCATCACGCGCAAGTGCGGCCTTAATCGCACATTCGAGCTGCGCTTTTACGTCACGCGCATCACTCTCACGCATCGCATTCACTCCCGCTTCGGTGATGCCCCCCGGTGTCGCCACCTCGCGCGTCAGCACCTCAAGGCTTGCGCCTTTCTCTTGGCGCATAACAGCAAAGCTCACAATTTGGCGCACCAACGCATCCGCTTGCTCGCGCGAGAACTCGACTTCACTGCCCATTAATCCCTGCACCACCTCATGCAAGACCTCACCCCAGCCTTTGGGATCGGCACTCTGCATCATATAAAAAAGGAACCCCGGCATACAGCCCACCACAGGCGTCAGTAGACTAAATGCACGTTCAGTCTCACAATGGATAATCTTGGATTGCGTCCCAAAAAGCTCCGTCACACGCTGCAAACTCGCCTCCGCAGCGCCCGGTGCATAATGCAAGCTGGTTCCCAGCCCCGCCGCAATCGGCGTGTTGGGCATGACCAAACTCAAATGCTCCGGCACGACATTATAGCTATCCTCATAGAATGCCGCACGATGCAGCGCTGCCATCGTAATAACCTCCGGCGGCTGACGCCAATGCACATTCACCGCCTCAACAAACGGCAACGCTTTGGCCTGAAATGCCTCGTCACTCAAATGGTACGGCTTCACGCCCAGCAAAATAACGGGAATCGTATCCGCATGCTCCAGCGTCTTCACCTTCGCGGCTGCGTCTTCCAATGTAGCGAATGCATGCAATTTCTCTTGCGGATAGTCGACATCCGCCTTTTGGCGAATCACCTGCACCGAATCGATATGGGGATTCTCATCCGCACCTGCCAACATGGCCGATGCCATATTTCCAAACCCTAATGCAAAAACCGTATAATGTGACTCAGCCACAAAACCTCCTCTTAGTTATCGAGGAAGCTCCGCATTTTACGTGAACGCGATGGGTGCTTCAGCTTACGCAGCGCTTTCGCCTCAATCTGACGAATACGCTCACGCGTTACGCTGAACTGCTGCCCCACTTCCTCAAGCGTGTGGTCGGTATTCATACCAATCCCGAAGCGCATACGCAAGACACGCTCCTCACGCGGGGTGAGACTCGCCAACACGCGCGTGGTAATCTCACGTAGGTTCGAGTGAATCGCCGATTCCACCGGAAGAATCGCATTCTTATCTTCAATAAAGTCACCAAGACTTGAATCTTCTTCATCGCCAATCGGCGTCTCCAGAGACACAGGCTCCTTAGCAATTTTCATCACCTTGCGCACCTTATCGAGCGGCATATGTAGCTTCTCCGCCAGCTCTTCGGGCGTAGGCTCACGGCCCATTTCGTGCATCATCTGACGACTGGTGCGGACAATCTTATTGATCGTCTCAATCATATGCACCGGAATACGAATCGTGCGTGCCTGATCCGCGATAGAACGCGTAATCGCCTGACGAATCCACCATGTCGCATAGGTCGAGAACTTATAGCCACGGCGATATTCAAACTTATCT
>CAYFFN010000070.1:0-8931 GCA_964342335.1 uncultured Azospirillaceae bacterium
GTTGCGCTGCTCGGTTTGGCGAGCTGTGACATGAATGGCAAGCAAATCCCCCGTTATAATTCGGTGATTGGTGAGCGTCGCGCTCCAGCGCTGAACATGGAGTCTCTGCAAAACCAAATTGAGCAAGGTGGCATGAGTGAGGGATATGATGCGGGGCCGATGGCCTCCACCACTCCGATGATGCAAGAGCCTGCAGCGGTGAATCCGTATGCGCCGGCCGTGCAAGATTATAGCCCTGCTTATCAGCCAGAGCCTGTAGCCGCCGCACCTGTGGCCGCGGCACCCACGCCTTCTTACGAAGATCCGCGTCCGGTGGGGTACCGTTCTACGCCTGCTGAGCAGCCTATGGCAGCGATGACCGCACCATCTGCTGCTCCGGTTCAGCAGTCTGCGCTTGCCGCGCCAGAGATGCCTGCGGGTGAGCCAACGCCTTATGACCAATATCCAAACCAGCCAGGTATGCTGAGTTGGTTTGATAGTGAGGAAGCGCCCGAGCAGCCTCAGCCAGAGCAACAAGTGCAGCAAGACCCGTTCAAAGGTCTGCCGCCATTGCCGCCTGCACCGGATGAGTTTGTACGCTTGCAAGAAGTGCCAGCGGTGCCGCAAAACATGCAGCAATCAGCACCCATTCAGGCCGAGCATGCCGCGTTGATGCAGGAGTTGGAGCATGAGCGTCAATTGTCTCAGCAGGCGCGCACGATGTTCGCAGATGAAGCGCCGATTCCTCAAGGGTACTTCAATCAACAAGCTGCGCAGCCAGCACCGCAAAAAGTGGTGGATTACAGCCCTGCGTTCCAGCCGGAGCCTTATCAGCCCGCGCCGTCTGCACAGCCGAATCCCTATCAGCCGCCTGTGAAAGACGAGATTGTGTTTGAAACCGCGCCAGCTCCTGTAGCAAGTGTGCCTGCGCCACAGCCGCAGCAGCGCTATATGCCAGACTTGCCGCCCGCGCCGAGCTATCCGATGCCGTCTTCTGTGGAGCCTTATGAGGCTGCTGCGCCAGCACCTACGTATAACGGTTATGATGTGAATGCACAGCCAGCGCAGGAGCCCATCCAGTTGCGTCAGCCAGCCTCCATGGCGGCAGGTGGTGCGTATGGTGCTCCAGCGCAGGAACCTATTCGTTTGCGTCCGCCGTCGGATGCATATGGCACGGGGGATACGGTGCGTAGTTCACGATATGTGTCAAGATATGCAACTCGCCGCTTGCAGTCTTCTGGTGGCGTGTACTAGAAGTAACCTATGAAAGACATCTCTGAATTTTACCGGATACGGCGGTTGCCTCCGTATGTGTTTGCTGAAGTTAATCGCTTGAAGGCAGAATACCGTGCGAAAGGGCGCGATATTATCGATTTGGGGATGGGTAATCCGGACAGTGCGCCGCCCAAGCATGTGACGGATAAACTCAAGACTACGGCGGATGATCCGCGCGCGCATGGCTATTCGATGTCGCGAGGTATCCCTGGTTTGCGTAAGGCGCAGTGTGGGTATTATGAGCGTCGCTTTGGTGTAGAGCTTGACCCGGAGAGTGAGATGGTGGTGACCATCGGTTCAAAAGAAGGGCTTGCTAACTTACTGCAAGCCATCACTGCGCCCGGTGATGTGATCATGGTGCCGAACCCCAGTTATCCGATTCACCCATTTGGGGCGATTATTGTGGGGGCGAGCGTATGGAACATTCAGCGCGCGCCGGACGACGAGTTTATCGAGGATGTGAAACGCGCGATTGCGCATTGTGCGCCAAAGCCGACGGCGATTATCCTGAACTATCCGTGCAACCCAACTACCACCTGCGTGCCGCTTGGCTTCTACCAAGAGGTGGTGGATTTGTGTAAGCATCACGGCATTTGGGTGATTTCGGATTTGGCCTATTGCGAGCTTTATTATGATGATAACCCGCCGCCTTCTATTTTGCAGGCGAAGGGGGCGAAAGATATCGCGATTGAATTTACGACCGTGAGCAAGACGTACTCTATGGCCGGTTGGCGTATCGGTTTCGCGGCGGGGAATCCGCAATTGGTGGCGGCATTGCGTCACGTGAAATCGTATCTGGATTATGGCGCATTCACGCCGATTCAGGTGGCTGCGGCTGCTGCTATTAACGGCCCGCAAGATTATGTGGAAGAAATGCGCGCCATGTATAAAGAGCGCCGTGACGTGCTGGTGGAAGGCTTGCATGCGGCGGGTTGGCCTGTGCCAAGCCCGAGCGCGAGTATGTTCATTTGGGCGCCTTTGCCAGAAGCGTATAAAGAAGTCGGCTCGATGGCGTTCTCACGGATGTTGCTGAACCACGCCGAAGTGGCTGTGGCGCCGGGTGTGGGCTTTGGTGAGCATGGCGATGGTCATGTGCGTATTGCGCTGGTGGAGAACAAGCAACGCTTGCGCCAAGCTGTGCGCAACATCAAGCAATTCTTGGCGAAAGACCCAGCGCAAGTGATTGCGGAGGATGCTGCCAATGTCGTATAAGCTACGTATAGGGATTGCAGGGCTGGGCACGGTTGGTGTCGGCGTAGTGCGTATTCTGCAAGAGAATGGAGCACTGCTTGCTTCACGCTGTGGTAAGGAGCTGGAGCTGGTCGCTGTTTCTGCGCGTAGCCAAAAAGATCGTGGTGTGGATTTGTCTGGTGTGCGCTTTGAGGAAGATGCGCGCACACTCGCAGCGGCGGATGATATTGACATGGTCGTCGAACTTATTGGCGGCGATGAGGGCGTGGCGCGCGAGCTGGTGGAGCAAGCGCTGGCAAACGGCAAAGAAGTTGTGACCGCTAACAAAGCACTGATTGCTAAGCATGGCGCGGCGATGGCCGAAGCGGCTGAGAAGAGCGATGTAACACTCGGCTTTGAAGCTGCGGTTGCAGGCGGTACGCCGATTCTCGCGATGTTGCGCGAAGGGCTGAGCGCGAACCGTATTACCCGTGTTTCAGGCATTTTGAATGGCACGTGTAACTTCATTCTCACCGAGATGGAGAAGCGCGGTTGCGATTATGAAGTGATGCTGAAAGAGGCCGAAGAGCTGGGCTATTTAGAAGCAGACCCGCGCTTGGATATTGACGGGATTGATACCGCGCACAAGCTGGCGATTCTAGCGGCGATTGGATTCGGCAAAGCCCCGCATATGGATGGTGTCGATTGCACGGGCATCAGCGAAGTGGGCTTGGCCGATGTGCGTTATGCTGCATCGCTAGGCTATCGCATTAAGCTGGTGGGCCGCGCCGAGATGATTGGCGATAAAGTGCTGCAAATTGTCTGCCCCATGCTGGTGCCGCACAGCGCGCCGCTGGCATCGGTCGAGAGTTCGTATAACGCAATTGAAGTGCATGGCGATCATGTCGAGCGTATCTTCTTGCAAGGGCGCGGCGCGGGGCCGGGACCTACTGCCTCTGCGGTCGTGGCGGATATTGTTGCTGCTGCGCGTGGCACACAAGCTGCGCCGTTTAGTTTGAATAGCGAGCATCTTGAAGCATTGGCACCTGCGGATGCTGATGATTTTGTTTCGCGTCACTATCTGCGCTTGCGCGTGAAGGACGAGCCGGGTGTGCTTGCGAAGATTGCGGAGCTTTGTAACGCGCAAGGCGTGTCGGTGGAAGAGTTGCGCCAAGACCCGACGAAAGATCAAAAAGCAGCGGATATTGTTATCACCACCCATGCGGCGAGTAGCCGCGCGATGAAGCAGGTGATTGCAGGGATTGTGGCGCTAGACGCCAATGTGAGTAAACCGGTATGGATACGTGTTGAGGAGGCATGATATGAGTGCAATAATGAAAGAGGATGTGGCAGATAAAAGCTGGATGATGGAGCGTAACTTTGCGCTGGAAGCGGTGCGTGTGACGGAAGCAGCGGCGCTGGCGGCATCCCATTGGATTGGCCTTGGCGAAGAGAAAGAGGCCGATGCGGCAGCGGTAAACGCGATGCGTGAAGCGCTGAATGGCCTGACCATTGATGGTACTGTCGTGATTGGTGAAGGCGAGCGCGATAAAGCACCGATGCTTTATATAGGTGAGAAGGTGGGTACGGGCGAAGGCCCCGCGATTGATATCGCGCTAGACCCGCTGGAAGGCACGACCATTTGCGCAACCGCTGGCCCGAACTCGCTCGCCGTGATGGCGATGGCGGAGAAGGGCGGATTCCTGCACGCGCCAGATGTCTATATGGACAAAATCGCCGTGGGTGGCGGTCTGCCAGAAGGTGTGGTGGATTTGGACGCTTCTCCGATTGAGAACCTTAAGAGCCTTGCTAGCGCTAAGGGTTGTGATGTATCTGACCTGACTGTGGTGATTTTGGAGCGTGACCGTCACGCGGATTTGATTGCCAAGACCCGTGAAGCAGGCGCGCGTATTCAGTTGATTCGCGATGGCGATGTGGCGGGTGTGATTGCGACCGTGCGTGCGGGTGTTGACCTCTATTGCGGTATCGGTGGTGCGCCGGAGGGTGTGTTGGCCGCCGCTGCATTGCGTTGCATTGGTGGGCAATTCCAAGGCCGTTTGATCTTCAATGACGATGAGCAACGCGAGCGCGCGCAGCGTATGGGTATCAGCGATTTCGATAAGAAATACAGCCTGAACGAACTGGCCAAAGGCGATGTGATGTTTTCGGCTACGGGCGTGACCGATGGTTCGATGCTCAAAGGCGTGGAGCGCTTTAAAAGCGGTGCGAAAACCCATTCGATGATTATGCGCTCGAAGACCGGAACGGTGCGTATTATCGAAGCGGAACATAATTTCGACCGTAAGACCTGGATTGAATCCTAAGTGTTTGATGATACGCCATCGGCATTGGGGCAGCGCTGGGCGCTGCGCGTGGATGGTGGCGAATTAGAGCGAACGGCGCATGCGATAGCACAGCGGCACGGCGTTTCGCCTATGTTGGCGGCTGTGATGGCAGGGCGCGGCATTGGCTTGGATGATGCCGAGAGCTATTTAAATCCAACCCTCAAAAACTTGATGCCAGACCCTTCGCATTTGAAGGGGATGGAGGACGCAGTCGCGCGCATTCAAAAGGCATTGGATGCGGACGAGACGATTGCGGTGTTTGGCGATTATGACGTGGACGGCGCGACATCGAGCGCACTGCTGGTGCGCTATTTCCGCCTGCTGGGTAAAGAGTTGATTACTTATATTCCCGATAGGATGGGCGAGGGCTATGGCCCCAACACGCTTGCCTTTATGCAATTGGCTGAGCAGGGCGTGACGCTCATCATCACCGTGGATTGCGGGACGGTGGCGTATGAACCTGTGGAAGCGGTGAAGGCCAAAGGTGTGGATGTGATTGTGGTGGATCACCATGTGGCAGAGGCACGACTGCCAGAAGCAATTGTGGTGAATCCGAACCGTATGGATCAAACAAGTGAGTGTGGACATCTCGCGGCGGTGGGGGTGACTTTCCTTTTATTGGTGGCGCTTAACCGTGCGCTGCGTGAAGCGGGAACGTTTGAAGGGAAGGCTGAGCCGAATCTGCTGGAGTGGTTGGATATCGTCGCGTTGGGAACGGTGTGCGATGTGATGCAATTAACGACGCTCAATCGCGCCTTTGTTTCGCAGGGGCTAAAGCGGATGCGCGAGCGGAGGAATGTAGGGATTCGTGCTTTGTTTGACCATGCAGGGTTGGATGAAGTGCCGAATACCTATCATCTTGGCTTTGTGCTGGGGCCGCGCATCAATGCGGGCGGGCGCGTGGGGCAGGCGAATCTGGGCGTGAAGCTGCTGACCGAAGAAGATGAGCTGCAGGCTAGCCGTTATGCGCAGGAGCTCTCGCGCTATAATGAAGAGCGCCGCGCGATTGAGATGAGTGTGCTGGAGCAAGCCACTGAAAAGGCGGAGCGGCAGAGCAATCAGGCTGTGATTTGCGTGTCTGGTGAAGGCTGGCATGAGGGCGTGATTGGCATTGTCGCAGGGCGCATCAAAGAACAATTCCATCGCCCTGCCGCAGTGATTGCGCTGAATGAGGGGATGGGAAAAGCTTCTGCGCGATCCGTCACAGGGGTGGATATCGGTGCGGCGATTATCGCGGCGTGCCAAACGGGATTGCTTGAGGCTGGCGGCGGGCATGCTATGGCCGGTGGGTTCTCGGTGAAGGCGGAGAAGTTGGATGAGTTGCTCGCCTTCTTTGATGCACGCCTGCATGAAAAGGTCGCCGAATATCAGGAAGGGCGTACGCTTAAATTGGATGCGCTGCTCACGCCAGCGGCGCTAACGCCAGACCTTATGCAGCAGATAGAGCAGGGGGCGCCTTATGGCCAGGGTAATCCGTCACCACGCTTTGCGCTTGAGAATATACGCGTGCTACGCAGGGTTGTGCTCAAGGGCGAGCATATCAAATTGCTGATTACAGATAAGAGCCGTAAAGACGCACCACGTATCTCTGCCATGGCATTTCGCGCGATGGGTGGGCCGCTGGAGCATGTGTTGATGGGCTCCGATGAGCATTTATGCTTGGCAGGGCAGCCCAAATGGAACCACTGGAATGGGCAGTCGAGCATTCAGTTTATGATTGATGACGCTCGCTAATATTAAACTTTTATGACAGGCGCGCATTCTTATTTTGTGGATGTTATAATATTCTATTGCTATTGCGAATGATTCTCAATAAAAGGACGAGATGAGCGAAAAAGAACATAAAAAACGGCGCTACGAAGAAAAGTCGAGTATCCGAAAGGAGCATGAAAAGACGGAGCTGGAGAAGGCAGAAGACATTGCCTATACCATCAACCACTCTATTCTGTGCATGACGACGGACTTTTTGGACCCCCCCATTGGGCGTTGGATTCAGAGCAAATACCCGTGGATGGATAAGAAGTTCGAGGATACGTTCGGCTTTAAATTCCGCTTTGGGCATAGCCACGACCACGAACATGGGCACGGTCATGACCATGATCACGACCACCATCACCACGAAGTGCGCGATTTGCATTGGTGGATTGGTGAGATTGTGGGTGATTTTGCGGCGGTGCCTATCACCGTGATGACACAACGTTATGCACCAGGCTTTATGCGCTCAATTCGTGACGGGGCCGAGCCATTGGTCGGCAAAGTATTCCATAAGGGCGCGGAACATGCCGCGAAGGATTGGGCTGAGAATCATGGTTTTGGGCGTGATTCGGATGAGCGCCGACAGTATCAAGATGCGCTTTATGAATATGAGATGGACCATTTGCCGCAAGCTGTCGTATGGACGGGTGCTGCTTACGGGTTCAATATTGCCACACAAAAGCTGGTTGGAAATAAAGGTTCTGTTCTCGGGATTATGGGAGCAAAAGGTGCGGGCTCTATGCTCACCGCAGCCTTTTTGGTCGGGTTCCGTGGGCTAACGCCCGCCGCCGCGCATAAGTGGGACAGGCTCGCAGGCGAGCATGTGGTGCTTCCTGTTTCCAAAGCGGTAGGGAAAGTTTTCGGGATTGATCACGAAACGATGGAGCGTGTTTCGAAGCGTGGCCATGGCCCGCATTTCGAAAATCCAACGGATGAGCTTGCTGACCCTGTCTCTGAGGTGGAGGCAAAGACGGCAAAAAGAGAGTATTTGCAACAGGATAAAGAGGAATTGAAAAAGAGCACGATTTCCGCTTGACTTCTGCCCTCTCAAATGGTGTTTTACGCCGCCTAGCAACGGCGCTAACGTGGTCCCTTCGTCTAGCGGTTAGGACGCGGCCCTTTCACGGCTGAAACACGGGTTCGATTCCCGTAGGGATCACCATAGCCTCTCTCGTAGAGGCCCTCTTGGAGGCGTTATGGATTCTCACATTGTATTTGCGTATGCTTTTGATGGCAAAGGTGGTGCCAAGCCGCTGAAGGGCGACGCGGTTGCTGAAAAACTCGAAGCAGCCGATTTGGCTTGGGTGCATGTGGATGTGCTGCATGATGACAGTCATGATTGGCTGGAGCACGAGCTGCATTACTTAGACCCCTTTATCATTGATTCACTGTTGGCAGAAGGCACGCGTCCGCGCATGCAGCAAATAGGCGACGGCGCGATTCTGTTCCTGCGTGGCGTGAATATGAATGAGAACGAAGACCCAGAAGATATGGTCTCGATTCGCCTGTATGTGGATGCGCATCGCATTATCACCATGCGCCGCCGTAAAGTGCGTGCCGTGCGTGAGATTGAGGATGATTTGCTGGCAGGCAAGGGCCCCGATGATGCAGGTGCCTTTGTGATTAGCTTGATTGACCGCCTTTTTGCGCGCATTGACTCGGCGCTGCACGGGTTGGACGATGAGACCGACGAGATTGAAGAGCGCTTGATTGATGTGGTGGATGTGTCCATGCGCGAGAAAATCAATCATGTGCGCAAGCAAGCGATTATGTATCGTCGTTACCTTGCGCCACAGCGCGATGCGATTGGCCAGCTACAGATGGCAGATTTCACGTGGCTGGAAGCCAAAGAGAAGCGCCAGATGCAGGAGAGCCATAACCATGTGACGCGTTATATCGAAGACTTGGATGCGATTCGTGACCGCGCACAGATTGTGAAGGATGAGCTGGCGACGATGCTCGCAGACCGTTTGAATAAGAACATGTATATCCTCTCCGTGATTGCAGCGGTGTTCCTGCCGCTTGGCTTTTTGACGGGGCTTTTCGGCGTGAATATTGGCGGGATGCCTGGGACCGATAATGGTGCCGCATTTTACGAGTTTTGCGTGGCGATGGTCGTGCTGGTGATTGCGCAAATCGTAATATTCAAGAAACTCAAATGGTTCTGACGCATTGCTGAGCGATTGGCTCGGAGGTGTTTTGGGTGTCGTTTTGGCCCCGTAAAGAATCGCAAAAACCCGTGGATAACTGCCCTATTTAGTGGTGTAGGACGTGCCTATGCTTTAAGACTGTGAGACAGTATTAAACACGGGAAAACCATGGCAGAAGCAGCAGTGAAAACAGACGAAACTCCAACCCCTGTAGCGTCAGAGGAATATGGCGCAGATTCTATTAAAGTTCTCAAAGG
>CAYFFN010000071.1:0-8803 GCA_964342335.1 uncultured Azospirillaceae bacterium
CGCGCTCGCAGTCGCTCGCGGTCGCGATCCTCACGGATGCGCTCCCGTACCCATGCGGGGTCATGGGTTCTCCATTCTTGTCCCTTGAAAAGTCTTACCAGCAACTAACGAGAACTCATCATGGGCACGAGTGGGAGCTGTCCGATAGGGAGCGACCCGTAGCCCGTCAGGGCGAAGCGCCGCGCAGCGCCTTAGTGAGCATAGCGAACGTTATAGCGAGCCGTTAGGCGAGTGTACAAAAGGCTATAAAATAGCATACAACAAAAATTCTTTATTCCCCTTCGGGCCTTCGATGGGGGATTCGGTGATGCCTTGCACCTGCCAGCCGAGGGACTCGACCCAAGCGGCGATGTCTTTGCAGACGGCTTCGCGCTGGGCGTCGTCTTTCACCACGCCGTCTTTGGGCAGTGCGTCCTTGCCGACTTCGAATTGGGGTTTGATGAGAGAGATGAGTTGTACACTCGCTGCGCTCGCTATTTCGCCGTCTTGCCGGCTAGGCACGCTCGCCAAACATTTGGCGTGGCACGGTTGTGCCATCGCTCGCGCCCCTTCGGGCAAGCTCGCATTCTTGTCCCACTCACCTTCAATTTCCTGACCGCGTTCTTGTTTCCCAGCGAAGCTAGATAGCAATTTATTCAAAACCAATTTCAGCGATATAAAACTCGCATCGCAGACTATTACGTTAATCCCCTGCTCCGGCCTGCTGGCCTCCGCAATGGGACTAAGCGCTTCGCGCACTAAAGGGCGAGTCTCCTGACTCGCTTCTTTTCCCTCGCCAAGCGCAGTTAATAACTCACAACTCAGCTCACGCGCATTCACACCTTCGAGGTTCACCACGCGCTCGTCGTTTTTCAGTTTGATGTGCAATTGGTCATGGCCGACATCGACGGCGTAGACCTTCGCGGCCTCATGCTCCAGCAGCACATCGGTGAATCCACCGGTAGACGCCCCCACATCTACCGCGATGGCGCCTTTCACGTCTATCTTCCAATGCTTGATGGCGTGGGCGAGCTTCATGCCACCGCGCGAGACCCATGGATGCTCGTGCCCGCTCGTCTCTATCGAATCCGAATCGCGCACCATCTGGCTGGGCTTGCGCACAATCTTGCCATTCACCGTCACATGCCCCATCGCAACCATATCCGCTGCGCGGGAACGCGAATCGACGAGCCTTCGTTGTACGAGAGCTTGGTCTATGCGCATACTTACCATACCACCAAGACTCCCATCCTCGGGCTTGACCCGAGGATCTCTTCACGCATGTACAACGTCTTCATACAAATCCTTCCAGCCGGGATTGTCTTTCTCAATCAACGCAATTTTCCAATCGCGCAACCAATGTTTTAGCGTTGCTTCACGCTGGTTCGCAAGCCGCACATCTTCATGCATTTCATAATAGACGAGGTTTGAGCAATTGTATTTTTCTGTGAAGCCGTCCACAGCCTTCTGTTTATGCTCGTATATCCGGCGGGTTAGGTCGCTTGTTTTACCGATATAGAGTGTCCCGCGGGGCTTGTTTGTAACAATGTAAACTGCGTACATGACAGGCATTTGAGATCCTCGGGTCAAGCCCGAGGATGGAAATATTAAGAGCGGCGGCTTACGACGTAATCTGCGAGGGCGCGTAGGCGGTCGGCTTTTTTGTCGAAGACGCTGAGATGCGCTTTGGCTTGCTCAGCGAGGCTTTCGGCGTGGTCGCGGGCGCGCTCGACGCCCATCAGCTCGACCAAGGTTGCCTTGCCTGCTGTTGCGTCTTTGCCGACGGCCTTACCCGTCTGCTCACGCGTGCCTTCCACATCCAGCAAGTCATCCGTGATTTGGAAAGCGAGGCCCATATCATGCGCGTAACGCGAGAGGCGGTTACGCATTTGCTCGGGTGCCTTGCCGAGAATCGCACCCGTCTCACAGGAAACCGCGAACATCTCACCGGTCTTCAAACGTTGCAGGCGGATGATTTCATCCATGTCCAACTCACGGTTTTCCGCATCCAGATCCATCATCTGACCACCGACCATGCCATGCACACCAGCGGCTTTCGCCACAGTACGCACCAGCTCACAGCGCACTTGCGCATCGGGGTGAACCATACGGTTAGCCATCACTTCAAAGGCGAGGGTTAGCAAGCCATCGCCCGCGAGAATCGCCGTCGCCTCGTCGAACTGCTTGTGGCAGCTTGGCTTGCCGCGGCGCATGTCATCATCGTCCATGGCAGGCAAGTCATCGTGAATCAGTGAGTAAGTATGAATAAATTCGATGCAGGCCGCGCTATAGACCGCTGCTTCTTTGCTCACGCCAAACAGGCCCGCGCATTCCAGCGTCAAAAACGGACGCAGGCGCTTACCGCCTGAGAGGGTCGAGTAGCGAATTGCCTCGGCCACGCGCGCCTCGCCGTAGCTATCTTCTTCGGCCTCGGTCTCTTCCACCTCACGGCTTTGCAGCGAAATCACCTTGGTTTTCTCACGCGTTTTGCCAGGCAGCAGCTCGTCCATAGTTTCTTCGAGCAGGTCTGAGGTTTCTTCTAAGGATTTTTGAAGATCGAACATAGTTTTCCTTTTTTCATCACCCCTGCTCCGCACTACTGTGCTTCGCAATGGGTCTAACGGCTTCGCCGACTAAAGATTGGCCTACTGGCCAATAGATTATCCTCTTATTGTTCCTGCTCCGGCCTACTGGCCTTCGCAATGAAACTAACGCCTACGGCGACTAAAGGGCGAGTCTCCTGACTCGCTTCTTGCCCCCTCGCTGCGATGAAGGGCAAACAGGATGTTTGCCGCTGCCAAGAGCCAGCGAAGCGTCCGCCCAATGGGAGCGCCAGTAGGCGCGACAAGGGGCAATTAAATATTCCGCGGGAGTTTGCTGATTTCGCAGACAAAATGCAAACATTTTCGCACTGTCATCAAGCTGTAACATAACTGTGCTAGGGTGGCAGGTGAGAAATAGTGAAAAACACGAGGAATCGTCATGGTTGACCAAACAAACGACACAGCAGAACCCACTGAAGGCAAACAGTGGTATGAAAATATTTGGCTTTGGGTTGCCGGCGGCGCGGCGGCGCTCATTGGTGGTAACATGCTGTTTGGCGGCAATAATAGCGAAGGCGAAGAAAAAAGCGGCGGCATTATGGGCTGGGTTCTCGGCCTCGGCGCAGTTGCGGCAGCCGGCTGGGCTGTCTGGAAGTTTGGGCTGAAGGATGATGCAGCGCAGAACCGTCAGGAAGCGCAAGATGCCATTACCGAAACGGCAGAAAACGCTATGAATCAGCTAAGCGAATGGACCGAACAAGGCACCAACAACGCACAAGTACAGTGGTACCGTATGAATGACGCGCTAGGCGCAAACCGTGATGATGCGGCCTATCAAACCGAATATGCAGAAGCCCTCGCTGGTGTGCTCGCTACTGCACAGACAACCAACGGCCAGCCTCTCGCCTTCACGCAAGTGAGTGACGTGCTAGGCGACTTTGATGCAGAAAATGTATCCGATGCGTTACGCGATGCGGCGGTGGATGTGAATGAAGTTATCCAAGCGAATCCGACCTATAACACGCAACAAATCCGCGAAACGCTCATCACCCCCGCGCAATAATCTTTTTGGAAATTTACGCCGCGTCGAACGGTTCGGTTGCTACCGCGCCATCGGCGGATTGCATGATTTTTTCTACTTTGAGTTTCGCCGCATCCAGCTTGGCTTGGCAATGCTGACGCAATTGCGTGCCGCGGGTGTAATCCCCTATCGATGCTTCCAAATCGCCCTGCCCGCTCTCCAGCTTGCGCACAATGGCCTCAAGCTCGTTCGCGGCATCTTCAAAGCTCATCTTGGCAATCTCGTCAGGGAGTGGTGTCTTCGCGTCAGTCATGCGCCCAAGCTACACAGGCGCGGTGGGAAGTCAAGCAACGCCTTGGCCCATATAAGTGGCAGAAGGCTCCAACTCAGGATTCATTTTATCAAAAGCAAACTGCAGCCGAATGCTCACATTCAATCTGAGTTTATCGCCGAAATCCCGTTTCATGGCATCCCAATCAGGGACTTTTTCTCGTGCAAGTTCTTCGTTCTGCGCCTCAAAAATCTCCGCCAAATACTCTGTGCAGGATTTATCTATGCATTTTAGAATATCGGGATAAGAGAACTTCCTATTTTTAGGCTCTAGAGCGAGCCTATCTTCTATTTTTTCCTGCAAATCCACTAAAACTAAAGGGCCAGACGCAATAACTTTCGCCTCTGCCATTTCCCTCAATAAATCTGGCTTATTCAGCAAGCCATCCAAGTGGGTAATCTCGTTTGGATGGCGATTTTTTGTTTGCTCTTGCAAGGCTGATATCTCGTCTTTCACCTGTTTAAGCAGTGAGCGCAACTGCGCCTCTCCTAAAAACTGGCGCACTTTGAACTTTCCAAGAGGCGCATAACCTCTTCCCTCATAGTCCAGGCCGGCTCGCTCGCATATCTCCCTTGGCTTAAGCACAATTGTTTCCTCTTGTTAAGGTTCGTCGTTTTATCAGAGTAATCGGGGATGTCAACGGATGCGGCCTTTGTTTTGGGTGGAGGAGGCTATCACCTCGTGCGCTTGCTCACTCACTTCGCATAGGCAATAGGTAAAATCATCTACCACCAGCTCCATGGCTTCTGAGAGGCCTGTGCGGAAACGGTTTAGTTTCTCGCGTTCTGTTGGCGTTGGGCTGCCCTTTTTGTTCCCATGGGTGTCGCAGGTGCCAATTTGCTTTTCGTAGCGCAACATCGCCGCATTTATGACGCCACCCACCGTATCGTTAAAGCAATCCGCTAATGCAGTATTGGTCATGCTCTCACCCTGCAGCTGCCGAACTAGCCGTCCCCATATAAAGTCCGCATGATCGGCCAGCAGCGCATTAATCAGTGCCGCGCGATTTTCTAGACTGACACTTCCCTGTGCATCCTGCATGAAATCCTCATAATGATGTGTGCCATGTTCCATCACGGTCTTTTGGCCATGTTTTAGCCTGCTGCCCATCACCGCTAAGCGCGCCTCATCGTCCATGCGTGGGCTCATTTTACGTGTGCGTAGCACCCAGCTTTGCTCTTCTAGGGCGGCGGCTTCTTCGGCCTGTGCTTTTAGCTCTTCTTTCTTGCCGAGTAGCTCCGATTCATCGGGCCCTTCCTCCTCAGCTTGGATATGCCGGTTTTTGATTTTCAGTCGCTCGGCCTGCGCGGCGGCATCTGCCTCTGCCTTTTCTTCCTTTGCGGCTTGGCGTGTTTCTTCAAACACTGCGCTACGCGCCATCATTCGCCCGCGCAGCTGTGCCAGCTCGTCCGCATTTAGCGTATATTTTGGTTCATTATCATTGGACATAATATCTATCTATACACACCCTTGTTGCGAATGACTTGCAATTGCATTTATTCCTGTTATACCCATCTTACATTTCGACGGCAATCGTCGTCGCATCTGTGTCTCTCATAGCTCTGGCCGCTCCTCTCGCGAGGGGCGGCCATATTTTTAGCGCACCCATCCTTTTAACTCCTGATTGATATCATCTGCATTATTATTCGCGGCGGCGCGTATCGTGCGGGCGGCACCATCCAACACGCCTCGATGATTGCCCACTGTAGGGTACACGAATTGCGTGCGGCCATAGAGTTCCGCCCCTAAGCTCGTCGCGCATCTTGATGCTTTTCCAATGAGCATCATAGCTTCTGTATCATCCAGTTGCGGGCCTTGCTCATCCTCCGTTAGCCATGCCATAGCGTCGCGTGTTATTCGCCCGGTTACCAATTCTTTCTGGCCATAGAAGAAACCAAAGCGTTCCTGCTTCTTACGGTTAGACACTTCTGCTCTTTCCGCTCGCTCTGCTCTAATCTCCCCTGCAAAACTTATGCGGATATTTGGGTCCATTTCCTCCTTACGCATCTCCTCAATCTCTGTCTCACCCAGATTGGTGAGGCATGACTCACGTGCCGCATTCTCATCATTTTGCTTGATGATGCGGCTCTCTGCCGGAGCGAGGGAATGGAAGGCATCCATATACGCATTGAAAAGCACACGGGCATACTCCTTATGCGCTGCAAAGAAGGCGGTTCTATCTACGGCCGGTTGTTTGCGAGGAGCTTGTTCGTATTCACGGTCAAACGCGGCATTCATCTTTTCACGCTCGCTCCGCGAAAAAGGCTCCGGCCGCTCATCCAGATAGCCAAACTCCATGAGCACGTCGATCGGATCTTCGTCACCAGGGCGAAGCACACCAAGCGGCGGGATATGCATTGGCTTTACGTCCTTAGACATGCGTCTCCTTTCGGGTGCTCTCTAAAACCTTCCCTTCATGAGCGGTATTAGCGGCGGTGAGATACTCGCTTGCCTGCGCGAGCTTTTGCTTACACAATTCTGCGTAATATTCGGGTGCGTTTTCGATTTTCTCAATGGCGGTTTCGCCAAATATATGCGCATGACTCCCAGACACTTGGGGGAAAATAGAAGCAGACACATAAGGAAACACGCTGCGTGATGAGAACATGGCAGCCTTCACCGCGCTACCCAATGCACGCATGGCTTCTATATCGTTGAAGTCAGGTGTAGTGCAGCCTTCATTTGAGCGCAGCCACTCCAATGCCTCCCTAGTCACCTGAGACGTATAGGCTGCGCGGAAGGCCATAATCGCATCTGCAATCGCATCTTTTGCAGGGTCAGAGCTCTGCACATTCTCGCCGTGCAGACGCATTATCGCATCAGACAACGCACTGTGAGGGATATGAAGCCGCTCCGCCATCGCATTACAGATGTGAAACACCTCAAAGTAACGCTCACATATCTGCCATATTTCCGTTTTATGCCCGGTAAAGAACGCTTTTATTGGGCTTGGCGAATCCATTAACGAGATTGCGAACTTTGAACAAAAATTATCGTGTAATAGCGTGCGGGTCTCTGTATCCAGTGCCTCAAAGTCCTCTGGAAGCAAGCCCGATTGCTGTAACAATGCAATCTCATTGGGCTCCCCTTCTTTGAGCGCCCGCAACGCATATTGCAGTGACATAAGCGGCGTTGGGCGCGCATCGCCTATGATAGGGGAAGGTCGGTTATCTATCAGCTTTGTCGTGGTCATATGCCTGCCCTCATAAAGACGTCCCCACGCCATGTGCAACACGTTCAAGCTTGGCGCTTTTATCCGTGGAGTATTGACGAATGTATTCTAGGGCTGAATCCGGCTGCGAATCCTTGCCAATGTCAGGATAGACAAACCCATCTCGCTGCAGCACATTACTGTGGGTACGCAGCATATTGCCGACTATTTTATATAAAAGTGTATAGGCTTGCTCGTTGGAAAGTTTCCAGTCACCACGATCCGGCGACTGCATCCACTCCATGGCGCGTTTTGTGATGAGGCCGGAAGAAAGTTCAGTGGAGATCTCCACAATATCAAAATCCTTCCGTGCTTTAGTATCATTCTCTTCGGCTAGCCTAATGCTGCGCTTCAGACTATTCTCTGCCTCTTCCATCACCACACCGTCAATGCCTTGAGAAATAAAACGGTGATAATCTGCCCCCACATTAAAATACGCATTTGAACTGTCGTTCCTCGCCGCATACGCATCATCATAGGCATAATGTGCAAGGTCGCACTGCTCTAGATAGGCCATCGCAACCTCCACGGCGAAGCTTTTGTAATGCTCCATGATATCCTGCACTTCAGGGTCCGACTCAAACTTGCGGATTCCTAGCGCAAACTGCCCGGTAAATTCTTCGCTTAGATCTTCCGCTATCTTTGCGGTAAAAACCTTATAATCATCTGGGTAAAGCCCCTTTTGCGTAATCAATGCGATAGCATCGCACTCGCCTTCCTTCACACTGCGTAGGTGTGTGCGCAGTGCTGCTCGCTCTGCGGCAGCGCCCTGCACCTGCGTGCTGGGGGATGTATTTCGGTCCTTCATGGGGTTATTCTAGCGAAAATAGATGACAGACATGTGACAATCGGGCAGAAAAGCGCCATGTTTGAGTCCTTATCCGATAGATTAACCGGCGCGCTGGGCAAGTTGCGCCGCCGTGGAGCGCTGACCGAGGCCGATATCAACGACGCCATGCGCGAGATTCGCATTGCGCTGCTGGAGGCGGATGTCGCCCTGCCCGTGGTCAAAGACTTCATTAAAAGCCTGAAAGAACAAGCCGTTGGCGCGGAGATTATCGCGAGTGTTTCGCCCGCGCAGATGGTCATCAAGCTGGTGCAGGATCACCTGACCGAACTGCTAGGCAGCGAACATGCCGATTTGAACCTCAAAGCCGAGCCGCCCGCCGTGGTGCTGATGCTGGGGCTGCAAGGTTCGGGTAAAACCACCTCCACCGGTAAACTCGCCAAGCGGCTCAAGGAGAAGCAGAATAAGAAAGTGCTCACCGCATCGCTCGATGTGGCACGCCCTGCCGCACAGGAGCAGCTCGCAACCGTCTCTAGCCAAGCAGGTGTGGATTCGCTGGCCATTGTCGCAGGCCAACAGCCCGTAGACATCACTAAGCGCGCGCTGAAAGAAGCCCGCGAAGGCGGCTATGATGTGCTGCTGCTCGACTCCGCCGGTCGCTTGCAAATCGACAGCGAGCTGATGGACGAGCTCAAGCAGGTCAGTCAAATAGCTAAGCCGATTGAATCACTGTTCGTCGCCGATGCGCTTACCGGCCAAGCGGCGGTAGAGATTGCTCAAGGCTTCCATGAGCAAATCGGCATAACCGGCGCTATTTTAACACGAATTGACGGTGACGGGCGCGGCGGCGCGGCCCTCTCCATCCGCCATGTGACGGGCCAGCCCATCAAATTCATGGGTACGGGCGAGAAGCTCAGCGAGTTTGAACCCT
>CAYFFN010000072.1:0-8783 GCA_964342335.1 uncultured Azospirillaceae bacterium
GTACGAGTGGGAGCTGTCCGTAGGCAGCGACCCGTAGCCCGTCAGGGCGAAGCGCCGCGCAGCGCCTTAGCGAACCGTTAGGTGAGCGAAATAGCGAGCGAAGCGAGTGTACTAATCAAACTTATCTATTTAGCGCGGCGACGAATCACGCTAAAACACAGCTATGAACCCACAAACCAACCTGTTTGAACTGGAAGAGGCCCGCGCGGAACATGCGCGATTGGCGGAGGAAATCCGTGCGCATGATGCGGCCTATTATCAGAAAGACGCGCCGACGGTGAGCGACGCGGAGTATGATGCGCTTCGTCAAAAACTGGAGGCATTGGAGGCCAAACACCCAGAACTGGCCACGCCCGATAGCCCCACGCAAAAGGTAGGCGCCGCGCCAAGCGAAGCCTTTGGCAAGGTGCAGCATAAAGTACCCATGCTCTCTCTCTCCAACGCATTTAGCGAAGAAGACGTCGCCGATTTTATTGAGCGTATTCGGAGTTTCCTATCGCTTACAGAAGAAGAGGTTTGTCTCACCGTCGAGCCGAAGATTGATGGGCTGAGCTTCTCCGCGCGCTATGAGAAGGGCGTGCTGGTGCAAGCCGCCACGCGCGGTAATGGCGAGGTGGGAGAAGACATCACCGCCAACATCAAAACCGTGCAAGCCATGCCGCACCGCCTACAAGGCGAGGGCTGGCCAGACGTGCTGGAAGTGCGCGGCGAAGTCTATATGGACAAAGCTGATTTTGAGGCGCTCAACCAAGCGCGTGCGGAAAAGGACGAGGCGCCGTTTGCGAATCCGCGTAATGCCGCAGCGGGGTCACTGCGTCAGCTCGATGCGAGCATCACAGCGGAGCGTAAGCTCTGCTATTTTGCCTATGGCTGGGGTGAGGTGAGTGCGCCTCTTGCGGAGACGCAGAGTGGTAGTATCGCTAAGCTAGCGGAGTGGGGCTTTGTCACCAACCCGCGCCTGCAAACCACGAAAAATGTTGCCGAAATTATGAGTTATTACGAGGCGCTCACCCATGACCGCCCGAGCTTGAGTTACGACATTGATGGCGTGGTCTACAAGGTCGATAGGCTGGATTGGCAGGAGCGTTTGGGCAAGGTGGCGCGGGCGCCGCGTTGGGCGATTGCGCATAAATTCCCCGCCGAGCAGGCCGAGACGATTCTGGAGGCGATTGATATTCAAGTCGGCCGCACGGGGGCGCTTACGCCCGTGGCGCGGCTAAAGCCGATTACGGTGGGTGGCGTAGTTGTCAGCAACGCGACATTGCACAATGAAGATGAAATTCGCCGCAAAGATATCCGCGTGGGCGACCGTGTGGTGGTGCAACGTGCGGGGGATGTGATTCCGCAGATTGTGAGTGCGAGTCGCGAGCAAGACGCACCGGAATATAGCTTCCCGAAAACCTGTCCGGAGTGCGGCAGCCATGCCGTGCGCGAGGAAGGCGAGGCGGTGACGCGCTGCACGGGCGGGCTGATTTGCCCCGCGCAAGCGCGCGAACGGCTGAAGCATTTCGTCAGCCGTCAGGCGTTTGATATTGATGGGCTAGGCGAAAAGCAAATCGAAGCCTTTTGGAGCGATGGGCTGGTGCAAACGCCAGCCGATATTTTCACGCTCGTCAAACGTGATCGGGATTCGCTCACCCCGCTGCGCAACCGCGAAGGTTGGGGAAAAACCTCCGCCGATAAACTCTTCGCGGCGATAGAAACCGCGCGCGATATTCCGTTTGCGCGGCTGCTTTATGCGCTGGGGATTCGCCATATCGGGCTGGAGAGTGCCAAGCTCATCGCACGCTATTACGGTGATTTTGCAAGCTTCCGTGCAGCGATGGATACCTCCGAAGAAGCACGTGAAGCGCTGCTCTCCCTCGATGGCATCGGCGAGGTAATGGCCGAAAGCCTGCTGGAGTTTTTTGCAGAAGAGCATAACCGCGAGGCCGTCGATGCACTCGCCAAAGAGCTGCGCGTGCAGGATGCCGAGGCGGTGGCGAGCGATTCCCCCGTGGCGGGCAAGACGGTCGTGTTCACTGGAACGCTCGTGACCATGAGCCGCGCTGAAGCCAAGGCAGGCGCGGAGCGTTTGGGTGCGAAAGTGAGCGGCAGTGTGTCAGCGAAAACCGATTACGTTGTCGCGGGTGAAGCCGCAGGCAGCAAGCTCAAGAAGGCGAATGAGCTCGGCGTTGCAGTGCTAAGCGAAGAAGAATGGAAAGCGCTCATCTCATGAAAACCTACAACCCCGATAACCCTTTCGCGCAACCCGAATCACTCACACAGCTGGTGTTTCTCGTCACAGCCGATGCGCTGGATGCGCTCGAAGATGCGTTTGAGGATGTGGCCTTTGCCTTCTCCTGTAGCGCGGCGGATGACGGGCAGGGGCGCCACAAGGTCGAGGTGATTTGCGACTCGCTGGATGCCGCGATTGGGCTTGCGCAATGTGGGCTGGAGCCACTCTCGCAAAGTGAAGTAGAAGAGCGCGACTGGGTCGCCGAAGTGCAGGCGGATTTTAAGCCGATGCATGCAGGGCGGTTTTATGTGTATGGCTCGCATATTGAGAGCGCGCCGCCAAAAGGAAGCATTCCGATTTTGATGGATGCAGGCGCGGCGTTTGGCACGGGTGAGCATGCAACGACGAGCGGGTGTTTGCAGTTGCTCTCGCGTATTCGCCCCCGCCCGAGCCGCGTGCTGGATATGGGTGCAGGCACGGCGATTCTGGGCATCGGCGCGGCAAAGCGCTGGCCGACTAGTCGCGTGCTGGCGGTGGATAATTGCCCCGTTGCGGTGCGGGTGAGTGCAGCGAATGCTTTGCGCAACCAAGTGCAGCAGCGCGTGCGTTGTGCGGTGAGTGAAGGCTATAACTCACGTATCGTGCGCGAGAATGGCCCATACGATATTATCCTCGCCAATATCCTTGCAGGGCCACTGATAGAGATGGCGGCAGACCAGTGCCGCACTATCAAAGCGGGGGGCTACCTGATTCTCTCCGGCCTGCTGAACCGCCAAGAGCGCAAAGTGCTCAACGCCTATGAGGCGCGGGGATTCAAGCTGCTGCATGCTGCGCGGAGGGATGATTGGAGTGCGTTGTTATTGCGAGCCGCGTAAAAAAAGGATAGGGTGTAGCAATGCAATGGAACGACAGCTGTATTCTGCTTTCGGCGAGCAAATATGGCGAGCGCGCGGGTGTGATTGGCCTGTTTTCGCGCGCCCATGGCATTCATCGTAGTATTTCCAAAAACGCCTATACCTCCAAGCAGCGCGGCTTGTATCAGCCGGGAAATATCGCTGAGGTAGAGTGGAAGGCGCGGCTGGCGGAGCATATGGGCAGTATCACGGCGGACTTGCAGCGCCCGATTGCGCCGCTATTGCTCGACGACCCTTTGGCGCTGGATGCGCTGGGGAGCATCTGCTCGCTGCTGCAGCGCTTCATCCATGAGCGCGAGCCGCATCCGGCGCTTTACGATCGCACCGAAGCATTGCTTACCCATATGGCGGCAGGGCATGTCTGGCAGCCTTATTACGTAAAGTGGGAGTTGGCGCTGCTGGCCGAGCTGGGCTACGGCCTCGACCTTAGCGAATGTGCCGCGACGGGACAGACGCATGAGCTGGTCTATGTCTCGCCGAAGTCGGGCCGTGCGGTGTGCCGTGAGGCGGGTGCGCCCTATGCAGAGAAGATGCTGGCGCTGCCTGCCTTCCTCATCAGCGATGCGGCGGCAGAGGAGGTGGATGAGGCGTGCCTCTATCATGGCCTCACACTGACGGGTTATTTCTTGCAGCAATGGGTCGCGACCCCGCACCACATGCAGCTACCGGACGCGCGCTATCGCCTCGCCGAACGACTCGAAAAAAGGCAGGAAAAACAATCGGCATAGCCCGAGTTTCCGTTGCAAACGTCACAAAACTGTAACATTCGTTTCGCGTGGTTTTTGCTATACTGTTGAGTATGAGTACGAATACCCAAAATCCGCCTGAAGAAGGCAATAACTGGTGGCAAAGCGTCCAAGGCTGGTTTGGTGATGCATGGCAAGGCACACAAGACTGGTTCGCGGATGGCCATTGGACTGGCCCTGCGGTGCTGTTTGGTGGCGCGATGGCCACGGCCGTTTCCTTCTTTATGGGGCAGGGGCTCTTTGGCGGTGGTATTCTAGGCACGATGTTTGGCACGGGCATTGCGCTTTTTGTAGGTATGATGACCATGGGCGCCGCCGCAGGATGGTTGGAGCCAATGCGCAATGGTTCGCCAGAACAGCAAGCACGCGCGCAACAGCGTGAATTGGAGCGCCAGCGTCAAGCAGAACCACCTGCTTTGCCAGCGGTTAGCACACAAGTTACTTTGCCCAATCCATCAACGAGCCAAGCGGGCATAATTGTGGATCAGGTGAGTCTTGGCGGTGTGACGGGTGGCGAAGATGTGAGCCGAACCCCTACGGCACCAGAAACAGGTCCTGTAGCAACAGGTCAGCCACGCGATATACGTCCACAGGGCGCACAGCAAGGCCAATAAACCCTTGCAAAACGCGCGGTTTCGCGTAATTTCACCTCATGAGCAAAAAGACCAAAGCCCCCAGTGAGGGCGAGATTCACGATATAGCATTCAAGGATGCGCTCGGAGAGCGTTACCTTGCCTATGCCATGTCGACGATTACCGCACGCTCGCTGCCGGATGTGCGCGATGGTCTCAAGCCCGTGCATCGCCGTTTGCTCTATGCGATGCTCCAGCTACGGCTCGACCCAAAATCCGGCTATAAGAAATGTGCCCGCGTGGTGGGTGACGTAATCGGTAAATACCACCCGCATGGCGACAGCGCGGTCTATGACACGATGGTGCGCTTGGCGCAAAACTTTGCCGTGCGTTATCCGCTGGTGGATGGGCAGGGGAACTTTGGTTCCGTCGATGGCGATAACGCCGCGGCGATGCGTTATACTGAAGCGCGCCTGACCGATGTAGCGATGGCGCTGATGGAGGGCATGGACGCTGACACGGTAGACTTCCGCCCAACCTATGACGGTGAAGATAGCGAGCCGGTGGTGATGCCTGCGGGCTTCCCGAACTTGCTGGCCAATGGCTCAGAGGGGATTGCCGTGGGGATGGCGACGAGCATTCCGCCACATAACGTGGCCGAAATGTGTGACGCGCTGACCTACCTTATCAAAAGCCCGAACGCGGGGATTGATACGCTGCTCGCGCGCATGCCGGGGCCGGACTTCCCGACCGGTGGCATCATCGCCGAGCCGCAAGAGAATATCCTCAAAGCCTATACGGAAGGCAAAGGCAGCTTCCGCATCCGCGCCTGCTGGGAGAAGGAAGAACTCTCCCACGGCATGTATCAGATTATCATCACCGAGATTCCCTATCAGGTGCAGAAGTCGAAGCTGATTGAGAAAATCGCCGACCTGTTCCGTGCGAAGAAACTGCCGCTGCTCGCGAATATCCGCGATGAATCGGCGGAAGAAATCCGCATCGTGCTGGAGCCGAAGAACCGCAGCGTGGACGCTGAAGTGCTGATGGAGTCGCTGTTTAAAGTGACCGATCTGGAGAGCCGCTTTAACATGAACCTCAACGTGCTGACGGCGGATAATGTGCCGCGCGTGTTGAATCTGCGTGAGGTGCTGCAATCGTACCTCGATCACCGCCAAGTGGTGCTGCAACGTCGCAGTGCGTATCGCTTGGAGAAGATTGCGCACCGCCTAGAGATTCTCGATGGCTTGCTGATTGCCTATCTGAACTTGGATGAAGTGATTCGCATCATCCGTGAGGAAGACGAACCCAAGCCGCTCATGATGAAGAAATGGGGCCTCACCGATTTGCAGGTGGAGAGCATTCTCAATATGCGACTGCGCCAATTGCGCAAGCTCGAAGAAGTCGAGATTAAGAAGGAGCATAAAGCGCTCAAAGCCGAGCAGAAGGCGCTCAAAGCGCTGCTGAAGGATGAGGCGCTGCAATGGGAACATATCGGCGAAGAGATTAAAGCGCTTAAAAAGCAGTTTGGCAAAAACACCGAGCTGGGCGCGCGCCGCACCGAGTTTGGCGATGCGCCAGACCCTGCGAAAGTGATTTCGATTGAAGCCTTCGTAGAGAAAGAACCGATTACGGTGGTTTGCTCTAAGCTCGGCTGGATTCGTGCCTTTAAAGGCCATAGCGATCTGGGCGATGTGAAGTTTAAAGACGGGGACGAAGCACGCTTCCAACTCAAAGCGAAGACAACGGATAAGCTGATTGTGTTCGGCACGAACGGGCGTTTCTACACGCTCTCCTGCGCGAACTTGCCGACGGCGAAAGGCCATGGCGAGCCGATTCGCCTGATGGTGGATTTGGAGCAGAGCGAAGACATTGTTGAGATGT
This sequence comes from uncultured Azospirillaceae bacterium, assembly GCA_964342335.1. Classification (GTDB taxonomy): domain Bacteria; phylum Pseudomonadota; class Alphaproteobacteria; order Rickettsiales; family UBA3002; genus CAYFFN01. The sequence goes on from CAYFFN010000072.1 coordinate 6,332, forward strand.
TTGTGCATGAGCCGGAGCGTCAGCTCTTGCTTGCCTCTACGATTGGTAAAGGCTTCATCGTCGAAGAGGCGGACGTGGTGGCGCAGACCAAGAACGGTAAGCAAGTGCTTAACCCAGGCAAGGGCAAGGCATGTTTGTGCGTACCTGCAGACGGAGACCATATTGCGGTGATTGGCACGAACCGCAAGCTGCTCGTCTTCCCCATCGACCAAGTGCCGCCGATGAAGCGTGGTCAAGGTGTGGGCTTCCAGAAATATAAAGATGCGAAACTGTCGGATGCCAAATGCTTTAACATGGCAGAGGGCCTAAGCTGGCAAATCGGTGACCGTACACGCTTGGAAGAAGATATGTCGCCATGGCTCGGCAACCGTGCTGGCGCGGGTAAATTGCCGCCTGTCGGCTTCCCACGTAGCAACAAGTTCGGCGACGCGTAAACGCTTTCTTATTTATTCTTCAGAACCCGCTTTTTCGGTAGGATCATGGTGATGACCGTCTGGCGGTTCTTGCGCGTGCGCACATCGAGTTCGCCCTGATGTAATGCGACGAGCAGGCGGGTGAGGGCGAGACCCAAGCCGCCGCCAGATTGCGCCATGCCTTTGGTGTCACTACCTTGTTGCGGCTGACGACGTGCGATATCAATGGCCGCGCGGAAACCACCGGAGCGACGGGTTTGAATCGTCTCTTGCTGCGGCATATCTCCAGCGATGTAATGCACCTCCAAACGGAAGTTTTGATTATCCATGCTCACCACCACATGCACCGTATCTTCTGGCTTGGTGTAGCTCGCAGCACCCACAAGCAGGTTGAGAATAATCTGCTTCAGGCGTAGCTCGTCCGCATAGAGCGCAGGAATGTCATGCGGCACTTCAAGGTGAATTTTGCGGTCGCCATAGGCGGTTTTCTCGGCAAAGAGGCGCACGCATTTGCGTAGCACGAAATTGATATTCACCGGCTTTTCGTTCAGTGCGAGCAGGCCTGTTTCCGCTTCCGAAATCGCACGGATATCATCAATCATTAAATCCAGCTCTTCGACGAGCTGGCCAATTTCTTGCGCACTGTTTTTATAGCTAGACGAAAGTGGGCCAAAAAACTCACCGGAGAGAGAGGTCGCATATTCACCGATGCGGCTAATCGGTTGCAGCAATTCCTGCGCGATAGATTCCAAGAATTCGGCTTTCACTTGGTTGGTGACTTGCGCGGATTCTTTGATGGATTGCAGCACGGCGATTTTGGTGCGCAGTTCGTTTTCGACGCGTTTCGTTTCATTCAAGAAGTCGCCGAGGCGCTGAATTTCTTCGGCGAGATGGGTGATTTCCATTGGGCCGCTCACCAATTGCGACTTTGCTCCGCCACCCCGAATGAGTTCGCTGGTGCGGTCGGTCAAATCAATCACGGGCTGGATGATACGTTTGCGCACCGTCCAGAGTACAAACAGCAGGAACACCGCGATGATGACCAGCTGGAATAGGCGCGGCAGGAGAATATCTTGAATCGCTTGTTGCGTGAGATCATGGTCATAGCCAAGCAGAATCACATAGGGGTATTGTGAGGAGACTTCGTAATAGGCGAAGATATCGTTTTTGCCGAACATGCTGGCGGTGCTGTAAACACCGTTACGGTCCTTGGCAAAATCAATTTGCGAAAGCTGCTCAATATCAAAATATTGGCTGTAGAAATTACGGCTCTCACTGACTTGCGTGAGGAGAGTCATGGAAGTGCTGGTAATGGCAAAGCTGATACCGCTGCCACGAATTTCTTCGTTGATGTCGTTGGTGAGGGAGTCAATATCCACCGAGATGACGACTGATCCCACATAGCGGTCATCTTTATCGGTTAGGCCAATAGCGAGTGGAATGACCCAATTTTCTGAAACGCGGCCAGAAATAGGACGGCCAATTTTTACATGCCACGGGTCGGAGATAGTCTTCTTGATATAGTCACGGTCGGTAATATCGACGGGCTTATCCAAAATACCTCTATTGCTGCTGGTTACCACGAAATGATCTTCATTGGCCCAGCTAAGCACAGAGTTATTTAAGAACCCTTGTTTATCAAATGCGGTAAAGATGCTGCTGATAGCAGATAAGTCTTGCGAGCCGCTATGGCTAATCTGACGGCCCAGCGATTCGAGCAGGTAGGACGCATTTTCCATGCGCACGATCAGCGCACGGTCGATACGCACAGCTTCGTTCTCTAGCTGGGTGACGATTTTGTCGGAATGGTCGTTATAGGTCTCGAACGCCACCCATACGGAAACCAGCACCAGCATAAAAAGGATGAACGCCGAGAGCAGGGCGAAATCCCGGTAAAGCGAAGGCTGGGTGCGTATGTTAAATCGTGCCATGGCGCGAGAATAGCCTAGAGGCGGGTTTGAGTCCAGCGGGCTTAGGCATATTCGATCTGCTTAGAGGTTTCTTGTAGCGCCGCGTGTTCAGCCACCTGCGCGACATGC
>CAYFFN010000073.1:0-8777 GCA_964342335.1 uncultured Azospirillaceae bacterium
CGAAGACCGGACGTTCGATGAAAAAATGCGACATGTTTATTCCAACTCTTCCGCGGTTTCAGGCATCGGCACGCTTGGAGGCGTAGTTTTGGCCGTCTCTTCTGGCTCAGCAAATACGGGCTTGATGGGAGCACCTGCGCTTACTTTGATGGTTCCTTCGGTAATCACCACGTCGCCCTCATTCAGGCCGGAAGCGATAATCCAATTGCCTTCCGATGCACCCGATACAGTGAAGGTGACTTGCTCTGCTTTGCCTTCTTTATCTAGGCGCCATGCGGCCAAGGAGCCGTTGGGTTGGCGGGTGGCAGCGCGTTGCGGCACGACCAGCGCATCGGGTTGGCTCAGCGTTAGCTTGGTGCGCACAAATAAGCCCGGAAGCAGTTGATTCTCAGGGTTCGGGAACAGCGCGCGCAGCAGAACCGAGCCTGTGGTTTCATCCACCGTCACTTCATGGAACTGAAGGCTGCCTTCATGCGCGTAGGGCGTTTCGTCCTCGCCTACAAACAGGCGAATCGGAATATTCTCATAATTGTCGACTTGGCTGCGCAGACGCATCAAATCGGCGCTGGATTGCGTCACATCTACATAGATAGGGTCGAGCGCGGTTACCGTTGCGAGCGGCTCGGGTTGGCTCGCGGTCACGAGCGCGCCTTTGGTCACGCGGGATTTGCCGATGCGGCCGTCAATCGGGGCATATACTTTGGTATAGTCGAGATTAATCTTCGCCTGCGCCATTGCGGCTTTGGCAATGGCTACGTCTGCCTCGGCCTGTGCAAACTCGGCTTTGACGTCTTCGTATTCCTGTCTACTTACGGCATCGATTTTTACTAGCTCTTCGTAGCGCCCATTGCGCGCCTTGATAGATTTTACGGTCGCTTCGGCCTTTTGCACATCCGCACGCGCGCTATCATACGCGGCTTTGAATGGGGCAGGGTCGATTTGGTAAAGCTGTTGGCCCTCGGTGACTTCGCCGCCTTCTTGGAAGGAGCGTTCAGTCACGATGCCGCTCACCTGCGGGCGAATTTCTGCGATTTTAGAGGCATTGGTGCGGCCGGGGAGTTCTTCATAGGTGGTGATGGTCTGCGCTCTCAGGCGCACTGCGCCTAGCTCCATGGCTTGCTGCTGCGCCGCTGCTTGGGGGGTGGATTGCCCCGAACTGCCTACGAAAAACCAGTAGATTGCAGTGGCTAGCAATGCGCCAAAAACAAAACCAAGAAGTTTTTTATTCATAATTATCAATTCCTTAAATTTTATTCTATAGCTTTTTTGCTTTACAAGCCGTCGTCTATTTGCTAATCATACATACATGAATGTATAATGACAAGCGATTTATAGGCACTGCAACATATTATGGTAAGAAGAACAAAAGAAGAGGCACAAGAGACACGGGAAGCCATTTTGGTTTCTGCGGCGAAGGTGTTTGTGGAGAACGGGGTGGCGAAGGCCAGCCTAGAGGAAATTGCGCGCGATGCAGGGGTGACAAGAGGCGCAGTTTATTGGCATTTTAAGAATAAGGCCGATATTTTCGCCGCGCTGCATGATCAGCTTTATATGTCCTTCTCTGAGATGATTTTGCATGATTTGGAGGTGGACAATCCGCACCCATTGGAGCAGTTGCGCGATCTCACGCATGAATTGTTCTTGGATTTGGAGCGTAACCCGCAAAAGAAACGAGTGCTCACCGTATTCTTTTTGAAGTGTGATTACTCAGGCGATATGGCGCCGTTTTTAGCGTATCAGCAAGAGCAGCGATTCAACAGCATGCAGCTATTTTCGCAATTTTTTAAGCGTGCGATTGAGAAGGGGGATTTGCCGAGTGAGTCAGACCCGTGCATCCTCACGCGCAGTTTTGTGTGTTTTATCACGGGCGTGGCGATTGAATATCTGCGCTACCCCGAATTGCTCAGCTTAGACGAACATGTGCCACACATGATTAATGGGTTCTTTAAGGGATTGCTCGGCTGCCAAGCCGCTAAAAACGATACGAAAGCGTAATAGCGCCAAACGTATCGGCATCTTCTTGGCCGTGAAACTCTTTGCTGCGCATCACGTAAGTATAAGCAATGCGCGTATTCTCGTAGGTCATGGCAATGCCTGCCTGCAATCCACCGACAAAATATTTCTTATCGACGGAGTGGCTGTCTCTCCATGTATTACCGTCTAAGAAAATATTGCGCGCAACGGCTCGGCCATCCACGCCCGCAAAGAAATACCAGCCAAATGTTTGTGTGGGGATGAAGAAGTCTGAGCCCGGGAGGTTGGGGCGTAAGAGCGGCGGGCCATAGTCGGAAGGCAAGTCTTGTCCGATACGGAACATCACGCCCGTGGTGGCATGCGTGTCGATGTTACCCAGACTCATACCCATATGCGGTGTGGCGTCTATTGCCCAGCCAAAGGGTGAGAGTTCATACATGCTGCGCCATTTGCGCTCATAGGTGAGGATGAAGCCCGGCTCGTTCTCTAGCTGGTTGTTCCAGCCTTGCGGGTTGGTGTCATCAATGGCGCTATGGATGAACTTTTGCGTTTCTTCGGCGCCGGATGCAGGGCCAACTACACCGAGGGTGAGTTGCAAGTTGTCAAGACGTTTGCCTGTGTCGTTGAGCATCCCGATGCTGCCGAACAGGAAGCCCGCATAAGGACGGTCATCGCGAATCAAGGTGCGGCTATTCAGATTCCCCGGCGCATACATGGTTTGCCCGAAAGCGAGGCTGTAGCGCTTATGCCCTTCTTCTGGAAAGAAGGGGAGTTGGTGCGCAATATTGCGGATGGGCCATGGCGGGCGTTTTTCTGGCGATAGGTAGGAGAAGCGAAACCCATTGGTGTAGCCATCGTCTTCACCTACGAAAAAGTCGTTTTCAAAGGTGGCGCTGAAGATGCCTTTTGTATCTTCCTTTGTGCGCACCACCTCAATGGTTTCTTCTTCTGCCTCCTGCGCATTTGCATAAGAGGGGATGCTAAGCAGTAATGAGGCGCATACGCTGCCAGTCGCAAGACGTAACCAATGTGGCTCGGCCATCGGGGGTCCTTTCTGCGCAGCATGAATGCTGCAACGCAACAAGTGATAGGTTAAAATGAAGAGTGATTCCAGTGAATTATGCAAGACGCACAAAAGGGGCAGCAACTACTGCCCCTTTTGTCTTCCGCTAGCCCTGAGGGAGCCTAGGCTTAGCGAAGCACTTGTACGCGAGCGGAGACAATCTCCTCGCCGAGGCCAAGAGCTTCGTCACTCATCGTACCAGATACTTTAACGGTCTGGCCTTTTTGCAGCATCACTTTGCTGCTGGTATGTACGTCGATGGTTTTGCCAGATGCATCACGGAGTACGAAAGTTTTGTCATCCGTATCTACCGTGTCTACCATGCCGGAGATGGTCACAGGGCCTTCTTGAGGCAGTGCATCAATGGCGCTTTTTGCTGTGGCATCTGCTTTGACAGTATCCACATCGGCATCCAAATCTAGGTCAATGCGTGTGCGTTCTGGGTGCTTCATGCTTTCGGTATAAGCATTGGTGGCACCGTTATCACTTACGTTTTTAGCGGTGTTGTACTTAGCTTCGTTATCCGCAGTCATAGCCAGTTTCGCGCTTGGCGCGCCACCCGCTAGCGATGCTGCAGCGGCGGTTTTACCTGCGGTGGTTTCTGGCGCGTCAGGCGCAGCGCTGATAACGGTCACGGTCGCGCCGTTAATCTCACGACCCATACCAAGAAACTCGTCGTCCATGGTACCGCTCACATTCACATGGTCGCCTTTTTTTAGGCTCATCGCGGTGGTGGCATCGACATCAATGGTTTTGCCGGTGGCATCAGAGAGCGTAAATTCTTTTGCGTTGGATACTGTATCTACGGTACCACTCAACTGCACGATGCCTTCTTTGGGCAGTGATTCAATAGTGGTTGAACTGTTTACGGAAATCTCAGCCATAGCTGTAGTAGAAACCAGTGCTGCACCTAAAGCGGCAGCGGTAAATGTTTTAGTAATAGACATGATAAACTCCTATCGTTGTTGTCCAAGTTTCCTCAAAGAGGTTTCCCTCTCGGGATGAGCATGGTGTAGACCTGCCAGAATCAGGTTTCGATGCGGAGGGGTGAGGGCTTCCATAAAGCGGAGCTAAATGCGCCTGAGATAGGGTGCGTTTTTTTAGGGTCAATATAGTTGGAAACGCAGGGTTATGCGATATTTCCCCTGCGCTAAAAACAAGCAAAAATAGGCGCTTGTTTGGGGTCTATATAGATATTTATGGGAAACTTATAGCGGGCCGTTTTTTTGGGGGCCGCACAGAAAAGGAAGCCCGCCAAAAGGCGGGCTTCACAAAAGGGTATTGGGTTTAAAAACTATAGATGAATGAGGCTTGGAAGCGATCTAGCTCACCATTCACACCGCTTTCCAGTTCGCGGTAGGCGTGAATATATTCGATACCGGCTTTATATTGCGGTACGGGGTTCCATAGCAGGTTGATGTGGCTGGACATCACCTCTTTGTTGATAGCGAGGCCGGTGCGGTTCACGTCATTATCCATGCCGCTATAACCGAAGATCAGGTTACTGCGCCATGCGTCGGTCCATGCATGCATATAGTCAACGTAACCGCCATAGACGGTTTGCGTATCCAGATCGCCATTCACATAGGTGCTGCCGTTTCCGGTTACGGCGGATTCGAGCAGGTAGTGACCAAGGCCATCGCCATACACACCAGAGAAAGAGAAGGTGTCTTTGCCGAATGTCTTCAGCTTACCAGAGAAGCCGAGACCCCAGCCGAAGGCTTCGTCGTCATTGCCGATGGCGGTGTCGTTTGCATCCAGCACACGCGCCAAACCGCGGAAGGCGAGATGGCCAAAGTCGTCTTTATAGACAGCGCGCGCGGTGAAGTCTGGCACTTCGCTCAAATCGGCCTTGGTGCCTGCGGTTGGGGTAAAGCTGGTTTGTGGCGCTTCGAGTGCCATTGCGTAGCTCCAATTGTCATCGATCTTGTCGGTGTAGCGCACTTGCGCTTGGCGCACGAAGCTCAACCCTACAGGGCCGACATAATCGAGTGATTCAGGATAGGCATCCAAGTCCATAAAGTTGGACCAGGTTTGCCCTGCCAGCACGCGACCCACTTGCCCATACGCATGGCGGAGTTGGAGGTCGGAACCGTTGGTGGTGTTCGGGTTGCCTCGGTCAGTGCCGAAGAAGTCTACTTCCACGAAGGTTTTCAAATCACCAATCTCTGTGGGGGTGAGGGTGGTGAAGTTGACGCGGCTGTTACGCGCATGCGCGTTGAACTCGGCATCTTGGTTGGCTTGCGCACTGTTATCCAGCGGGATGGTCGCGAAGTTACCAAACTGACCACCATAGGCGTGGTTGGCATCATAGATGCCGTCCATCTTTACAAAGCCGCCAATCTTCACGGATGTATCCGTGCCGGGGAGTTTGAAGGAGTTGGGCAGCTTGCCCGCGGTCACTACTTCTTCTTTGGTGTCGCTGGTGACGACCTTCACTTGTTTCGCTTTGGCGAGGTCTTTCTTGGTTTGCTTTTGCTCCGCTTCCAACTCTGCGAGGCGTTTGGTAACAGCCTCGAGTTGCGCTTTGAGTGCATCAATCTCGCCATCGGTTGCGGCGAGTGTTGGTGCAGCGGTACTGATAATAGTGGTGGTGAGTAGGCCGAGTCCGGCCAGACGTAATGGGTGCATGTTTCCCTCCCTGTTTTGTATCGGATTTATGTTTAAGGGAAGGGCGAACAGGGTCAAACCTAATGCAACTTTATTGCACTGCAAATTACGCTGCGCCGTGCAATATAAAAGGGTGCGGGAAATATCCCGCACCCTGACTAAAGGAGTTTATTGGTTAAGGTTTAGTGTTCAACGGCCTTGTCAATGCCGATACCCGTTTGCGAACGCACGAGTTGTGCGTCGAACTTCTCGCGTTCTGCTATCGCTTGTTTGGACGTATCCAAGATAGAGAACAACCAGATACCAATAAAGGCAACAGGCATAGAGAAGATAGCCGGGTATTTATACGGGAAGATAGCATCTGCATTATGCAGTACATCCACCCATACGACAGGGCTCAAGATCACCAGCACTACGGCAGTGAGCAAGCCCAGTGAACCGCCCAAGACCGCCCCTTTGGTGGTCAGCTTGCGCCAGTACATAGACAGGGCAAGAATCGGGAAGTTCGCACTGGCCGCTACCGCGAAGGCGAGGCCTACCATGAAGGCAATATTCTGTTTCTCGAACAGAATACCCAGTAGGATGGCCACCACACTCAGACTGATCGTCGCGATGCGTGATACACGCATTTCGACTTTGTCATCGTGCTGTCCTTTCTTGATAACATTGGCGTAGAGGTCATGCGAGATTGCAGACGCCCCTGCCAAGGTCAGGCCGGATACCACCGCAAGGATGGTTGCGAATGCGACCGCTGAGATGAAGCCCAACAGCACATCGCCGCCTACCGCATGTGCCAGATGCACCGCAGCCATATTGTTGTTACCAATGAGTTTGCCGTCTTCACCGAGATAACTCGGATCCACACCTACCAACACAATCGCGCCGAAGCCGATGATAAAGGTGAGGATGTAGAAGTAACCGATGAAGCCTGTTGCATACACCACAGAACGGCGTGCTTGCACGGCGTCTTTCACGGTGAAGAAGCGCATCAGGATGTGCGGCAGACCTGCGGTACCAAACATCAGAGCGAGGCCGAGAGAGATAGCCGATACAGGATCGGACACCAATCCGCCTGGCGCCATAATGTCGATGCCTTTGGAGTGCACTTCGGTTGCGGTCTGGAAGAACGCGCCCAAATCAAAGTTGAATTGTGCCAGTACGAGCAGGGCAATCAAGGTTGCGCCTGAGAGCAGTAGCACGGCTTTGATGATTTGCACCCATGTGGTTGCCAGCATACCGCCGAAGGTCACATACATGGTCATGAGTACGCCTACGATAATCACCGCAGATTCGTAAGGCAGACCAAAGAGTACTTCGATGAGCTTACCCGCACCTACCATCTGCGCAATCAGATAGAGCAGTACCGTCATGAGCGAGCCCAGCGCCGCAAGGGTGCGGATGGGTTTTTGTCTCAGACGGAACGAGGCTACATCCGCAAAGGTGTAGCGACCCAAGTTACGCAGTGGCTCTGCCACCAATAGCAGAATCACTGGCCAACCGACCAAGAAGCCGATGGAGTAGATCAGCCCATCAAAACCAGAGGCGAATACCAATGCCGAAATACCCAAGAAGGATGCGGCAGACATATAGTCACCCGCTATGGCGAGGCCGTTCTGGAATCCGGTGATACCCCCGCCAGCCGTGTAGAAGCTGTTGGTGCTTTGGGTGCGCTTTGCGGCCCAATAGGTGATCATCAGTGTCACCATCACGAAGCCCGTAAACATGGCAACCGCAACGGTGTTAAGCTCGCCGCCTACCGCAGCCATGGCAGGCTGGCTTAAGCCGAGCGTAAGTAAAAGGGAACAGAGTAGTGTTTTCATATTACTTCTCCTCAGCATGTTGGCGCAGGCCATCAATCAGCGGCTGGATGCGCTTATTGGCAACCCGCACATAAAATAGTGTGATGGCAAAATTAAATAGGATTAGTAGGAACCCTACGACGATTCCAATAGATGTCACCCCATCCCCAATAGGCGCGCCTAAGGATTTGGGTATGAATGCGATGGTCAAAATAAACGCCATATAGACCCCGATGGTCAAAATCAGTAGGGGCCATATAATGGTGCTTCGTGCCTTGGATAAGGCTTGGTATTCGGGCAATGATTTTACCCGGTCAATGGTAGAGCTCATGTAACTCTCCTCCCTGTTAGCGGCCTGTATGGCCTATGGTTACGCCCCTGTTAGGACAGGCGTCCTTCTACCAACACTTCCACCTCTTCTGGGTTTACGAGTGTTGATATATCACCCAGCTTTCCGAAATCGGCCTTGGACGTGACGTCCCCTCCGGCAATCTTGCGCAGAATACGGCGCATGATTTTGCCCGAGCGTGTCTTTGGCAGACCCGGTACTTGCTGAATAAGTTTTACCGAGGCAATCGGTCCCACTTCCTTGCGCAAGATTTGGTTCATCTCGCTACGCATAGCGTCATCGATTTCGACGCCTTTCGCCGCGATGACAAAGGCATAAATCGCTTGGCCTTTTAGATCATCGGGGATGCCTACTACTGCCGACTCAACCACATTTTCATGCAGGTTAAGTGCAGCTTCAATTTCTGCGGTGCCCAGACGGTGGCCGGCCATGTTAATGACATCGTCCATCCGGCCTTCGATCCAGTAATAGCCATTGCCATCACGGTGAACCGCATCGCCTGAGAAATAATGGTTCTCATAGGCAGAGAAATAGGTCTCGATAAAGCGCTGATGGTCGCCCCAGATGGTGCGGGCTTGGCCCGGCCAGCTATCGCGAATACAGAGCGCACCCGTTGCAACGCCATCCAGCTCCACGCCTTCGGCATCGAATAAGACAGGATCAATGCCGTAATAGGGCAGGGTGGCCGAACCGGGCTTGGTATCAATCACATCCGGCAGCGGCGTAATCATATGCCCGCCGGTTTCGGTTTGCCACCATGTGTCCATTACTTGGCAATGGCCTTCGCCTGCCACGTCATGGTACCAGTTCCACGCTTCGGAGTTGATAGGTTCCCCTACCGAACCGAGAATACGCAAGCTCTTGCGGCTGGTCTTTTGCACAAACTCATCGCCTTCACGCATCAACATACGAATGGCCGTCGGTGCGGTGTAGAAGAGTGAGATATTGTATTTATCGACCACGTTCCACATGCGCGATGCAT
>CAYFFN010000074.1:0-8757 GCA_964342335.1 uncultured Azospirillaceae bacterium
AGCCGCCCCAACGGCAGACGAAGAGCGCGGCTATCTGCTGGATATTCAGGCATAAACCTGCCATTTCAAACCATTCGTATAAAATTGCTTGTCATGGGCGCGTTATTTGCTATGTTCCCGCCTCTGCTACGGCAGTTGCGGACCCTTAGCTCAGCTGGATAGAGCATCTGACTACGAATCAGAAGGTCGGGCGTTCGAATCGCTCAGGGTCCGCCATTCCCCATCTTCTACGTCGCTTATGTAGTGCAGCTACACTGTGCGCCTCGCAAATGAGAACATGTGTTTAGTTGCTGAGCAGCTTCTCGGCCTGCTGCTGTTGCAAAGGCTTATTGATATAGGCGCGAATGCATAGGGAATGCAGTTCCGCGATATATTCGAAGTCTTTATAGCCTGTCAGAATGACGATGGGGATTGAGCGCAGGCGTGCATCCTTTTTCGCGAGAAGCTCCAAAAAGGTGAACCCATCAATATCGGGTACGCCCAAATCCAGCATCAACATATCCGGCATGTGAGCGGAAGGGTCCTCAAGCTGCTGCATGAGTTCCCTCCCACTTTTAGACACATTAAGGACGTGGGGGATATGTGTATTATCAATCGCGTACCGGGTAAGCATTTCGTCGCTTTTTGAGTCTTCAAGCATCCAAATGTTCAGTGGAGTCGTGCTGTGCGAAGGGGAACGTAATGTGGCTTCCATGTCAGCACGCCTCCTTGGCAATAGTTTGGTTTATTATTAGATTGAGCATGTGATTATTCTCATTTCCTTTCACGAGGTAACTGGATGCACCGCATAAAATCGCCTCTTCTTGGATTTTAGGGTCACTGGTGCTGCTATAGACAATAATCGGAATATTGGGGCATTCGGCATGCAAGGCGGCGACAGTGGCGATGCCTGTAATGTCTAAGAGAAAAAGGTCGAGCAAAATCAAATCGAACGGCGCCTCATCGAGTAGCTCTAGCGCATCGGAGACTCTTGGGACACTCAGTAGGACTGGTTTGTCAGAGGCGTATGCGGAACGAATATGGTGTTTAATGATGGCGACATCGCTTTTGCTATCGTCAACAATCAATATGCGTTTTCCATTGCCATCTGGGTAAAATACAGGCCTTTGCTGAACCCAATGGGCGTCGAGTATTTCGCATTCGTACATGTGTCTCTCCCTTGCTTCCATTTCTCGATTATGACAAAGAAATGCTTAACAAGGGTTAAACGCGATAGGTTTAAAACCTATCGGGGTATGCCCTATACCCAAAGAAAGAAAATATTTTAATTAAATGCTTTTTCTGAGCGGTTTTTCTACATGGATATGAATGTTGCTCTCTGCAAGTGACTTTGCCTCATACATGGCGCTGTCAGCTTGTTTCAAAAGCCGTTCTGCGGTGATGGACATATCCCCGTAGGTCATGGCTATGCCGATGCTGGCGCTGACTTTAAGAGAGATACCATTGATGTTTATGGGCTGGCCGATAATGTGCGCTAGCTTGCGCGCAATAATTTGCACTTGCTGGGCATCATCTATCCCTTCAATGAGCACCGCAAATTCATCTCCCCCGAATCGGGCAGCAGTGTCATTTTGGCGTAGTGCCGCTTTAATGTTTGCGGCCATTTTTTTGAGTAATTCGTCGCCGACTAGATGGCCGTGCGCGTCGTTCACTGGTTTGAATTTATTCAAGTCGATAAAGAGCAATGCTAAGCGTCCTTTGTTGCGTCGTATACGGGCAAGCCCCATTTCCAGCCGGCTTTCAAATAAGGTGCGGTTCGCAAGGCCTGTCAGCATATCGTAGTTGGCTCGGGCAATGAGGACGCCCTCAAACTGTTTGCGCAATATTGCATATTGCATCGAGCGTAGCACCGCATGTGCGTTGTAATCGCCTTTGTAAATATAATCCTGAGCCCCTTGTTGAATGGACTGCATTGCAATTTTCTCATCTTGATAGTTCGTGAGATAGACAATCGGTAGCTCCGGCGCGATGGATTGAATACTGTGCAATCCATCAAACCCATTTGCATCTGGGAGTGTGCGGTCGAGTAGCGCAATATCAAATGTATGTTCTGTAAGTGCTTTGAGGGCGTTTTCTATGGTCGTGACATGTTCAAACACAAAATGGTCGGGCTTCTCTTTCATGAGAGCATTTTTTAGCAATAGGGCATCGCCTTTGGAGTCTTCTATCAGCAATATGCGTAAGGGCGATTCCTGCGAGGTAATATGCATCATGCGTTCGGCTCCTTTGTTTTAGGGAGGATGAAAAAGAGGGTGGTTCCTACGTCTGGCGTAGATTCGAGCCAGATGGAGCCTGCGTGGCGTTGAATGATTTTCTCTGCGAGGGCTAGCCCCATACCGGTGCCGCTATATGCCTCGTCGGGATGTAATGTGGCAAAGAGCTTGAAGACGCGCGTGTGTAGATTGGGCGCTATCCCGATGCCATTATCGTTGATGGCAAACAGCCAGCCTTGCTCGTGTTCCTTGGCGGAAATGGATAGCTGTAATGTTCCTTTCGGTTTGCGGAACGTATAGGCATTGTCGATGGCCGCCATAAAGAGCTGCAAGATTTGGTCGTAATCGGCAGTGATGGTGGGTAGCGATTCGATTTCAAGAATGCACTCTATGTTCGGCTGCTGTTGGGAGATGAGTTCCGCACAGTTCTTGGCCAGTTCTGTGCAATCGAATGTGGTAAAGGGTTTGGCCATGGTGTATAGGCGTGAATAGTCAAGAAGCCCATCCATCATGTTTTGCAATTTTTCACCATTCTCGACAATGAGGGAGAAGAACTCCTCTTCTTCACCCGATAGCGTGCCCCCGAGGCGCTCTTTGAGTATTTTAGAAAATTCTACCATCGCACGCGTGGGGCCGCTTAGATCGTGCGATACGGTATAGACGAACTCTTTAAATCTTTTTTCTGCCTCACCAGAAGGAGAGGGGTTTATCTCATGTGCATCGCTCATTCCTCTGACTCTCTTGTCAGGTTGGGAATAATGGCGAGTGAGAACCAGAATGCCTCTAGCCTCTTGGCCATAATGTTTAAACCTTCGATAGACCTTGGCTTTGCGATGTAACCATTCGCATGTTGGGCATAACATTCTCTGACGTCAGAGTCCGCTACAGAGCTGGAGAGGATGATAACCGGAATATGTTTGAACAAAGGGTCTTGCTTTATGATTTCTAGCAGTTCAGTCCCATTCATGCTTTGTAAATTGAGGTCGAGCAAGATTAAATCGGGTAGCTCAAGTGTTTCGTCTTTTAATATCCTAAGGGCCCATTCCGCACTTTTTGCATTGGTAATATCGCAGTGCATTGCAGACTGTGTGAAGGCCAATTTGAGAAGCTTTGCGTCTCCCAAATTATCTTCAATGTGTAAAATACGTGCAGGGCGGTTCTTTTCCCGTAATGTGCTAGCGGTCATTGTCTAGGTTCCTTTTTTGTATGGTAAAATAGAATGTACTTCCCTTGCCAACTGTGGACTCCGCCCACATCTCTCCGCCATGGTTCTCAACAATTTTGTTGCAGATAGCAAGTCCCAGCCCTGTTCCTTTAACTTCATCCCACGAATGCAGGCGACGGAATGGCTGGAAAATTTGCTCAAGGTATTTCTCACCAATGCCTATGCCATTATCCTGTACTTGAATTTGCCAATGCGTAGGGGTCTCAGTATAGCCAATATAAATAGTGGGCGTTCTTTCTTCTGACTTATAGCGTATGGCGTTGCCGATTAGGTTTTGGAAAAGCCTAATTATTTGCACCGGATTTCCATAAAAAATCGGTAATGTGTCATGGCTAATACGCGCGCCAGATTCTTTGATGGCAAGTGCCAAATTCTCTTTGACGGTTGCTACTGTTATATTCCCATCTATGTCACGGTTTAGTTGCTCACTTTCTGAAATACGAGAATATTCAAGCAGGTCTTTCACCATCTCTTGCATGCGTTGGCCGGCGCTAACAATAATATCTAGATATTCGCTAGAGTCTGTATCCAGCTTGTCGGTAATCTCATTTTTTAGGATTTCACCAAAACTGGTTATCATGCGCAGCGGCTCTTGCATGTCGTGTGAAGCAACATAGGCGAATCGTTCCAATTCGGTATTAGATTCAACCAGGCTTTCGACTAGCTGTTTATTTTCAGAAATGTCACGTGCAATACCAATGATGTAAGGTTCCCCACCTGCATTCAAAAAACGTACTTTTTGTGTATGCAGCGTTTTTGTTTCCCCATTCGGAAAGGTAATGGTCTCTTCGGTTTCACTGAAGCCTTCTTCAAATGCAGCCTTGTCCATTTTTAGGAATTCTTCCGCCTCCGCTGCGGTGAAAGATTCAGTGCCTGAAGTGCCAAGTACCCCGTCGCGTTTATCGTCTGGGAAGGCTTCCAAGAAGGCTTTGTTCGCGTCGATGATTTTGAAGTGTTTGTCTTTTACAAAAATCATATTTGGGTTGTTCTCTTTGATGAGCTGTTGGAACAAAATGGCTTCTGCGAGTTTGTTCTCGGTTTTTTTGCGCTCAGATATGTTCTTGATGGTGGCCACAACTTGCAAGGAGCCATCGGGCATTTCAGTACGACTTAAGGCAATCTCTAGCGGGATTTGTTGTCCATTTTTATGGATGCCATATACCTCTCTATCGACGGCCATGTGGCCGCTTTTTCCGTGCATAAAAAAGCCACGCATATGGTTTGCATGGAGGGTATGCTCTGCCTTCGGTAAGAAAATATTGATGGGCTGTCCTATCAGCTCTTTCTCGGTGTATCCAAAGATTTCAGTAACGGCATTGTTACTAGTGAGAATGATGCCTTGGGTATCAACAGAAATAATTCCATCGGGGGCGGTGGCCAAAATTGCAGAGAGCATAGCTTCTCTACGTTTTACTTCATCGGACATGCTCTCGGCATAAGAAAGCGAGAGGTTATTGCTGCGGGTCAGCGAGAGGAACAGCGCAATCAGCATGGCCTCAATGAACAGTCCACCCAAAAGGATAATAAGCGGTTGTTTGTTGCGTGAAGCATCTCGGAAGGATTGTGCAGACCACACATCCACCACCCATGGGCGGCCATACATATCTAGCGTCACCTGCTTGGTGAAGAGTGGTTTTGCATCAAAGTCCTCTTGGCCTTCTACATGCTCGTCGTAGAGTGTTTCCGCGCCATCTCTAATGCTGATATTCACCAGACGCTTGTCATTTTGCAGCGTCCCTTGCATGAGCTTTTGCATAATGAAAGGGGCATAGACGGTGCCGACAAAATGCTTTTGTTTTTCTTCTAGTGTCTCTGCGGATTTATCTCTTTCATAAAAGGGGACATGGAATAGAAAGCCGGGCGTTTTCTCGGCATCTTGTACCAATACGATAGGCCCAGTGATTTGGGGCGCTCCTGTATCACGCGCTTTTTGTACGGCCCTGTAGCGGTTCTCTTCAAAGGCCATATCGAGTCCAACGGCTTTGCGGTTTAGCGCGATCGGTTCGATATAGGTAATGGGCCAATATTCTCCCACATTATGCTTGGGGTGTATCGTATAGTCTGGGCGCATCGCTCTTTCGCGTTCGAGGTACGCATCTAGCTTATCTGGAGCAACGTAATAAATAATGCCGATACCGTTAATGCCGGGGTATTTCTCTTCGATGTCGAGCGCCTCTGCGAAGCGTCTCCATTCCAGGTAACCGATTCCTTGTGTCTGCGCATGAATGGTTGCAACGCCGCTCCATAATGCATCTTCGTATTTTTGCATGCGCTCTTGTAGCAAGGCGATAACTTGATTCGCTTCATTGGTAAATCGCGTCTGAACTCTCTCTTCTAGCTGTGTTTTTGATATATACCATGCCGTAAGGGTTAAGGCGGTAGAAGAAAGAATGATTGCCCAGTGAAACCATTTCAAACGGCGCTGGCGTATCAGTCTATCGGTTTTATCGGTAAGCCCTGACATTAGAATACCCATTTGAATTGCAGTTGAGGTGCGGACTCTGTGGTGCCTTTTTGCCCAAACTTATTATGCCAGTAAGAATATTCGATGCCACCCCAGAACCGGTTTTCTCCAACGCCTATCTGTTCCCCAATATCCACTAGAAAGCGGGGCACTATCAATTGATGGGAGGTGGTGGTGCCCTCGCTGCCTGCAAAATCGGCAAAGCCTTCGGAAAGAAAACTCACACCCTGCCACTCAACAGGGCGGTTCCATGCCACAGAAAACTGATAGGTCGAGCCAGAGAGGTCACGGTTATCGCGCAGCCAATAGTTGGTTTTGAAAAAGGTGAATCCCGGAAGGTCTAAATCCACGGATACACCACCGAGTAAGCGCGTCTTTCTATCTTTGGGTTTCTCGAAATTGGTTGAGATCAGTACGTCTTTTATGAGGCCGTAGGAGAAATCTTTTCCCGATATTTTGCTCAGCGAGAATCGTGTGGTGGGTTCGAAATAATAAAACTCATCTCCCTCATCTGGCCATGTATAATCCATGAAAAAATGGAAATCGCCGTAGCGCCATTTATTGGCATGTTCGAGTGTGGAAAGGGTGCGTTTTTTGCTGCCCAGCTCATAATGATTGCCACGCAGCAATTGAATATTCGTCGTATGCCATTCTACAAACGGCGTTTCGGCTTCTGCTTGTGCAGTGCCAAAGCTTGCCGCGAAGAAAAGCAACGCGCTACATGTTAATCGCGCCTGCCACCGCATCACATAAATCCTTTTTGTTCATGAGTTGCTTGTTGAGATAGCGATACACGCCATGGTCGCGTGCGCTCTCTTCCAATATTTCGTTATGCATGGCCGTAACAAAAATAATGGGAGGGAGCTCTACAGGCTCCTCGCGCATGGTTGCGAGCAATTGAAATCCATCCGCCCCATACATCATAAAATCTAGAATAATGCAGTCCGGCCTCTCCTTCAAAAAGAGATCGAGGCCGGCGGCTGCATCTGCTGCCTCCACGACTTTGTAGTGTGTGTTCTGTGTTTCGCCGAGCCACACTTTATAGAGCGTGCGGTCAGCTTTGCTGTCATCGACAATGAGAATGGTCGGGTTGTTCGGATTCTTCTTCTTGGTTTTTAGTTTGACACCAATGCCGCCAAAATTTTCGTTGATAAACTCAATGCCCTCTTGCTCGAATGCATGCTTGATCGCGTTGAGGGTGTTCATATGCGGATTATTCTGCACGCCGCGCTCAATGTTATTATACGTCGCGATAGAAACATTCGCCAAACTGGCCACCTCTTTTTGGGAGAGATGCAACATAGCGCGCGCCGCACGAATCTGAGCAATTTTTATCATAAAATATGTTTTAAATATATTTAAGCCATAAAAGATATATCAAAAACATATTAAAATAGCAACCAGAAGCTTCTTGGGGCTTAAGCGTGGTAATTCATAGGTTGTGTGATTATCCGTGCGGCCATCTCTTGTGCATCGCGCACGCTTTTGATTGTCCCTAAATCGTTACACCCGCTTCTTCCGCTTCTGCCAGCGGACGCGGTAGAGGTCTAGGCGGCGGTCGGCTAGGTTTTGTACGCTGCCGGATTTGCGTGCGCCGAGCACGGCGCTGACATCCAGATCGGAGACGACCACGGTCTCGGTATTAGGTGTGGAGGTGGCGGCGATGCCATCGCGCGCGAAGGGGAAGTCACACGGGGTGAGGATGCAGCTCTCGGCGTAATTAATATCCATATTCTCCACCTGCGGCAGGTTGCCGACCGTGCCGGCCATGGCGACATAGATTTGGTTCTCCACCGCACGTGCCTGACAGCAATAGCGTACGCGGTTGTAGCCCTGCTTCTCATCCGTACAGAACGGCACGAAGAGCATGGTCATGCCTTGGTCGGTGAGGTGGCGCGACAGCTCGGGGAACTCCGAGTCGTAGCAGACCAGCACGCCGATGGTGCCGCAATCCGTCTCGATGGTGCTAAGCGAATCGCCGCCATGCACGTTGCGCCAATATTGCTCGCTTGGGGTGATATGTAGCTTGGCTTGGGTATGCACCGAGCCATCGCGCAGGAACACATAGGCGACATTCTCGATATAACCCTCTGCGTTGCGGGTGGGGTGCGTGCCGCCAATGATGTTGATGTTGTAGGAGACGGCCATCTCGCTCATCGCGGTGACGTAATCCTCCGTATACTCGTCGCAGAGGCGCTCGATATTCTCGCTGCTCGTGCCTTTGCGGTGCTTCTCCATGGAGAGGAGCGGGATCGTCACATATTCGGGGAAGAGCACAAAGTCGCCGCGATAATCGGAGGCGACATCGATGAAATACTCCATGCCTTTGATGAACTCTTCGAAGCTATCCACCTTGCGCATTTGAAACTGCACCGAGACCACGCGCACCGAGTTGTTGATGGGGCGGTGGTAGATGTCCACCGTGCCGCATTCGGGGTCATATTGCGGGTTCTCCCACTGCATGAGCGCCGCGTGCCCGCCGGATTCTTTGTCCAGCGGCAGGTAATCATGCAGCACCTGTACAAAGTGAAAGCGGTTGCGCATTTGGAAGCCAAGCACGGGGTCTTTGATTTTCTTGTTCATGACCTGCTCGATGTAGGCTTCGGGCGTTTTCACCTGCTTCTGGCGCTTGGCGAAGTTGGGCATGCGCGCGCCAAAAACAATACCTTTGAGGTTCAGCTCTTTGCAGAGATTCTTGCGCGCATTATACAGGCGCTGACCAATGCGGTAGCCGCGATAGTCTGGGTCCACGGCTACTTCCATGCCATAGAGATAATCGCCCTTGCTATCGTGGCGCGAGGCAAAGCCATCGCCGGTGATGCCATCGTAGCTATGCTCGCTAAAGGCAAGTTTCA
>CAYFFN010000075.1:0-8731 GCA_964342335.1 uncultured Azospirillaceae bacterium
GCCTAGCCGGCAAGACGGCGAAATAGCGAGCCGATAGGCGAGTGTACAAACTAAGACGCAAAGCAGGAGCGATTAAAATTAAAAACAAGGTTGCCATTCGCATGACAACTAAGTACATATCTCCCCATGACAGCGCCTTACGCCTCACGTTCGATTGTATCGATTGATGATCTTCGCGATGAAGACATAGAGGCAATTTTCTCCCGCGCTCAGGAATTTGCTGACGCCAATAAGCGCGGCGATAAGAAGCAACCCAAGCTAGCAGGACGGACCCTCTTCAACCTCTATTTCGAGAATAGCACGCGCACGCGCAGCTCGTTTGAGCTGGCGGGCAAGCGCCTTGGCATGGATGTGATTAACGTCTCCGCGGCAGCCTCTTCGGTCAGCAAAGGTGAGACGTTGATTGATACGGTCGCCTCGCTCTATGCGATGAGCGGCGATGTGCTGGTGCTGCGCCACCCTGAGAGTGGCTCGGCGCAACTGGTGCAGGATTTTGCCAAGCCTATCGTGCTGAATGCCGGTGATGGCTCGCACCAACACCCCAGCCAAGCGCTGTTGGATACCTTCACCATCCTGCAAAAGAAGCCGAAGATTGATGGCTTAAAGATTGTGATTTGCGGCGATATCCGCCATAGCCGCGTGGCGCGCTCGAACATGCAACTGCTCACCCGCCTTGGCGCATCGGTGACATTGGTCGCCCCGCCCCCGCTGATGGTACGCGAGTTTGCAGGCCTGCCCAATATTACCCTGTCTTACGATATTCGTGAGGCGATTGAAGATGCCGATGTGGTGATGATGCTGCGTATCCAGCGTGAGCGCAAGGCAGGCTCTGCCATTGCCAGCGTGCGCGATTATTCACTGCGCTACGGCCTCAACCATAAAAAGCTGGAGCGCGCCAAGCCCGATGTGCTGGTGATGCACCCCGGCCCTATCAACCGTGGCGTGGAGCTGGAAACCCCACTCGCGGACGATGTGGAACGCAGTATTATCCTCAAGCAGGTCGAATATGGTGTCGCCGTGCGCGAAGCTATGTTGGAATATGCGTGTGGGTATTTGCTGTGACCGTACAGAAATGAAAAACCGAGGCCAGCAGGCCGAGCCTTTAGTCACGCGAATGCGTGTTAGGCTCATTGCGAAGTGCAGCAGCACGGAGCAGGAGCGAATTAAATATTAGGGAAAACTATGACCAACCAAACCTTCACCCAACCGACCCGAGACAATAAAGGCAAACGCGTGGCCTATACCAATGCGCGGGTGATGGACCCTGCGAGTGGGTTGGACGTGCAAGGTGGCGTGCTCACCGAGGGCAATGTGATTGCCGATGTCGGCGAAGGCTTGTTCAATGATGGCGTGCCGGAAGGTGCGGAGGTGATTGATTGCGGCGGCAAATTGCTCACGCCGGGGCTGATTGATAATCAGGTGCATTTCCGCGAGCCGGGGCTGGAATATAAAGAAACCATCGAAAGCGGCAGCAAGTCCGCTGCGGCAGGTGGCGTGACCACCGTGGCTTGTATGCCCAACACCAAACCGGTGATTGATGATATTTCTGTGCTGAACTTCATCCATACCCGCGCGCGGGATCGTGGCTATGTGAATGTGCGCGCCTATGGCTGCATTTCCAAAGGCATGAAAGGTGAGGAAATCACCGAGATGGGGCTGATGGTGGATGAAGGCTGCGTCGGCTTCACCGATGATGGCCTGCCAATGATGAACGCGCAGCTCATGCGCCTCGCGCTGGAATATAGCCGCGAGCTGAACGTGCCTATCGCGCAGCATGCGGAGGATTTGCACCTCACCAATGGCGGCTGCATGAATGAAGGGCCCGTCGCCGCAAAGCTTGGCCTGCCGGGGATTCCGAATGCATCAGAGGCGGTGATTGTCGCGCGTGATATCGAGCTGGCAGAGCTAACGGGTGGCTATTACCACGTGCTGCACGTCTCGACTGCGGAGGCCGTGGAGCTGATTCGCCGCGGTAAAGAACGCGGGCTGAACGTAACGGCAGAAGCCGCGCCGCACCACTTCACCCTCACCGATGAGGAAGTAGTCGCGCACCGCGCACTCGCGAAAATGAACCCTCCCCTGCGTGCCGATAAAGACCGTGCCGCGCTGATTGAGGGGCTCAAAGATGGCACGATTGATATTATCGCCACCGACCACGCGCCGCACGAACCGGATGCGAAGAACGTCCCCGTGTCCGATGCCGCCTTTGGTATTGTCGGGCTGGAGACGATGCTGCCTGTCTCGCTGGAGCTGGTGCATAAAGGCCATATGAATCTCATCGATTGCCTCGGCGCGATGACCTATAAAGCCGCGGATATTCTGCGCATCGATACGGGTCGCCTCGCCAAAGGCAAGCCTGCGGACCTGACGCTGATTGATTTGGAAAGTGAGTGGGAGATTCAGCCGGAAGCCTTCCATAGTATTTCGAAAAACACGCCTTACCTTGGCTATAAGGTGAAGGGCCGCGCGGTGCGTACTATCGTGGGCGGCGAGACGGTGTATCTCTATGCATAACCCCATCATCTGCGCACTCGACACGCCGGACATCCCCACGGCCCGCGCGATTGCGGGGGACGTGCAGCCACATGTCGGCGCGATTAAATTGGGGCTGGAATTCTTCACCGCCCACGGCGCAGCGGGGGTGAAGCAAATCGCAGAAGCGGGCACGCCCATCTTTCTGGATTTGAAGTTTCACGACATCCCCAACACGGTCGCCAAAGCGGTTGAGGCCACCGCAGGCATCGATTGCTTTATGATGACGATCCATACCAGCGGCGGCGCGGAGATGATGCGCCGTGCGGTGAGTGCCGCACGCAAGCTGGAGTCCGAATCCGGCAAGCCCCGCCCGAAGATTGTGGGTGTGACCTTGCTCACCAGTTTGGATGAAACAGACGTGGTAGATATCGGCTATGGCCGCTCCCTCGCGGAACAAGCCAAGCGCCTCGCCTCCCTCGCGCAAGTGTGCGGGCTGGATGGCGTCGTCTGTTCCCCGTTTGAGATTGAGGGCATCCGCGCGGCGTGTGGTGATGACTTCACCCTCGTCGTCCCCGGCATCCGCCCCGCAGGAGCCGACAAGCAAGACCAAAAACGCGTGATGACGCCCAAAGAAGCGCTCGATGCCGGCGCGAACTATCTCGTCATCGGCCGCCCGATTACCGGTGCCGATAACCGCACCAATGCCGCCAAGGCCATTGCGGAATCTTTGGCCTAAGCCTTTAATAAAACTGTCATATCTCTCTGCTACAATAGACGGGTTCATACCCTTTTGTCGTATATCTATTTTCTGCGACCTTGGGGTTACAGTGAATGGATGTACGTCACAAAGGCGAACAAACTACACTATGTCATTAATGGAGAAAAAAAATGGCACAAAAAACAGTTATCGAGTTCATCACCACCCTCATTACCGAATACCCTGGATTTCTAGGGAATATCTTCGAGAATGGTGGAAAGGTGGAAGCGAAGATTGTCTCTGAGGATGTTCAAGAGCTTATTGTTCAGCATCATGATGGGCCTCTTGTGAAAAACATTATTGATGCACTGAATGATTTGTCCGATCAGTATCCAGAACTGCTATTGCCATTACCACGAAACTGCTGGCTCACAGCTGAGCTCAGCAGCGCCAGCAATGGCCTGCTATTCTCTTTGGCCTTCACCAAGGCCGAAGCATTCAAGTTCCAAGCATCCAGCGAGGATGGCGGAAGAATTTGGATGCGAGAAAACAGCTATTTCGATAACGCGGCTTAAGCAATTTCGGCGCGTACAATTTAGGGAAGCCTCGGCTTCCCTTTTTTTTCTTGGGAATTTTTTAATGAATGGTTGCGCCGTGTGCGGGCGTGTCTTCTTGCTCGCGGGCGCGGAGGGTGTCTTCGTGTGAGAGGCCGGCATGGGCTTTGCCTTGCTCTAGGATATCCAGTACGGCTTTGACATGTGTGGGCTGCTCCACCCCATGCTCGACATAATGCGCACGTATGGGAGTCATCGCGCGGTCAATTTCTTGAATCTCGCCGCGCAGTTTGTTTTGTGCTTCGGCTTGCTTATAGGCGGTAGTGAAGCTGAGCATGATATTGTTCACGGAGGTAATCCCCGCGACGATAATTGCGTTGAAGAAGGTCTGCACCTTATAGCCTGTGAAGCCGTTCATCTCTTTAAACGCGCCGTCTTTGCCTGCGCTTGATGCATCTTCGGGTTGGAAGAGGTCATTCCAATCTCCGGTGGTCACTTGCGAGATGAGGCCAAACAATGTTGCCGTCACCACCCCCACGGCTGCACCAATCACCGCACCGGTGAGAATGCCTTTTGCCGCGGGCCATGCAGAGGCCTTTATCCCCTCCCAGAGCGGGAGTTTGCGCGAAGCTTTATGTAAGACATGCTTTTCCATCCCTAACATAATAGCGGTTTTTCCGCTGAGAAATGTGAAGGTTTGGTGAAGAAGTTTGTACACTCGCCTAACGGCTCGCTATTACGTTCGCGTTGCTCACTTAGGCGCTGCGCGGCGCTTTGGCCTTACGACCTACGGGTCGCTGCCTACGGACAGCTCCCACTCGCACCCATGAAGAGCTCTCAAAGGAGAGCCCTTGAACCCTCTAGGGACAAGAATGCGAGCTTGCCCGAAGGGGCGCGAGCGATGGCACGACTGCGCCACGCCAAATGTTTGGCGAGCGTGCCTAGCCGGCAAGACGGTGAAATAACGAACGAAGTGAGTGTACAAAGAAAAAGGGGGCCAGTTGGCCCCCGAGTCTGTGGTTAGGATATAGAACTATTCGTCGGCAGCCGGGGTACTACGACCGGAAGCCTTTGAATTCGGTTTTGCAGCGGCGCACATTGGCATGTGCATGGGTTGCATAGGCGAGGATGGTGGCGGTTTCCGCTTCTACCTTGCCGTTCGCTGCGAGGTTATAATCTTCTTGAAAGCGCGTGGTCGCTGCTTTCGTGTATTTTCCGTACTTGCCGTCGATTCCGTAAGAACCAACGCTGTAACCTAGCTTTTCCAGTTTCGTCTGAATGATACGGACATTGCGTTCGCGCACCGTGTAATCGCTTGGCGCCGCTGGAACATAACCGCAGTGGGAGATCGCGCTGTCACCAAGTGTAGTGACTTCTACTATCGCGTGAGCCTTCTGTGCGGTTAACATCAGTATCATCAGTGTGGTCACGACTGCCACCATCGCGGCAATCACAACCTGTCTGTGCTCGGTTGTTTCTTTCTTCATTGCGTAACCTTTCGGTGTTTGGGTCGTTGCCCATGAGGGTGTTCCCTCTTGCCACTAGAATTATCGCAAAAAGATTAAGGCTTCGTTAACGGGGGTAAAAAAAACTGATGTATTTTTGCAACGGGCGATTAAGCACCTGACCACCTGCTTTGCGGGGGCGGAGTGAGCTGTAATACAGGGTCATTGGTCGCGAGAACGGTTTTCAGTTCATATTCCCCATCCATAAGGGGTGGGCCATAGGCATGCGTAACTTTTTCTGGCCAATAATGCTCAAACAAAGGCTGGCTGGTATGCGCAGACGTGGCGAGCAGCACTTTATTACCCTCTTTGCCCTCAGCAAAATCTTTGAGCAATGCGTCATGCAATTCACGGCCGACTCCCTTCTGGCGCGCCTCGGGGTCCACGACCAATCCGGTATATTCACAGCAAGGCAGCGTATCATAGTCCAAATGCGGAAAAAGAATCCGGCGCGGATTGAGAACATGAGGGAATTTTTCTTCAAACGGGAGTTTTTCATCGCTGTTCGGCTTGCGACTTACCATACGCGCGCCGCCCAACAATTCTTCGCCCTCTACCGCAAAATAATAGTGTGTAGTGGAGCGCTCATCGTAACTATCCGCGCCTTTGGGGTAGAGGTGCCCTTCGCTGGTCATGGCGTCAAACACCTGCGCGCGCAGTGCGTAATAGCGTTCTTTCAGATGGGTGGGGTCAGAATCGGAAGAGCGTAAGGAAACGATCTTCATTTATGTGCTACGCGCCGACTTGCTTTTGCTGGCTGAGACGCTGAGCGCGCTCCGCTTCGATACGGGCTGCTAGGCTCTCTGCCTGTGTGCGTGGGCCGCCTACGCGCTCCGCAAAGCTACCGCGTTGCTCTTGCGCTGGGTGCCATGCATTTTCGTAAGCAGGTTCGTTATTCAGTAAAGGAGTCGAAGCTACGCCAACTGTGTCTACTTCATGACCACGGCCTCGGCCATGCTCGCGGGTTGGTGCTTTGCCATCCAGTTTTGCATTATGCGCTTCGGCCTCTTTCTGGCCTTTCATGAATCCCATTACGCCTTTGATAGCGGCGCCTGCGATAGGTAAGCCAATCAAGTAACCAACGGCCTCAGTCGTCATGAGCGAGCCAACCATCTCAGCACCCAGTGCGCCAATGCCTCCGGCCATGCCTCCCGCGAAGAAGGGACCAATCGCGCCAATCGCTACGGTAAATACCGCACCCATAACGAGATACATCGGAACCGCCTTGATAGCGCTCATGATGCCTTTGTTAATACCGTGTTGGGTTGGGTCCACTTTTTTGTTTCCTTTGATATGGGTGTGATTATAGCCGACCTCTTCAGCGGTATGCTGAACTTTCTCGGGCGATCCAAATATCACATCATCAACCATAATTTTCCTCCATTTCACTATGTATAATAGCATAATGGCTGCTAAGTTATGTGAAGCTTTTATGACAATGAAAGAGAGTTATGCCCGCTAAGTTACTCACAAAAAACGCGATTGAGGAAATCTTTTCCACATGGTCGGCCGCGAATCCGCATCCGGTGACGGAGCTGGTGGCGCCGAATCCGTTTTGTTTGCTGGTGGCGATTGTCCTTTCCGCGCAGGCGACGGATGTTGGGGTGAACAAGGCGACTCCTGCCCTGTTCAACGCCGCGGACACGCCCGAGAAAATGGCCAAGCTTGGCGAGGCGAAGATTCGGCACCATATCAAAACGATAGGACTGTTTAACAGCAAGGCAAAGAATGTCGCCAAACTCAGCGAATTGCTGATGAAAGAGTATGGCGGCCGCGTGCCCGAAACGCGTGAAGAGCTCATCAAACTCCCTGGTGTAGGGCGTAAAACGGCGAATGTCTGGTTGAATTGCGTGCTGGGCGAGCCCACCATTGCCGTGGATACGCATGTGCATCGCGTGGGCAACCGGATGGGCTTTTGCACCACCACCGACCCACTGAAGACCGAGCTGGCGCTGGAAAAAAAAATCCCCAAGAAATGGCTGCAACATGCCCATCACTGGCTGATTCTACATGGCCGCTATATCTGCAAAGCCCGCAAGCCCGAATGCGGGAAGTGTAATGTGCGGCAGTGGTGCTTGTTTAAAGGGAAGCTTTTTTAATCGCCCCTGCTCCGGCCTACTGGCCTACGCAATGAGCCTAACGTGCTTCGCACGACTAAAGGCGCGGTCTACTGACCGCGTTCTTGTCCCATAAAAAAAACGGCCACCCAGTCGGGAGGCCGCCTTTTCTTATCTCACTGCCGAGCGAGTTGCGCGTATATTTACGCTGCTTTTTTGTTCTTAGCGGACGCGTTTGAACTTTGTGCGATGTTGCCTGAAAGCTGACCGCCACGTTCAATCTCGATTTCACCGTAGGTGATGTTGCCGCGAACCGAACCGGTTGAATAGATAATCAAACGGCCCGTTACTACCAAGTCACCTTCGAAGTGGCCGCTGATTTCAGCGTCTTGCACTTCGGCCGTACCATTCAGAGAACCCGTTTCAGCGAGTTCTACTGTGTGAACATCGCGCAGGGTTGCATCCACGATACCTTCGATGATCAGGCGATCACAGCTGTTGATCTCACCGTTCATATTGATGTTCGCACCGACCGTCAGGATACGGTTAGAACCGCTCTTAGCTGCTGGGGTTGGGGTGCGTGTTTCGCTGCTTTGCGCTGCTGGCGCTTGGCTTGCGCGTGCTGCAGGAGATGCAGGCGCTGGCGCTGGCGTTGGAGCCGTTGGGCGGAAGCTGGTTGCAGGCGCTGCTGCGGGGCGCGGCGCGCTAGGAGCAGAAGGTGCTGCTGCTGCTGCAGGTGCAGAAGGAGCCGGAGCAGATGACGCCGCTGCAGGAGCAGAAGCAGTCGGAGCTTGTTGGGGTTTTGGGGTAGATTCGTTCACAGGTGCCTCCGTTGCGGGTTTAGCAGGTTGCGGCGCACTCTGAGCTGCAGTTTGCTGGTTATCATTGTCACTGCCAAATGCGAGTTGTTCGTTCTCAGCGTCTTCTTCTTTACGGCGAAACATGCGCTTTTCTCCTTATCGTTATCTTTAAGCGGGAGTTGAGCATATCGGCTAAAGCCCATAGTATCCAGTGGAAATCTGGGTTATCCACATGTTACTCAAGGTGTTATTTAGTCAAATAACTCATGGGTAAGGCGCATTTTATTCTGGCATGGCAAAGGGAGAACCGCTAACCAAGCCCCATGGCTGTTTATACCCATCTGAATGACGAAGAAATTTCCGAACTGCTCGCCGCGTATCCGCTCGGCGAATTGGTTTCGGCTGTCGGAATTACGGCGGGCGTAGAGAACAGCAACTACCTGCTGACGCTCTCGCAGGATGGCGAAGAGATTCGCTATATCCTCACCCTGTTCGAGGCGCGCACGAACGAGGAGGAACTGCCCTTCTTTATCGGACTCAAGCAGCATTTACACAAAGCGGGCATCCCCTGCCCCGAGCCGATGGCGCGCAAAGACGGCACATTACTGAGCGATGTGAAAGGCCGCAAGGCGCTCATCGTCAG
>CAYFFN010000076.1:0-8476 GCA_964342335.1 uncultured Azospirillaceae bacterium
ACTGCGCCACGCCAAATGTTTGGCGGGCGTGCCTAGCCGGCAAGACGGCGAAATAACGAGCCGTTAGCCGAGTGTACTACGCAGCCACCAGCTCTTCGCTGTAGATTCCGCGGTAAACCTCGGCCACGGGGCCGGTCATGCGGACGATGTTTTCTTGCTTGTCCCACTCGATGAAGAGCGTGCCGCCGGGCAGCTCGACCTCTACTTTATTGGTACAAATCTCTCGGCGATGGCCAGCGACTACGGCAGCGCAGGCAGCGGTACCGCAGGCGAGCGTTGCCCCTGCCCCGCGTTCCCACACCTTCATTTTCAGATGTTCGCTATCCATCACCTGTACTACGGATACGTTGCATTTGCGCGGGTAAAGCGGGTGTGCGGCCAAGCTTGGACCTTCTTTATGGATATCGACCGTGTCCAGCGAACGCACGAAGAACACCATATGCGGGTTGCCCATATTCACGGCAACAGGGTCCATCAGCGGCCCTTGCTGAATGCCCAGATGCAGCGTGTTACGGTTCTCGCTGAGGGGGATCTCTTCGGCTTCCCATTTCGGCGCGCCCATATCGACCGTCACGCGGTGGTCGCCTGCGCGGGTCGCGCTGCGGATACCGGCATTGGTTTCCATGGTCACTTGCTCGGCGCCTTTTTCTTCCAGCAGTAGCCAGCCAATGCAGCGCGTTGCGTTGCCGCAGGCGTTCGATTCACTGCCATCATGATTGTAAAAACGCATATAGGCATCGGCCTTGTCGGAATGTTCCAGCACCACGACCGTATCGCAGCCCACGCCCAAGCGGCGGTCGGCAAGGCGCTTGGCCCAGCTTGCATCCACACTTAAGGTTTTCTCGCGGTTGTCCAGCACAACAAAATCGTTGCCCGCGCCGTGCATTTTTATAAATGGAATAGTCATAATATAGTGCCTAGAGGCCAGTGGTTAGTGATTAGGCGAGCGTTATAGCGCGCCTCTCGCTAGCTGACAACTATTAGAACGGAATTTCGTCATCCAGATCGGCGGGGGCTGCTGCCGCTGCACCTGCACCCATCGGTGCCGCCTTTGGTGTTTGGTCGAAATTGCCGTAGCCACTATCGCTCGCGCCGCCAGAAGATGCACCCCCCTTGCCGTCGAGCATCGTCAGGTTTCCGCCGTAACCCTGCAATACTACTTCGGTAGAGTATTTTTCTTGGCCGCTTTGATCGGTCCATTTGCGGGTTTGGAGTTGGCCTTCGATATAGACTTTCGAGCCTTTGCTCAGATAGTTTTTGCACACATTCACCAGACCATCGTTGAAGATCACCACGCGGTGCCACTCGGTCTTTTCTTTGCGCTCGCCCGTGTTGCGGTCTTTCCACGATTCAGACGTCGCAATCGCCAGATTACATACTTCGCGGCCATCCTGCATCGCGCGCACTTCTGGGTCGCGTCCAAGGTTGCCTACGAGAATTACTTTGTTGATTGATCCAGCCATAATAGTTTCCTTTTATTGCCCCTGCTACGGACTCCTGTCCTCCGCAATGGGCCTAACACGCTGCGCGTGACTAAAGATTGGCCTACTGGCCAAAGGTTATTTTCAATGTCTCCGGTCGCGCCTGCTTGCGCTCCCGTTAGACGACGCTTCGCTTGCTCTTGGCAGCGGCAAACATGCTGTTTGCCCTTCTTCCTGTTGCTGGCGTCGCGGTTAATGATAGCTAGTTCTAACCCTAACACGCCCAGCCCTCAAGCACTCTGGAGGGGTTTTCCCCACGCTTGGGGCAGATTGTCACGAAACTGTCATACAACGTTAAGAGTTCGTTAAGAAAATCACTCCAAGATAGAGTGGTCTAACACAAGAATAGGAGCTAACAATGACAGACACACCAGAATTTGATTGGGACAGCGTAGACGAAAAGCTTGAGCGTTTTATTGAGCTGAATGGCAAAAATAATGAATCCGGCCCCACTTTGATAGGCCAAAGCTGCCATCCGGTAGACGAACCCGAGAATACACAGTTCTATCCAGCAGACACGCCGGTGCCTGAAGGGCAAGAATGCATGACACTCATTTTGGTAGGCTGATAACGCTTCGGCAGCATCTTCACCAAATTGTAATACACCGCACTGCAATAAATGGGGTAAGCTCGGGTATTAACCTAGCGTGGATGCACCCATGGTCGAGCCCAAATTTCAAGACAAAATTAGCGAAGCAGACGTACTGTCTGTGCTAAACACACTTATTGCAGAAGCCAAAAACGCAAAGGCAGAAGATGGCGAAGCGACTATCAATGTAACCTTCGAAGACCCGCATCCTTATCTCTATAATATCGCGGCAACAATCACGGCACAATTAACCGGCAAACGGCGTAGTTGTTACAGTGCGTTTCACCCCGCTCCCAATGGCGCAAAAGAGCTCACCTTCACTTATGAAGCAAACCGTGATGATAGCATGCTCAAAGCATTGGAAGACCTTGCGGAAACCCCAAAGTTTCTAACCCTACAGGCACAAAATAGTGCAGCGTCATTCCCCACAACAGGCCGAGCTCACCTTAATGCTATTGACGCAAGCATGCGACAAGCCTTCACGGAATTGTATAAAACCAGCATGCATAAAGAACCGTTTAACCGGACCAAAATCGCACTTTCCGAAGCGTGTAGCACGGTATTGGAACAGGGCCGCGTTTTGGTGGCCGAAAACGCAGAATTGGAAGAGCCACTACGCAAGTTATATCATACCCTCTCTTATGCTCAGCAAACATTTTCCGGCCAGATATTCTCTAGAGATGAAGTGATTTTAACACCTCCCGAAATCCTCCCTCCAGCGGCTGGCCCGTTATATACACCCCCACTGAAACGGCTAGAAAGCGCCATTGCGAATGTACAGGATAGCCTCAGCTATCGTATGCACGACTTGCAAGGCAACGACGAAAATGCAGAGCGTGCACGCAAGGCAATTGCGATTATGAAGAGCGATATTGGTGAGAAGTTAAACAGGGTAACGGGTAAAATCGCATATAAGGAGGTTGAGTCCACTAAGCTAGGCGGCGCAACCCAGCAGGAACAAAGCCAAGGCGCGCAACGCCAGTTTTCATAGAACCGTCATATTTCTAAGCCACTTATCTGCTATACTTAGCGAAAATAAGAGGATCAAGGAGAGACGACGATGAATAAGGCTTCCCCAACGAATGTGGCAAAATCATGCGCGGCAAACTGTATTCTCACGCAACTAGCAGATCGCGAGTTCACCCCAAATAAGGATGGCAAGATGCACATTACTATCCCTTATGACGCGGATCCGCATTATGGGCATATGAAAGAAATCCTTAAAAACGCAGGCGTGGAGTACGTTTATCGCCTGATTGAAGAGGATGGAAAAACATTATGTTTTAGCCTGGATGAAGAGCAAGCACTGCATGCGCTGCGCCGCAATGTCACACGCCAATGGGAAACGCTTAAGAACGAAGCCCCCTCAGGGATGGAAGCAACATCCACCGCACTTGGCGCCACGACTGAAGCACAAGAAGAGCGCGTGCTTGCATAAGGTTAAATTTTCTTAGATTGCCTCTAGCCAAGCGGGCTGTTCCCCCCTATACTCCGTGTTCGATTTTTTAACCCCTCCTGCTACGGCCTACTGGCCTTCGCAATGAGGCTAACGCCTTCGGCGACTAAAGGCTCGGCCTTCTGGCCTCGTTTTGACCCATCAAGGGACAAGAAGCGAGTCAGGAGACTCGCCCTTTAGTGCCCGAAGGGCTCAGGTTCATTGCGAAGGCCAGTAGGCCGTAGCAGGAACAAGTAAAATAAACGCTATGAGATTCCGGCCTTCGCCGGAATGACAGCAACACGAAAGGCCAAGACTTTATGTCTTCTAACGACACGATTTCCATCCGCGGTGCAAAAGAACATAACCTGAAGAATATCGATATTGACCTACCAAAGGACAAGTTGGTGGTGATTACCGGCCTGTCTGGCTCGGGCAAGTCGTCTCTCGCGTTTGATACGCTGTATGCCGAAGGCCAGCGCCGCTATGTGGAGTCGCTCTCGGCCTATGCGCGCCAGTTTTTGAATATTCAGGACAAGCCGGATGTGGAGAGCATTGACGGCCTCTCCCCCGCGATTGCGATTGACCAGAAGACCACCAGCAAAAACCCGCGCTCGACTGTGGGTACGGTGACCGAGATTTACGACTATATGCGCCTGCTTTATGCGCGCGTGGGCGTGCCTTATTCCCCCGCGACGGGCAAGCCGATTGAGAGCCAATCTGCCACGCAAATGGTGGATGTGGTGAACGAACTGCCTGAAGGCACGAAGCTCTACATCCTCTCGCCGTTTGTGCGTGGGCAGAAGGGTGAGCACCGCAAGGAGCTGCAAAGCCTGAAGCGTCGCGGCTTTACGCGCGTGAAGATTGATGGCGAGCTGCACGAGATGGAAGATTTGCCGGATATTGATAAGAACAAAAAGCACGATATCGAAGTGGTGGTGGACCGCATCAAGCTCAGCGATGATTTGGGCAACCGCCTCGCCGACTCTATCGAGACGGCGCTGTCTATCAGCGATGGCCTCGTGCATATCGAGATTGTTGGCCTGCCAGAGAAGGCGAAGACCGAGCATAAGAAGGGCGATATCATCACCCTTTCGGCCAAGTTCGCCTGCCCTGAGTCTGGCTTTACGATTGAAGAAATCGAGCCGCGCCTCTTCTCGTTCAACTCGCCGTTTGGTGCGTGTCAGGCGTGCGATGGTCTCGGCACGCAGATGTTCTTCGACCCCGAAAACGTTGTGCCAGACAGCACCAAAAGCCTGCGCGATGGCGCGATTGCGCCGTGGGAGAATACGCAGAGCAAATACTTCCTGCAAATGCTGCAAGGGCTTTCCGAGCATTATAAGTTCGGCTTGGACAAACCATTCCAAGACCTGCCGCAAAAGATTCAGGATATCATCCTCCATGGCTCGGGCGATGAGCAAATCAAAATCAGCTATTTCGATGGCATGCGCAGCTTCACTTCGGACAAGCCGTTTGAGGGCGTGATCCCCAACCTCACGCGCCGCTACCACGAGACGGACTCCGCCTATGTGCGCGAGGAGTTGGCGAAATACCAAAACGTCACCCATTGCGAGGCATGTAGTGGCTACCGCCTGAACGAGAAGGCACTCGCGGTGAAAGTCGGCGGGCTGCATGTAGGCGAAGTGTGCCGCTTTACGATTGATGAGGCGGTGGAATGGTTCACCAAGCTGGATAAGAAACTCAACAAGAC
The DNA here is from genome assembly GCA_964342335.1 of uncultured Azospirillaceae bacterium. Classification (GTDB taxonomy): domain Bacteria; phylum Pseudomonadota; class Alphaproteobacteria; order Rickettsiales; family UBA3002; genus CAYFFN01. The sequence continues at coordinate 5,217 of CAYFFN010000076.1, forward strand.
CCAAGCGAAGATTGCCGAGAAGGTGATGAAAGAGATTCGCGAGCGCCTTGGCTTCCTGAACAATGTCGGCCTAGACTACCTGACGCTTAGTCGCGAATCGGGCACGCTCTCGGGCGGGGAATCGCAGCGTATCCGCCTTGCTTCACAAATTGGCTCCGGCCTCTCTGGCGTGCTGTACGTGCTGGATGAGCCATCGATTGGTCTGCACCAATGCGACAATGACCGCCTGCTGGAAACGCTCAAGCATCTGCGCGATTTGGGCAACACGGTGATTGTGGTGGAGCATGACGAAGACACGATGCGCATGGCGGATCATATCGTCGATATCGGCCCCGGCGCGGGTATCCATGGCGGGCATATCATCGCGGAAGGCACGCTGGATGAAATCTGCAAGAACAAGAACAGCATCACCGGACAATATCTCTCCGGCGAGAAATATATCGCCGTGCCGGAAGAGCGCCGCGACATTCTACCGCATAAGCAAATCCGCATCGAGAATGCGCGCGCGAACAATCTGCAAAATGTGAATGTCGATATTCCACTCGGCACCTTCACGGCTGTGACGGGTGTGAGCGGCGGCGGTAAATCCAGCCTCGTTATCGAGACGCTGTATAAAGCCGTGACCAAGCGCATGCATGGCACCAAGGTGACGCCGGGCGCGCATGACGCCATCAAAGGCTTGGAGTTCATCGATAAGATTATCGAGATTGACCAATCGCCGATTGGCCGTACTCCCCGCTCTAACCCTGCGACCTATACGGGCGGCTTCGGCCCGATTCGTGACTGGTTCACCGGCCTGCCCGAGGCGAAAGCGCGCGGCTATAAGCCGGGGCGTTTCAGCTTCAACGTGAAGGGCGGACGCTGCGAAAATTGTCAAGGCGATGGGCTGATTAAAATCGAGATGCACTTCCTGCCGGATGTGTATGTGCAGTGTGACCAATGTAAGGGCCAGCGCTATAACCGCGAGACGCTGGAGATTAAATATAAAGACAAGTCGATTGCCGACGTGCTGAACATGACCGTCGATGAGGCGGTGGATTTCTTCGCCGCGCATAAAAGCGTGAAGGAGAAGATGCTCGCGCTGCAAGAGGTGGGCTTGGGCTATATCCGCCTTGGCCAATCGGCCACCACGCTTTCGGGTGGTGAGGCGCAGCGTATCAAGCTGGCGAAGGAGCTCTCCAAACGCGCGACAGGGCGCACGCTTTACATCCTCGATGAGCCGACAACCGGTCTGCATAGCGAGGACATTAATCGCCTGCTGAAAGTGCTACACACGCTGGTGGATAGCGGCAATACGATTGTGGTGATTGAGCATAATCTCGACGTGATTAAAACCGCCGACCACGTGATTGATATCGGCCCGGGTGGCGGTAACAAGGGTGGTAAAGTCGTCGCCGTAGGCACGCCAGAAGAAGTCGTAGCGACCAAAGGCAGCATCACCGGCCAACACCTCAAGCCCCTGCTAGAAAACGGCAAACCCGAACCAAAGGCCGCGCCGAACAAGAAAGCCTCGGCGAAGAAGTCGGGCGGTAAGGGTAAGGCGAAGAAGAAGGCTGCCTAAAAAAGGAGGCCGACTGCATTCTGCAATCGGCCTTGCCTGTAACGTTCCCAGCTTGTTTTACGCGGCTTGTTGCTGTTGTTGCTTCTGTTCAGGTGCGGCATGAGCCTGCACCTTCTTCGACAAAACAGCCATCTTCGGAAGCCTAGCGGAGAAACTCCAGCCACGCTCGTCAGACGCCATCGCAGTTGCTTCAGCAACAATCTCTTCACCATTTTTAAGCGTGAAGGAATACTCCATCAACTCGGAATCGCGAAGAGCAGCAGCCAATTCTGCCGCCGCGCGGTGCAGAAGGTTTTCATCTTCTGCTTCGGTGAACTCTCTGGTCACGACCAGTTTGCCACCGATATTTTTAAGCGTAACGCGGACGGTTTGTCCGTTCGCCAGTGTGTCGTCAGCATCCATCAGGGTGAGACGCAACTCATTCGCCGGGAAGGCGGTAATGGCTGTCAGATACATTTTTTTCCTTTCGTATGCTTTTGACAGTCTGGTTGTGTGGTCATCCACACGACTCTTACTCATTTTGAAAAAATAAGACGAATCCTTCCCAGTATAGCAGCGGGTGATGACAGTTTTATGACAAGCTACAAAGCGGAATCATTCGTCATATTCCCGTAACATTCCTGCGGTAGGCTGAACTGTTTTTGCCTATCTGGTTACCCACATGTTTTGTAACCGTCAGGCTACAGACATGTTCGAGCTGATGGGCGAGGACTTGTCTTGAAAGGAGAAAAAAATGCTAATGAATGCCTTCACAACTATCGAGGGAAATCATTTCCACATTTTTCGTCATCATGGCGAAGAATGGATAGTACCGTTTGAACCGGGTATTCAGAGGATAAAATTTCCTGATCACGACGAAATTTATTTCGTCGTAGATTGGATAGACCCCAACTGGTCTGGCGAGGGCGTTCCGCCTATAGTTACCCGCCGTCCCAACTTCTGGGACGGCTTCTCAACCGCATGTATTTACCATGCGATGAGGAGGTGGGACTTCAAACCAAAAATGCCAACCTTCGTGGTTCAACCCAAGTAAGTTGGCATACAGAGGAAGCACTTCGGTGCTTCCTTTTCTTTTTTGTTCTGCCGTCATCGCGAGGAGCGGGAGCGACGCGGCGATCCAGTCACTGGATTGCTTCGCTACACTCGCAATGACGAAAATGCCTAGTAGCTCTGCGCGACCATGCCGTAGTAATAGATGGCTTGGGCGAAGAGGATGGCGGGGAATGCGCTCAGTAGTGACGTGCGGAAGATGCCTGCGGCGAAGGCAATCATAAAGCCCGCAGGGGTGAAGCTGAACAGCAGCGCCATCGGCATAAACCAGCCCGCTTTGTGGAAGCTCTTTTTGGTTTTCTCTATCGGCTTCCATCCCTTTTTTTCAGAGAGAATGGTGACGATGCGCCCGAGCGCCAGCCACATCACCAGCGCCGCTATTGCGCCTTTAATCGCCGCCGCCAGCGCCGCCTGCTCCGGCATCGCCTCAAACAGCAACGTGGCATAAAGCGTTATCTCTTTAAACACAGGCAGCCCCGTATGCAGCAGCGCCTCGGCAAGAATATCAGCGGTAAAGTTCATGGGACTGTTATCGGGAATGTCGAGCCAGAGTACAAGTGGTTTATTTGTACACTCGGCTTTGCCTTCTATTTATAACGTTCAAACGGCACTGAGCCTTTACGGGCTTCGCCCGCGCTCGCAGTCGCTC
>CAYFFN010000077.1:0-8464 GCA_964342335.1 uncultured Azospirillaceae bacterium
AACGGGGATGATATTCGGCGTTCGGGGGCCACGTCTATTCCCGAAGCATTGCGTATGGTGCCGGGCCTTACAGTCGCAAGAATAGACTCTAGCCGCTGGGTTGTATCCGCGCGTGGTTTCAACCGCGAGTTTGCGAACAAAATGCTTGTCTTGTTAGATGGCCGCTCAGTTTATACCCCCCTCTTCTCTGGTACTTTCTGGGATAGCCTGAATGTGGTGATGGATGATATTGACCGCATCGAAGTTATTCGAGGGCCTGGGGCCAGCCTTTGGGGTGCCAACGCCGTCAACGGTGTCATCAACATCATCACGAAGAAGGCGCAACAATCCGATGGCAACTATGCTTCACAGACGATTGGCACCTTCGAGAATAGCATCACCGAACTTCGCAAAGGCGGCAGCTTTGGAGAAAAAAGCTATTATAAAATATCCGCTAAGCATACTGTGAATGACACCACCGAACTAGCCTCCGGTCTCGCGAATGATGACCGCACCGAGCATAGCAGAATCGATACGCGCCTGGATTGGCAAAATGGAACCTCCGCCTATAGCTTCTCACTGGAAGCGCATAATGGCGAGAATGAACGACTCTTTGCGTTCCCTGGCATCACAGGCAGTATAGAAGGAGAAGAAAATTACAGCGGTATACACTCCCTTTTCCGTTGGGAGGATAATACGGCTACCGCCAACTCACAGTTCCAAGCCTATATTGATTACACAACACGCAACACCGATTATGTGCTAGAACAAGAGAATCTCACCTTTGATGTAGATTGGCAGCAATCCAAACCCTTGGCAAATGACAGCCTCAATTTCACATGGGGTTTGGGCTATCGCTACTTTATGGATAATTTGCGCAGCAAAAGCGCCGGCGGCACTACCTATCTCGACTATATCCCCAACAACAGCCACAACAATCTCTATAGTGCCTTCACACAGGCAAAATACAGTGCGATACCTGATAAGCTCATCTTCACATTCGGCTCGAAATTTGAACATAATTTCTACACTGGCTTTGAATATCAACCGACGGCTAGAGTTAGCTATAAGCCAGCAGCAAACCAGACTCTCTGGGCCTCAGTTTCCAGAGCCATCCGCGTGCCTAGCCGCGGCGAGCGCACCATTAATTTGGTCGACAGCGTAGTCGTGCCGCCTAATGTCTTTTTACGTGTTATCGGGCAAGACAGTGTAGATGCTGAAGACTTGCTTGCGTACGAGACGGGCTACCGTATCGAACCAAATAGTTGGTCTGCGTTTGATTTCTCTGCCTACGTCAATCGCTACGATGAATTGCGCTCTTATGAACCAAACGGCACACTCCTCGTTCCTATCGAGAATAAGCTACATGGAACCGTCCATGGCGTAGAAATGGCATCTAGTTTCAACTTAGACATGGATACGCTTCTACAACTCAATTACAGCTTTGCGGATGCATCTTTCTCATTAGCACCGGGCAGCACAGATCCTGTCTCGGTGAATTACCAGAACAATATTATCCCCAAACATACAGGGGCTTTCTTACTGCGTCATAACATCAATGAGCAGATCGAGCTGAATTCGAATTTCTACTATATGGATTCTATGGATGCTGGGAATGTAAAGGATTACACAAAGCTAGACGCTTCTGCAGTGTATAAGCCGATGGAGGGCGTGCGGCTTTCTTTAGTGGGACAAAACCTTCTAGCGGATGACCATAAAGAGTTCAGCAGCGCCTTTTTTAGCCGTACAGGACGATTACCACGAGCAGTCTACGTAAATGCTACACTAAACTTTTAGTAACCCAAGATTGTATTTTCCGCATAATCCTTTATTAAAGCTGCTTTAATTTACCATGAACGACCTAATTGAGACCTTTCACACGCATAGGCATTTTAGCTATGATGCTCTCCGCATCACATGCATTAGCAGAGAGCGCAAATCAGCGAGAAGCGTTTGTGAAAGGAGCTTTTATACTTAATTTCTCGCAGTACATCATCCCTAAAACACCGCAAAAAAACAACCTAGTTTGTTTTATCGGGAAAGGTGATATCGCCATCAGCGCGACGGAAATTCAGAAAAAAAAGAAGTACCTATTCGATGATACTGAGTTAGTCATTAAAGAGCCAAATGACCCGCTTAATACATGTAATATCATTTTTATTGGGCATAGTAGAGCGGGCAACATGCAGAATGTTTTATATAAGGCAAAACAGATTGGTGCCGTAACCATCAGTGATCTTAAGGGATTCATTGGACGCGGAGGGGCAATTGAGTTCGTGCATGTTGAGAACCGCCTTGGTTTTACCATTGCTTTGCGCAATATTGACCGAAGCAAAGTACATGTAAGTGCTAAACTGATAGAGATAGCGGAAGAGGTAACCTACTAATGCGATTTTCTATCAAAGCAACTACCACCATTGTGAGTACGCTCGTACTCAGCTCTTCCTTTGTCGCTATTGTGGTAATGGCACTCAACATCAATGCGATTAAACAAGCGCTCGATGAAGAATTTGATATCTCAGTGTCTAGCCTTTCAAAGAAGCTTGAAGCCCCCATCTTATTTGAGGATACAAGCTATATAGAGGAAATCATTGAGCCGCTTGCAGAAAACGACTCTGTAAGTGGCGCGTGTGTATTTACAGCACAAGGCTCACTGCTCGCAAACGTTAGCAAAGAAGGCTTTACTTGCCCTAGCTTGATTGATACCGCAGGCCCTAACACATCTGGATTCTACAAAAAAGCAATCTACGTTTCAGGGGAAATGATTGGAGTTCTCTACGTTTCAACGAACTCCACACGCCTCAATGCAATTAAAGAGAATATATTTTTTACTACCATCATCGCCGTGTTGGCGGCCCTGATAGGCTTGGTTGTTCCCGTTTCAATCTGGCTGATTAAGAAATACTCGAAACCTGTACAAAATCTCATTAACAGCACACAAGAGTTAGCCATCATCGATTATCCAAAGCGCGTAGAAATGCCTGAGGATGTTATGGCGGTTCTTTACGGTATGCGTGACCATATGCGTGAAACCACTGAACTTAACAAACTCTTAGCACTAAGATTGTCTGTTTTTCTCAGAAGCCGAGACATGGTGCTTTCAGGCATGCAAAATGAATTAGACCTTAATCATAAGTTCCATGAAATGAATATGCGCCTGCATGAGAAAAGTGGCTATGATAGTGGCTTAGCCCAAGAGCTTTTCGCGCTATCCGATACAGAGGCACATAAATTAAAGAAACACTTTAAGCGGCTCTGTTCGCTTCTAGACTCGCAAGAAAGATTTATCGATGTAGCGCCACACATCGCCTGCCCAAAAGAAGTGTTTACCGAAAGCTTCAAACGCTTTTATCAACATTTCCAAAGCGACCATGTGCATTACGAAATCGTCGATGAATCTTCCAACCAGCAATTGCGCTTCAACACAAAGGCCTTTGAAGCCTTTTTACAATTTTCCTTTATCTTCGCAGAGAAAGTCTCCGGAGACGCCAAGGTTCTTATGCGATTCCATATTCGTAACAATTACAAAAACAGCTTGCTATGTAGCTTAGAGATTTTTCCTATGGACCACGAAGGCGATTTCATTACGCCAGAACTCCTTAGCGCGCTAGATGAACATACCCACAAAACATTACATATTGATGAAGATCTTGTTTCAACAGTTGAGAAGATGAAATTCTATGCTAGTTATAACACCTCGCAACCTGAGGTGATTAGCTTGGGATGGGACGAATCATTAAAATTGAATTTCTACATAGAAGAAATGGACCCCGAGGATGAGAACGGCAACCAGTATAGACCAATTGGTAGGAAGTAACCTTCGAGAGCTGCGCAAGATGCGTGGCATTAGCATGACAAGCCTCGCCAATGAGTTGGGCATCACCTACCAGCAAGTACAAAAATACGAACATGGGCGTAACCGCATCAGCGCATCTTCCCTTTTTAAGATTGCACTGCTCTTTAATGTAAAGGTCGAAGATTTTTACATCGGTGCGAACAAGTTTGAATCCGGCTACAAGATGGATGACTCGCCAGCCAATGCGTCAATGGAGTATCGCACACTTTACGAGCGCTACAACAATATAGCGGATCCTAAAAAGCGCGATATGGTGCTTAACTTGCTTGAATCACTGAGCGACTAAGCGTCACCTGCCCCAGCTTGCTTCGTGTAAATACCGTTCTTCGCCTGACCAGACGTATCTATTCGCAAGATATTTTGAATATCAAGCCCCATATTCTTTGCGAGTATTTCCGCGCGCTGCATGCAGATATTGTAGCGCATCGGGTCTTGGTCTTTGAGAAGGTTTTGGTTCAAACTCGCCGCCAAAGGAATCGATAAAACGTCGCGAATGTAAGGCTGCAAAATCTCGGGCGTAATATAGAAGGTATTCATGCTAATCGCGTTGCTAAGTGTCTCAGCACGATGCCACCAACGATGAGGCATATAAAGTATATCCCCTTCGTTTAAGGTAGTTTGATACACACAATGGTTTTGCTCTCGTAATAGACTGGTAAAATCACAGTTTCCTTCGTCATCCGCATATAAGGCCGCACAGGGGTCAATAAGGATCCAATGTTTGCTACCGCGTAATTGTGCCGTCCATAGGTTGGCGTGCACCGTGTCCTGATGGATAGGAGTAAACGCGCCTTGCTGACCAATCCAAAGTGTGTGGTTCATATAGCCAAACACAACGTTATTTTGATCATCTGAAAAATATTCAGGCACCTCTACATCCGATAGCATATCTTGATTGTCAGACTGGAACCACCACTCTTGTAGATAGACAGGATAAGAAGATTTCCCCGTTCTAATCGCAGCAATCAAATCTTGCATCGAACAACGATGGGTGTTCGTAACATCATAAAGGTTCGAGACAATATCCAGCCCACCTTTTTCACGCTCAAAGAAATCAAAGTCCCATTTTTTAAAAGCAGCACTTTTTTGCATTCCGCCTCGGATCACAACGGGCCGCTTATGCTCTACATAACTTGCCTTAAAATCCTCTACTGGAATGCTTTGCTCTTCATCAATGGGCTGAATCTTAACCACGTTTTCTTGTGAAGAGAGATATTGATCCAGTGCCTTTTTTAGCACGGTATTGCCATTATGAAGAAGGTTTTCTTGCATTTTTCGTCTCGGTCCTTGATTGGTTTTTTGTATAACTTAAGGTTATATTTATTGATAATCTCAATCATTGGTTATGTCATGCTACACACCCTCTCTTATCTCCTTTTGCTATGCTTTTGCTGTGAACTTGTCGCTTTTCTGTTACTACAACGCACGGGAGATGGTGCGGCAAAACCACTTTGCTTTGATTCTAAAGAACTGAAAAAGAAACTCACCTTTCGTAAGGTCATTCTCAATCAAGTCTTCGCGCACTACATGACTATTGATGCCAATATCGGCTATCGCACCAAAGCAAATTGCAAACCATTTCGCCTACTTAAACGCCTCCCCGGTAATAAGAAGCGGTTTAAAGAAGTGAAGGTGAAAAACTTTTTCGAGATTCGCACCGATAATCAGGGGTTCATTGCCAATAAAGAAGGACAGAACCGCAATTATTGCGAAATTGCCCGCGACCCAAGTGTTTTCAAGGTTGTAATAGTAGGTGCTTCTGTTTCGGCTGGTTATGGCACCAAGTCAGGGGAGTATGCGTGGCCCGCCTTGTTGGAGCAACAACTCAATACACAGCTGCCCGAAGGCTACCGCGAGGCAGTCGTCATCAATTCCTCTATTCTCGGCTCTCGCCTAACCCAAGATATGAAGCGCTTGCAGGATGAGCTGCTTTTCTTAAACCCGCATCTCGTTATTGCGTATGGTGGTGGCGATGCGGATTACCGTTACTTTGGCAACCCAGTAGACCTTAGCTATGCCGCCGTTCAAAAAGAACTTAATGAGAAAGCGAACACCTCTTTTATCGCCCGCCAGAAAATTCTTTTGCCTAACCTCTTCGCTTATCTTGAACACCGCTCTTCAAAGCAAGAAACATCCACTTCGTACCCTTATAGAAATGCAAATTACATCAAGCTTTCCTCTGCGCAATATAACCTCGCTAAGGTCAAACAAATGAAGGGGCTGTGCGACGCGCATGGCGCAGGCTTCTTATTCTTCCTTCAACCCGGCATGGGGGTGGGCCATAAGCACTATTCCAAGCAAGAGCAAAATCTCATCACCTATTTTGAACGATACTTCTTCGAAATGAACTGGGATGAGTATGTTGCATCACTAGATGCCTATTTCTCAGAACTGCGACCTCAGCTAACAGAAGAATATATGCATGATATTATGAATATATTCGATGAGCACGAAGAAACACTCTATGCCGACCCACGTCACCCCAACGAGGCTGGGCATGAAATTCTCGCCAAACATATACACGAGGCTATGCAGGCGCCGCGCCAAGATGACACATCATTGGGCACTATCTCGCAGATCGCGTAGCCTCGTTTCAGGCCTCAAGAAACACATCCCTTTGTACGCGCGCAATTCTATATTAAACTACTATAAGAATTACTGATAAGGTTATACATGCATATTGCAATTATTGGTGCGACAGGAGGTGTCGGAGAAGCCACGCTAAAACAGCTCGCTGCAAATGAGAGTAATAAAATATATGCGTTCTCGCGTTGTCCCTACTCACCGCAAGCCCCAAATGTCATATGCTACCGCTTAGATCTAGAGGACGAAACGAGCATTGCTGCTGCAGTGAACAGGCTACCAGAGGGTGTTAAGCTAGATGCCGTGCTGGTACTCACCGGCTTATTGCACACCGATACCATTATGCCGGAAAAATCTATCTCCGAATTGAGTGCGGAGAAATTCGCGAAGCTCTACGCGGTGAACACAATTGGTCCTGCCTTAGTCGCCAAACATTTCCTGCCCAAACTCGCCACGAACCGCCGCGCAGTATTCGCAGCTATATCAGCGCGTATTGGTAGCATTTCCGATAATCGCAAGGGTGGATGGTATAGTTACCGTGCTGCTAAAGCCGGCCTAAACATGATCATCAAGAATCTTAGCATTGAGCATGGCAGACGTCATAAACAGGCTATTATTGTTGGGCTGCACCCTGGCACGGTCGATACCGCACTCTCCAAACCTTTCCAAAAATCCGTGCCCGACGGCCAGCTCTTCACGCCTGAGCAATCTGCCGCTTACCTCTTAGACGTCATGCAGAAACTCACCCCAACAGAAACAGGAAAATGTTTCGCATGGGATGGCAAAGAAATTTTGCCCTAAGCGTCACAAAGATAAAGGGCGCTTATTTCGAATTCAAATATGCAGCGCATTTTACAGCGGCAAAACACACCACTATGTTGCGCAGCATTGATGCACAAAATCCTTTATTTTTGTTAATGACGCTCTGCACCAAATGAGCAATTACAATCGCCTTTCGCGGGTGTTTTGCTAAAATTCATTCTATTGTGCAATGCAAAATTCTTATTACTTATCATATGCTTAAAGATTTGCTATACTCCTTAATAGAAACACCTACAGTTCTAGTAATAATAATGTTTCAGGAGGCAATATATGGCGCAAGCTGACACAGCAGGGTCGCTAGACCAGCTCGATAAAAAAGACATACATAAACAAACCAAATCCTTCGCACTCAAGAATCCAGCAATCTATTGGGAGTCTCAGGCAGATTTACTCTCCTGGCACAAAAAGTGGGACACGGTCAAAGATGTCAGCTTCGCTAAAAAAGATGTACATATTCGCTGGTTCGACGGCGGCACGTTAAATGTCTGCGAAAACTGCGTAGACCGCCATGTGCAAATGCACGGCGACAAGATCGCGATTATCTGGGAGCCGGATAACCCGGAATCCAAAGGCCGCATCATCACTTACCGCGAGCTACAAGCCGAGGTGATGCGCACCGCAAACATGCTCAAAGCGCTGGGCGTAAAAGCGGGTGACCCTGTGACTATTTATATGCCGATGGTACCAGAGGCAGCGTTCGCGATGCTCGCCTGTGCGCGCATTGGCGCTGTGCATTCCGTGGTGTTTGGTGGCTTCTCCGCCCACGCCCTCAGAAGCCGTATCGAAGACTGCGATAGCCGCGTTGTTATCACCGCCGATGGTTCTAACCGCGGCGGCAAAACCGTTTCGCTCAAAGAGAATGTGGACGAGGCCGTGGAAGGCACTACGGTCGAGAAAGTACTCGTGCTGCACCATACGGACCGCGATATTACCTGGCACGCCGAGCGCGATGTCTGGTGGCATGAGCTGGCAGATACGGTTCCGGCGGATTGCCCAATTGAGTCCTTCGATGCGGAGCATCCGCTCTTTGTGCTCTATACCTCTGGTTCAACCGGCCAACCCAAAGGCTTGCTGCATACCAGCGCGGGCTATCTGCTCTACGCGACGCATACTTTCAAGAATGTCTTCGATTATAAAGATGGCGATATCTATTGGTGTACGGCCGATGTGGGCTGGATTACCGGCCATAGCTACATTGTCTATGGCCCGCTTGCCGCTGGTGCG
>CAYFFN010000078.1:0-8456 GCA_964342335.1 uncultured Azospirillaceae bacterium
CTTGTTCTTGTTTGCGCTCCGCGACCAAACGGTCATGGCTGATTTCGAGTTTCTTCAGTTCGCTAAACTCACCCTGAATCTGCACCGCATAGGACTGGATGCGTTGCTCTAGGCGAAGCACTTCTTTCATTAATTTTCCTTGGCGCTCTTTAATGGACTGCGAGAAATCGCCAAAGAAAATGCGCATATCTGTCATCTCAGCAAAGGCCGCCATCTCGCGTTCCAACTCGGCTTTGAGCATTTCCATACGCTGAATGAGCTCATCGCGCTTGCCTTCAATCACGGCTTGGTCGCGCTTGAGTTCATCAATCTTACGCTGGCGCAGGCGCATCAATGTTTTGAGGCTTTTAATCATCTATCCAGCTTCATCTGCTTGGGTTTGCCTTCCAACGTGTTGCGCCAATCTTCAATGCGCAATGCCGCAGCGAGTTGGTCATAGCTCTGCTCCAAATCCACCGCCTCGTCGATGCGCTGACTAATCACGCCTTCAATCGCGGGGTACATCTGAATCGCTGCATCCACCTCAGGATCCGAGCCGCGGCGATACGCACCGAGGCGAATCATCTCGGCCATATTCTCATAGGTCGCGAGTGTACGGCGTGCAGCTTGCACGAGCTGGTTTTCTGCCTCGCTATTGCAATCCGGCATGGTACGCGACACGCTCTTCAAAATATCAATCGCGGGGTAACGTCCGCGCTGCGCAATCGCGCGGTCGAGCACAATATGCCCATCCAAGATACCACGCACCGCATCGGAAACCGGCTCGTTAGTATCATCCCCTTCCACCAACACGGTGAAGAGTCCGGTGATGCTGCCCTGCCCTGCGCGGCCTGGGCCTGCACGCTCCAGCAAACGCGGCAGCTCGGAGAATACGGTAGGCGTGTACCCCTTACTGGTCGGTGGCTCGCCCGCAGAAAGCCCAATCTCACGCTGCGCCATCGCAAAACGCGTCACACTATCCATCAGACACAGCACTTGCTCGCCTTGATCACGAAAGAACTCGGCAATGCTCATAGTCATATAGGCTGCTTGGCGACGCATCAGCGCCGACTCGCTCGACGTACCCACCACAACGACAGAACGCGCTAGACCTTCTTCGCCCAAATCGTCTTCTAGGAACTCTTGCACCTCGCGGCCACGTTCGCCGACCAGACCAATCACGTTGACGCTGGCTTGCGAGTATCGCGCGAGCATGGACATCAAAATCGATTTACCCACACCAGAGCCCGCGAAGATACCCATACGCTGGCCATCGCAGCAGGTGAGAAACGCATTCATCGCGCGGATACCTAGATTCATTTTCCCTGCGACACGTTTGCGTTCACGCGCTGGCGGCGGCGAGGCTCTTAACAAATAGGACTGCTCCCCCGTCGGTAACGGGCCTTTGCCGTCAATCGGCTCACCCATGGCGTTAACCACGCGGCCGAGCCATGCGGAGCTAGGGCGAATCGAGGCATCATGTTCCCGCAGCGACACACTCGCCCCTGTACCAATCCCCTCGACACTGTCGAATGGCATCAGCAACGCAATATCATCACGGAAGCCCACCACTTCACACATAACGGGGCCGGAACCATTGGCAGTGGAGACAGAACAACGCGCGCCAACACTCAAAAGCGCTGCAATTCCAGCCGCTTCTACGAGCAGGCCTTTCACAGCCGTCACCCGTCCCACCACGTTCATGGTCGGAATTCGGTCAATCTCGGCGAGAAGTTGTTCAGCTTTCATAGGCCCTAAATTTAGCATAGAGCGTGCCAAATACCTAGGATTTTGCGCAACAGGGGGCGGCAAAGCGGTTTTATTAAAACCTAAAATCATATCTTTTAAGTTGAATTGTTAACAAATTAACGTTATGTTAACCATTCCACCGCGTTCTAAACGTTAAAAAATTAAAAGTCTGTGTTAAGGAGAGCCCCATGCGCGTATTACTCGTCGAAGACGATCCATCCACCGCAAAAGCCATCGAACTATCCCTCGCCTCTGAAGGTATCATATGCGATACCACCGAACTCGGTGAAGAAGGCCTAGAGATTGGTAAGATTTACGATTACGATATCATCATTCTGGATCTTATGTTGCCCGATATTGATGGATATGAAGTACTGCGTCGTTTCCGCGCGGCGAAGATTAACACGCCGATTCTGATTCTCTCTGGCCTCTCTGGCCCAGATCAGAAAATCAAAGGCCTCGGCTATGGTGCAGACGATTACCTCACCAAGCCATTCAACAAAGGCGAGCTGATTGCACGTATTCAGGCGGTAGTACGCCGCAGCAAAGGCCATAGCGAATCTATCATTCGCACGGGCAAGCTCTGCGTGAACCTCGATACGCGTTCGGTAGAGATCGACAGCAAGCCGCTCCACCTGACCAGTAAAGAATATGGCATTCTGGAACTACTTTCGCTGCGTAAGGGTTCTACCCTCACCAAAGAAATGTTCCTCAACCACCTCTATGGTGGCATTGATGAGCCTGAGCTGAAAATCATCGACGTATTCGTCTGCAAGCTGCGTAAGAAGCTGCAAGAAGCGTCTGGTGGCCTAAACTACATCGAAACCGTCTGGGGCCGTGGCTATATGCTGAAGGATCCAGAAGCGGCTGATAGCGAGGCGCCGAAGGCATCCGCAAAAAAGCCAACTAAGAAAAAGAAAGTAGCCGAAGGCGCATAAGCACCGGTTACCGAATTCCAAGCGCCGTCACTGCAAAGTGGCGGCGTTTTTTATTGGACTTATTTTGGAATAAAGACGCCGCGCGCCTCTGGGCTATGGCTCTGGAAACGGTCGCAAAGGCCCATAATGGTTTCAGCGCTACCGAGGAACAAGAAGCCCGGATTTTGAACCAGGCTTGCCATACGGTCCAGCACGCCAGACTTGGTGTGATCATCAAAATAGATTAACACGTTACGGCACATAATCACATCCATACGCCCAAGCTGGCTAAAAGGCTGCAAAAGATTCAAATGCTGGAACTTCACTTTATCGCGCAAAACAGGCTTCGCTTGCCACTGGTTCTTCTCCAGTTGATCAAAATATTTTAGCAGCATCTGAATGGGTAACCCACGCTGAATTTCAAACTGCGAATAGATACCATTTTCCGCCTTTTTGAGAATGGTTGGAGAGATATCCGTACCGATAATCTCATATTGCAGGCCTGGGTATTTGCTGCGCTCTTCTTCCAGCGTCATCACCAATGAGTAGGCCTCTTGCCCGCTAGAGCAGGCCGCGCTCCATATGCGAATCGGACGACCAGCACATGCAGCGGTTAGGGCAGGAAGCACAATCGATTTAAACTGCTCAAACGGTTTAGTGTCACGGAAGAACATCGATTCATTTGTGGTCATCGCATCCGTAATACGGTCAAGCAATGCCGTATCATACGAACCCACTAGCGAACTAATCAGCATAGAAACACTATCAAAACCCAACTCACGCGCCATCGGCTGCAAGCGGCTTTCCAGCAAGTATTCTTTTTCTTTACCAATAGAAAGACCCGAACGATCTTTTAGTTCCTTGGCAATAAAGTTAAACTCTACATCGCTTAGTGGCATCAGCGCGCCTCCGCTTTCTTCACGTAGCCTGCGATATCATCGAGTGGCAAAACAGCAGAACAAACGCCCTCTTTTGCCACCGCGCCTGGCATACCCCATACTACGCTGGTTTCTTTATCCTGCGCAATCACCGTTGCGCCCTTATCCTTGGCATACTTCCCGCCATCTTTACCGTCATACCCCATACCCGTGAGCACAATTACCAACAGCTCAGAACCATAAATATCGGCCAGCGCATTGATCATCGGATCCGCCGCAGGGCGACAAAAATTCACCTGCGGCTCTTGGTTGAGCACAATCTTCACCCCTGCACCATCGCGCACAGGGCACATATGATAGTCACCTGGTGCGACATATAAAACACCCGCCTCTGCAATGTCACCATGCTGCGCTTCTTTCGTTTTGCGTCCCGTTTGCTTTGTAATATTGGCCGCCAAAAGATTGGTAAAGGTTGGCGGCATATGCTGCGTAAGAAAAAGCGGGATATCATCTGCAACACCTTGCATACCTTTAAAGAACTTCACAAGCGCCTGCGGTCCACCCGTAGAAGACGCAATCGCAATAGCTTTTGGCTTTCGAGATGGATATTCACTTTTAACAGGCGCCGTAGCGATCGGTGCTGCCACCTCGCCGGCCGTACGCGGTGTTGCGCGACGTTCCAACTCAGGATATCGCGCATATTTCGTCGCAATCCCGAGGGCTCGCACTTTATTAGTAAGTTCTTTATAAAATTCTGGCAGGGAGTCTTTCTCCGAAATAGAGGGCTTAGGTACGTAATCCGTCGCACCCAACTCCATCGCCTTCAAACTGATATCCGCATTACGCTTGGTCAGGGTAGAAGCCATGATTATTTTCACATCTGGCACCACCTTAAGCAATTCGGGCAATGCTTCCATGCCGCTCATCACCGGCATTTCAATATCCAGCACGATAGCTTCCACCTGCTGGTGGTCCCGAAGCTTTTCTATCGCTTCTTGGCCATTTACGGCAGTGGTCACCACCTCAATCCCATCCTCATCCGCCAGCGTACGCGAAATCAGCCCGCGGATAACCACCGAGTCATCCACGACCATCACTTGTACATCTTGCCTCGGCTGGGCTAGCGGCTGGGTCATCACATTATCCTTAAGCCCACGCTTAGAGCAGGCCTAGTTGTTCCAGCTTACCGCGAATAATTTGTTCATCGAAGGGCTTCATCACATACTCATTCGCACCCTCCATCACAGCTTCTTGAATCTTCGAAAACTCGCTCTCGGTTGTACAAAAGATCACCACCGGCGCCTTTCCTGCATCCGTGGCACGAAGCTCTTTGAGAAACTCCAAGCCGTTCATCACTGGCATATGCCAATCGAGCATAATAAGATCCGGCATACTACGGTTGCACGCATCAAGCGCCACTTGTCCGTCCTCTGCCTCTTCGATCGTGTAGTTAAAACCTTCGAGAATTTTGCGCGTCACTGTGCGCACAATTTTTGAATCGTCTACCACCAAAGCATTCGGCATGGTTTTTCCTATCTATTGTTGTTTATTGAGGTTTCCTATAACACTTTCGACGTCAAGAATCACCAGCAATTCGTTTTTCATCTTGAAAACGCCTGCTGCAATTTCTTGCCATTCGCTCGCCAGATTGGCGGGACTCTTTTCGAAACGGTCCATCGGCAAATTATGCACTTCGCCTACCGAGTCCACCACCAAGCTATACAGCTCATGGCGATACTCGACCACAACATGCATGGTTTCGCTGAAATCTTCAAAGGCATCTACGCCTAAACGCTCACGCATATTAATAGCAGTTACGATACGCCCACGGATATTGAGCAGGCCCGCAATTACCTCAGGGGCAAGCGGCACGCGTGCGATAGGCTGCGCGCGCAGCACATCCTGCACGGCCAACACCGATATGCCCAACAACTGGCCATCAATGCGCATGGTCACAAATTCTTTTTCGTCCTGATAGGCAACGCTATAGTCTTTTTCGGCAACGGCCGGAACACTAGGCGACATCTTCACCTCCCTCTTGCTGCGTGATGAGAAGCTGCTCTGCTACGGCATTAATAAGTGCCTCACGATCGGTTTTGAGAATCATATCCACCATGCCACATTTTTTCCCGCGCTCAGAGAATTCCTGATTCACCGTAGAAGTGAATGCGAGAATTGGCACACCGTCAAAGCGCGCATCAGAGCGGATACGTTTAGTCAGCTCGAAACCATCCATTTCCGGCATCTCAATATCGGTCACAATCGCATCGAACTTATGTTTGCCGCTGTAGAGAATCTCCAGCGCTTCTGGGCCATGCTCAGCAGCCACCACTTGATAGCCAACCTTTTTCAACAGCGGAACCGTGAGTTTGCGGAAGAACATGCTGTCTTCCACCAACAACAACTTCATATCTTCAATACGCTTATCCTTGAGAATATTCAGGCTGTCCATATCCACCATATCACGCAGCAAATAGCCGACATCCACCACGTCTGTGGTTTTGTCCTGAATCACCATACTGCCGAGATACGACTCTTGGTTTGATGCCATCTTCACCGCAAGTGGTGCTACAACGATATCGATAATTTGCTCCACTAGCAGACCAATCGTGCGGCCATCATACGTAAATACGATCACCTCTTGCATACCTTCTGTTGGCAATGGCTTGCCATGCAAATCAAGCAGGCGCATCAAATCACCGCGATATTGAATCACCGGCTTCTCACCCGAGAGCTCGATCTTGCTCGCATCCACCTCTTCCAAGCGAGACACCAACTCTAGAGGAACCGCCTTCGGCGCGCCCTCTCCAGTGCTGAATAGCAAGAAGCTCACACGTTTCTCACCCGCCGCATCGGCCACCAGCTCATCTGCAGCGTCTTTAGCGCCAGCCTCTAGCTTGCCTACCTGACGCGCCACACCGTTCGGGTCAAGAATCATAATCACCGAACCATCACCCAGAATTGTGTTACCGGAGAATACTTCAATTGATTGCAGCAACTCGGAAACCGGCTTCACTACGATCTCTTCTGTGTCGAAAATCTCGTCCACAATCAGGCCAAAATCGGTCTCACCGATCTTGCAGACCACCACAAACTGCTCTGGCATTTGACCATCTTCATTCAACTCTGGCTCTGCTCCGCCAATACCAAGCACGCGCGAAAGTGTGGCCAACGGCAGCAATTTATCACGCAGGCGCAGCACTTTAGAGTCGTTGATTTCTTCAATCTGATATTCCGAATCATCGCCGATACGCACCAGTTCGGTCACGTTGATTTGCGGAATCGCGAAGTTTTGGTCTTCGCTCTTCACAATCAACACCGACACAATCGCTAGCGTCAGCGGGATTTTGATGTGGAACTTGGAGCCACGGCCCTCTTCCGAAGTCAACTCAACCGTACCGCCAATTTTCTCGATATTGGTACGCACCACATCCATACCCACGCCGCGGCCAGACACGCTGGTCACTTGCTCGGCGGTGGAGAAACCTGCCTTGAAAATATGTTGAATAATTTGCTGATCACTCATCGCATCGGCTTCTTCTTCACTCGCGAAGCCTTTCTCGATAATCTTGCCTTTAATTTTACTCACCGGAACGCCACGACCATCATCCGCAATCTCGATGAGGATGTGACCACCTTCGTGATAAGCGCTCAACGTTACCGTTCCTGTCTCGCCTTTACCGTTCTCTTGACGCTCGGCAGGCGGCTCAAGCCCGTGGTCACAGCTATTACGCACCATATGGGTGAGCGGATCTTTAATCATCTCGAGCAGCTGACGGTCGAGTTCGGTTTCGGCACCGACCATGCGCAGCTCAATTTTCTTACCCAAATCGTTACTCAAATCGCGAATCAAACGCGGGAATTTCGACCATGCATTGCCAATCGGCTGCATGCGCGTCTTCATCACACCTTCTTGCAGCTCGGTTGTAATATAGCTGAGATGTTGCAGCGGGCCTTTAAATTCCTCGACCGCCTCACTTTTGCTGTCACTATTACGCACCAACATCATCAGCTGGTTACGGGTAAGCACCAGCTCACCGACCATCTGCATAAGGCTTTCGAGCACGTCCAAATTCACACGAATAGACTGGTTGGCCAGGCCCGAACTCGCAGATTCTTTCTTCTCTTCCTCCAAGCCCTTCGCAATGGCTTTGTCTTTCTGTGCGGCTTTAGGCGCCGCAGGCTTAGGCGCAGGTGGCGCCGCAGCAGGTTTTGGTGCTTCTTCTGCTTTCGGCTCCTCTTCCGGAGCGGCCGCCTCCTCAGCTGGCGCTTCCGTAGGGGCTTCTGACGACCAGTCCATCGCCACCGCAGGCACGGGCACAAAGCCATGCTCATCCGGCTCCACATCCGGCATCTTCGGCGCTTCCGCTTCTTCCGCTGGAGTCTCTTCCGCTGGGGCTTCGGCCACTGCACCACCGCCATCCGCAAACGCGTTCAAACGGTTGATGAGATCACTATCATCGCCCTCTGGCTCCTCGCCATTATCAGCGAGATAATCCATAATCTCTTTAATCGTATCGAGCGCCTCAAGCACCAACGAAATAGCCGTCTCGGTAACCTCCAACTCGCCATCACGAATCTTTCCAAGCACGTTCTCACCCGCATGCGCCACAGACTCAAGACGGGGCAGACCGAGGAAGCCGCACGTCCCCTTGATGGTATGCACCAAGCGGAAAATGTTACTGAGAATTTCTTGATCGTTGGGGTTTTGTTCGAGCTTTACCAACTCCAAGTCTAAAACCGAGAGGCTTTCTGCCGTTTCCGTAATAAACTCGCTTACGAGATCATCCATTTCGCACTCCCTGCACGCTATTTATTCTTATTTTGAGCATACAGAATATCGCAACTAGAGCGCGAGGCCAAATAGTTTTTGCCGCCTTACGGCTCCAAGACCAATTTTTTCTTCTTTGCTGTGAAAACGATGCCGTTTTCT
>CAYFFN010000079.1:0-8447 GCA_964342335.1 uncultured Azospirillaceae bacterium
ACCGTGCCAGAAAACACGACACCATTTATCTCTACTTCGATATTCGCTACCGAGCCATAAGCCACATCCGAAATGCTGATGCGGTCTATGGCTCCATAGACCTGCGTGTTGTGTATTAAGCGCTCATCTGGCGTCAGGCCAACAACCCCGTTAGCATCTACCACACGTAGTCGACCTGCACCAATCCCTATTGCGCCCGAATCCGTAATAGTATCGACTGGCAGCACTGGGTTTGCTCCCTGCAATAATGGCTCCCCTTTTATATTGGAACCGTTCAACAACGGAACCCCATTGAAGCTGGTCTCGTTTGCGATGCGATCTATTTCTATCTTTAAATTCTGGAACTCCGTATCTAAAAAGCCTCGTTCGGAGTCCGTCATGGACCCCGAACTTGCCATCACCGCTAGCTCCTTTTGCCGCTGGAGTATCTCGCTTATTTGCGATAATCCTCCCTCCGCTATTTGTAGCATAGAATTTCCCTGTGCTACATTTTGCAATCCGGCCTGGATGGTTTTGACCGAACTGCGTAAACCTGTTCCGACTGACATGCCTGCCACATCGTCCGCTGCGTTAGTAATACGATTGCCGCTAGAGAGCTTGGTAATTGAAGACAAAGACGCACCGTTCGCGCGCGTCAAGTTGCTCCGCGCTACGCTTGCCATTCCCGTGCTTGAAAGCACATCTATCGGCACATTATCCTCCTCTCTATCCTAACAGTTCCAACATATTACTCTGTGCTGCATTCGCTTGCGCAAGCACCGATATAGCCGCCTGCATTTGGGTTTGTGACGTTGCATAGCGCGTCGACTCGTGCGCAATATCCGTGTCCTGATACACCCCACGCGCCGCGTCTTGATTCTGCAGCGCGACAGTCATATTCGATGAGGCAAAGTTCAGACGTGACTGCTGCGCCCCCACATCTGCACGCACGCTCGTCACGTAATCAATCGCTTTGTTCAGTTGAATAGAGGTAATGTTGGCTGAAGACGGGTCTTTTAACCCAACCGCATTTCCCTCGTACAATACAGAAGTCGTTACTGCACCAATATCCACGTTGATGTCTGTTGAAGTCGCGCTTCCAATCCCCATATTATAGCCATCGCCTGCTAGCGCTAGTTGGCGGTTCAAGGCACTAATAACTTGATCTCTGAACCCTTCATCGAGACGTATATTGTCTCCGTTCACATCGGTAATACCCGTCACACGTATCCACACCCGATCGATGGTTGTACCTTCCGCATCAAAGTATAAATTCGTCGCTCCCGCAATATCGTCAGGCACCGAAGTTGCAACCAACGTCCTACCATTCAAATCGAGAGCCAGCCGGGACGTGCCTACCGCACCATCGTTTCCTAAATATCTTACATTATCAATTTTTGGTTGGGATCCTGGCATATAGGAATGCACACGCACCCTTTCAATGAACGCATTATTTGGAAAGGTCGAGCTACTAACATGATGCTCAAAATTTGCGGTGGTTCTACGCGTAATAAACATATTCGAAAATGCATTATTAGCGATATTTTGCGAGACAGCAGTTGTCGCTCCATTCGTCAAGTCAACCGTTCCCAACCCCAGCTCAATATAATTCGTGCCATCTGTAACGGTTGAGGTCGTGCCATTATGCGCGACGATACCTGTATAGGTATGCCCGTTGATTTTCGCAGTCACATTTGCCGCAACGCCAAATTTCACATTCGTATATTTTATGTCCGTTACTTGTCCGGCAATTTTTTCCGGCAAGGCAGCAACCTCTTCTTGCCCTAAAGCGTTGCCTCCTTCATCCACCCAGCGCAATTCACCCAATGCATTACCGAGCGCATTGGTTCCATCTGGATTGTACGGAAGCACGGAGTTGGTGATTGTAGCATTGTTACGCAAGCTCAGGCCTGTGCCGCTGAGCAAAGGCACACCATTGAAGCTTGTTTCATTGGCAATGCGATCGATTTCTTTCCGCAAATTCTGAAACTCTGTGTCCAAAAACCCGCGCTCGGAATCCGTCATTGCACCAGAACTTGCCATCACTGCGAGCTGTTTTTGCCGCTGCAATATTTCACTGATTTGAGACAAGCCTCCATCTGCTATTTGAAGCATCGATGTGCCTTGCGCTACATTTTGCAGCCCAGCCTGAATGCCCCTGACAGAACTACGCAGCCCCGTACCAACCGACATACCCGCCACATCGTCTGCCGCATTAGTGATACGGTTACCACTCGACAACTTGGAAATAGACGATACAGACGTGCTATTCGCACGCGTTAAATTACTACGCGCCAAACTCGCCATACCGCTACTAGATAGCACACCAACTGTCATAATTACCTCCTACTTACCTCAATAATTCCAACATATTTCCCTGCGCAGCATTTACCTGCGCCAATACAGATATTGCTGCCTGCATTTGTGTTTGTGATGTTGCATAGCGCGTCGACTCGCGCGCAACATCCGTATCTTGATACACCCCACGCGCCGCATCTTGGTTCTGCAATGCGACGGTCATATTCGATGAGGCAAAGTTCAAACGTGATTGCTGCGCCCCCACATCCGCACGCACGCTCGTCACATAGTCCAATGCCTTATTCAGCTGGATAGAAGTCGCATTTGCCTCGACCAGTGTTTCAACGCTCATAGACGCGCCTTGATATAAAAAGGCGGTAGTAACCGGGGGTATATCTAAAATGATATCGCAGTCTTTACTTGAGTCCATACCAAGACTGAGCCCCTTACCGGCTCGACCAAACGCGGTGTTTAATGCATCTAAAAACTCACGCCGCACATTCTCATCCATCCGCACATTGTCACTGCCACCGCCATTTATTGGGTCATCCAATTGCCCAATTTGTATACGCAGTTGATCCACCGCACTACCCGGAGCAAAGAATGAAAGGCTCACCGCGTTATTGAGCGTATCTGGCACGCGAGCGGTTCTCGTTATACCATCCACATCAACTTGCACCAGAGAACCCGCATATTGCGGAACCCCTGAGACAAAACGGAAATTCTCCACCGTCACAAAATCATCCGAATGGGTGGAGGTCATCCAGACGCGCGTATTCGCCCCGTCTAAAAGCGTGCCCTCAAAGTTTACATTGGTGAACTGCCTGTTTCGAGAGACGACGACATCTTTCAAATCATCCTTCATCTGCAAAAGAGAAACTTCTGCCGTAACCGGATCCGTTAAATTAAACGGCGCTGTGCCGACAAGCAGGTAATCCTCTCCGCTTTGCACCAAGGCAGATGTGCCATTATGTGTAATTTTACCCGTGAACTCCACGCCATTAATGGTGACCGCAATATCTGCGGCAACGCCATAAGCAGTGTTCGCGACTTCAATATCGTCAATGCCGCCATACACTTGCGTGTTCTGAATAATATTTTCCAGCGGAGGTAACGGATTCCCCGTCGCATCCACAATCAGCATACGGCCGGCGCCCACGCCATTCGCAACGGCCTGTGTGCCTAAATCATAAAAAAATGTGGAGTTAGCAATCGTAGTATCGTCATTGGTTTCGATCGGCGACCCATTCAACAACGACACACCGTTAAAGTTGGTCGAGGTGGTTAGTCGCTCAATTTCATCCTTCAGATTTTGAAATTCAATATTGAAGAATTCGCGCTCTTGGTCGGTCATTGCGCCAGAGCCCGTCATCACTGCAAGCTGCTTTTGCCGCTGCAAAATGTCGCTAATTTCTGCCAACGCCCCATCAGCCACTTGTAGCATGGAGCTAGATTGCAGGGTATTTTGCAGCCCTGCCTGCAAAGTTTTCACCTTGCTGCGTAAGCCAGTACCCACCGCCATGCCTGACACATCATCAGACGCGTTGGTGATACGATTGCCACTGGAAAGCTTCGCGATAGACGCGGTTGCCCGCGATGACGCACGGGTCAAATTGCTGCGGGCGACTCCCGCAGAAAAACTGCTTGATAACACGTCAATAGCCATGTCGCCTCCTACTTGGATGCATTAAAATGGACTTACCTGTCCACGCTCGTCACGGCTCCTTATTGATTACTACCGTAGCGTAAAAAAACGATTTTGTATAGGGGAGAAAATTTTTCAGGGCTTAATCAGCTAAAAGTCCGCGCAGACGCGCCTCTTTCACCCAACCCGTCTCTGTGTATATCTGCAGCGAGAGGGTTGGGTCTGCCAGATGGTCGAGAAAGCGCGCAAGAGACTGAACGATACGGATCGCTTGAGCGTCATCAATCGCCTCGCCTTTTACGGCGCAAGCGCTGGCCAGAGCGAGTTTCAAGGTGGCGAGGCGCACCCCTAGCAGAGTCACTTTTTCCTGCATTGTCTCGGCGAGGCCTGCAAAGGGGAACATGCCCACCGAAAGTTGCGCCTGCAGCCAGCGATGAAGGAAAGGCGCAAAATGCTTTGCATAAGACGCATCCCACGCCGCCCACATATCGGCACTGGCTTGTGCGCTATCATCCGCGAGCTGGATGCCAAGCGTCTCCCAATTGAGCTTAACCTTGAGCGCCTTTTCCATATCCCCAATGGTTTCCATCAAGCGATCGCGCTTGGATGGGCGGGCAGCACCAATCAATCCCTGCAATGCATTGAGCAGGTTGAATGGGTCAACCGGATTCGGCTCCGATGGTACGGCAATGCCATCGGCGGATTTCCAATAAAAGGCTGCCGCTTCCGGCCAACTGCTTTTAGGGAGACGGCTCAGCGATTCGCTTAGCGAACGCAAGCGCCCCACTGCGCGCTCCGGCGTAATGCTTTCATCCCCGACGGCGTGCAGAAAGAACTGATGTAACTCCCATGCTTTTTCTGCTGGCATGTCATCCGTTACGTAATCTTTGAGGGAAAACGGCACGCGGTCTGTCTCGGTTTCTATCGGTGCGAAACCATTCTCTGCAAGCAGTGTCAGCCGTGCAACTTCCGGGCATGAGAGGCTCGCCGTCATGCTGGTTTTATCGCCCAATTGGCGCGTCACGCGGGGGAAGAAATGGCAGGCATCACCCAAAAACTCGGTGCCATATTTAGCGTGAATGCCGCACCAGCCTTTATCGAACTTAATGCAATAATCGGTCTCTTCGTCGCGGCGCATAATATGCTCCGCCTCGCCGCTGGTCACCGCATCGAGCAATTCGGGTGCGTCTTTTTTGTATTTATCGACGGTCTCTTGGGTGAGCTGCATGCCCCAGCCTTTGCAGCATGTATCCTCGCAGTCACCTCCGAGGCATTGGAATTCCGTCAGGAATTTCGCCTGAGTTAATGGGATGGAAGCCATTGGCAGCTCTTCCGATTACATAGTGATCATATGTTGAATGGCGTATTTATTGGTATTAAATACGTGCTGAGTCGCAGTGCGCTTTTTCGCATCCATAAAGATGGGCGCGCGTGCATTTACCGAGAGCTGCACTGCTCCAGGGCGGCGATGAACCGACACCACAAACAGCATCGCTAAATCCGCTTCGGAAATTTTCAGGTCCGCACAAGTTTGCAGTACATCGCTTTTATCTACGATAGAATTACTCGCATCCGCCGGCAGCGTGATGAAAGAAAGCTCTTTATCATCCAGCGACTGCAGCAGCTTGAAGCGCGCCAATTTTTTACTTGGCAGCTCAGTCAGGCAAAAAGCATTGCGGTCTGGAATGCCCAGCAGTCCTTTAGGAAAGCTAATGGGATTTACACGATGAATGGTAACTTTGCCGAAGCGCGTATCAATGACTTCACTGTCTGGTGCCACAGCGTCGTCTTCGCCAAGCATCGAAGGAGGTACATGGGCAGGGCCGCTACCGGTCATCTGATACTCCTGTTGTTTCATAATTCTCTCCCTATTCTTTTGTTCTCAACACGCTAAGAGAGAGGCTTCCCAGCTTAGCGCCACTTATCCTGCCATGCAAGTGGTGAATCTACCGTTCACCTTAATTTATCGCTTGCTTATAAGAAATCTGACAGGCGCAACTGGTTGATAGTTGCAAAGGCCTGAAAGCTTGCTTGTAAGATAGCTTGATCCTGTGCCACCTTACTGGAAGCCGCCACAATATCGGTATTGATAATTTCTTCGCTTACCCCTTGCCAATAGAGACGCAAATTCTCATGGCGGGCAGACACATCCTCCGCATACACGATATCAGCATTCAGCTCAGCGCGCAGCGTATTGATATCCTCAAGCGCAGCGGTCGCAAATTCTTGTGCCTGCGCAAGTGATGAATCATTCGTAGATCGCGAGGCCAACGCCAACGCAGCAAACGCACGTTGAAATGCATCATCATCGGCGCGAATATCATATTCAATTTCAATGCGCTCATCCGCACGCAACACATTATTCTCTGCTGCACCTTGGTAATAGGCATTGCTCAATGCACCCGGAGTTGTGCCCTCTGGAATAGGGTCCGTGATAACTGGTTCCACATCGGTACGGGTTCCGCCAAAGAGATAATAACCTTTAAAACTTTGATTCAACGTGGAGGCCAATTGCTCTTTCAAGGAATTCACCTGCCCTTCAAACTCAATGGTTTCTCGGGTACTGGGGTTACGTGCCAAGACAATCAAATCTTCCAAGTCATCCATGATTTCGAGCGCATCTTGCATCGCGATATCCATCGTTTTCAATCGCGAAACCCCTAGCGCAAGATTCTCTTCATATTGGCTAGCACGTTTGATTTTGCCTTCTAACGCGGTAAAATGCTCCGTCTGAGTGGCGATACCTTCAAAGTTGCGTGACTTAAACCCACTCGAAATCTGGTCTTGCAAGTTGAACAATTCTTTTTGCACCGTCTCCACATTGCCGAGTGTACGCGTGAACACTCCCAATGTACTTACCGATTGAACAAAACTCATGTTAGCCTCCTAGCCGTTGCCGTTACACGCTTTGCAGCAATGTATCAAAAAGTTCATCTGTGACCGTTATCACCCGTGCCGATGCCGTGTAGGCATTTTGATACAGGATGGTATTGGCCAGCTCTTGGTCCAAATTCACGCCACTAATGGCCTCTTGGCGCTGTATGAAACCATCCAAGAGCAATGCTTGATCTTCGCTTTGCGCAGAAAGCGTTGCAGCACGGGTGGCGCTGTAGCCCAAAATTTCTCCCACATAGCCACTAAAGGTCGTAGTCGATGCCGCAATCGCACCCGTAGCACCAAACTCCAAACGGTCCACACCCAACTCAAACATACGCAGCGCAATTGAGTCATCACCGATATTGCGATCATAGGTATATTGTGGCGGAAGATCATCATCCGTTGGCTGCGTGCTTAACTGCAAATCACCGGTTGCGAATAGGCTTGGATCATCATCAAAGCGTTCTTCCACGGCCAGGTTGATGGCACTGTTCTTCGTTGTGTCCCCTGTCGCCGTCGATTCGTTACTCGAGAAGAAATTATTCAGTTCGAAATAATGCGAGAAGCCACGGTTTGTACCTTCCTCTGGCGGACTTTCTGCCAAACGCCCAAGCTCTTGACTGCCTCGTTCGTCAATATGCAAATACAGACCTAGCGCTTCATTCGTTTCTATATACAGATAGCCTTCCACATCGCCGTAATTTCCATCGACATTGGGTAGCTCATTGCCATCCTCATCCACAAGCATTGCACGCGCATATGGTTGAGAGGTCACGGCTTGCGTCACTACGGCCGTCCCACCGCTTGAGCGGGCATTAAAGCGGTCATTAATCAAATCTTCCGTGTCGTTGTAGATACGATAGGTAATGGTATCCATGGATACCGTCGAAACCGATGGATCATCTGGATCTACGTTACGCACAGCAACCTGCACCTCAATGTCATAATAGGCGGAGTTCAGATTGCCGCTCAAATCTACACTTACAGAATTGCCTGCACTGCGCGTCAAATCGCCGGGCTGCACTTCAGCAAAGGCGCCGCTTGCCTCCAAGGCAGCTACACCGACAGAACCACTCGCCGTGGCCGCCGTGGCGGTATCAACCGTGAAACTGTTTCCAGTTATACTGGTAATCGTCACATAGCCGGTAAACTCCGCTTGTGGAATACCATTCACTGCTGCGGGAACACCGGTGTTCGGAATGTAAACGGTTTGCCCAACCTCATAGTTATGCGCACCTACGGTAGTAAACGTCATTTGCGCAAAGGTATTTGTTGTGGTGAAGGTGTTCGCCGCATCTAATGGCACGGTCGGGATAGTAGTAGTGTTCGCGCCAGTAATATCTACTGCACCATCATCATAGACTGAAGCGCCCAAGAAATAGATGTCCGAACGCTCATCGGAAATATTCTCCAAGTCAAAGTCGAAAGTGAACAACGAAGAACCATTGGGAATTTGATCAACCAAGCTCGCAAGCTCGATATTATTCATGTTGTTCAGGGTCACTTTAGGCCCTGGCGCTTGGAAGTAGTTATTAATCTCATCAATAATTGCCTGCACCGTTGGGCGGCCTGCACCGTCACCTTCTTGTGCATCCAAAGAAGCTAAATCAAGCTCAAAAGGACGCAATGCAGTATAGTCATCCTCATC
>CAYFFN010000080.1:0-8430 GCA_964342335.1 uncultured Azospirillaceae bacterium
CTTCCCAAGGGCTTCCTCCACGCGCGCGACTTCGGCGCGGCCTTGTAGCCACTCAGCCACCTTCACGCCGCTCTCCCAATGTTTCGCGAGGCGCACGGGCATGCTGCGCAAACCACGCAGCGCGAGGTAGCAATCGTCCATGCCGCATTTGTTGCCCAACATGCGGTAGGCTTTATCCAGCTTTTTGAAGTCTTTTTCTTTCACGCAGATGCTGCCCATGGTCAGGTCGCTATGCCCACCAATATATTTCGTCGCGGCTTGAATCGAGACGTCGCAGCCGAGCGCGAACGCATCCATATAATAACCCGCCGCCCATGTGTTATCGCCCATCACCAGCGCGCCATGCTTATGCGCTGCTTCCGCAATCGCGGGGATGTCGCACATCTCAAAGGTGATAGAGCCGGGGGCTTCCACAAACACGACGGTCGTGTTGGGTTTAAGGTAATCGCTAATATCCGCATCATGCGGGAAATAGGTCGTCTCGATGCCGAGCTGTTTGAGCATGCCATCGCAGAAGCTGCGGGTGGGGCCATAGACTGTATCCATCACCAAAATATGATCGCCGCTCTTGGCATAGGCAAGCAGGGCAGTGGTAATAGCGCTCAGGCCAGAAGGGAGTAAGCGTGCCTTGTCGCCACCTTCGAGCGCGCAAATAGCTTCCTCCAGCTCGCGGCTGGTGGGTGTGCCATAGCGTGCATAGCCAAACTTATCACCACATTTGCCCGCCTCGTAATCCTCTAATTCTTGTAGGTTCTCGAACAGAATTGTCGAAGCGCGGAACACCGGTGTGTTCACAGAGCCTTCATACGCATGGGGGTGGCGGCCGCATTCGACCAGTTTGGTGTCTTTATGTTTGCTCAAAATTCTCTCCAGCTTAGCCCTGCGAGCAGGTGTGTCACTTCTGTATTCCCAAACGGTATAACAACCGAGCGGTATTTGACAACCTTGCTGCGCGTATTGACGAATTTTCCTTCGTCAAAGAGTGGCTGCGGGTTATCGAGGATTTCATGCGCCTTGGTGATCACTTTTGCCGCCTGAAACTGCCGTTGCTTAGGGGTGAGATATTGCCCGCTAGGATCGTCCCCATACATGTGGATGATGTTATCCCCAACCGCATGCACATAGTATCGGCGATTCTCATTGTCCGTTCCGGGTTCCAATTTCAACACGATGCAATTATGCCAAACATCTTGAAGGGCGGCGCTGTTGAGGGTTGCGAAGTCCGGCATGATATCCTTTTTTCGGAGCATATCCCAATAAGTTGTGAGGCGGGTGGTGAGTCGTTTTTCCTGCATAGGTTGTGTTTGTTTGAAAAAAAAGTTTTTTTGGTTGCAATTATCGGTATGTGTGCTAGCTTACTAATACAACTTCTGAGTGTTTGTGCAAACTGCTTGTACCACTCATAAGTCCCTTGGTCCTTCTGGTATATGGGGTTTGGGGTATGATTGCAAATTTCCGTGTGTTATTCGCGGCGTAATCATGCTTCAGACCCCATCTTTTTGCGCTACATCTCTGCATAGTTTCCCTTAATAATTTGTGTGAGCCTGCTGTGCCATTATTATGGTTTCAGCGGTAGGCGGGGATTATGAGCGAAGAAATACTACAAAAGACGGACGCTATGGTCGCCTCTTTCTTTGAAAACATTAACGTTGAGTGAGGATAATATGGCAAACTGGGAAGAGAAAAAACAGAAGCTGGAGGCAATTGTTGCTCGTGGGTTTTGGCGCTTCTATCTGTTGCGGGTTGTTATAAGTGTTGTTGTTGTGGCGCTCGTCGGTGGAGCGCTTACCATCGCGGCATTTGTGCTCAAGAAGCAAGGGATACACATGCCTGGCCTGGTGTTGGCGGGCCCATCGAGTATTATTCTTGCGCTGGCAATGCCGGTCTTTTGGGTGTTCCGTTGGCATGGGCTAAAATCAGACCTGCGCAATATCATTGATGCGATGGAATCAGAAGAAGAAGCTACCGATTACCGCCACCAGAAGCTTTTTGTGTATGGAGTATTGGTAATTGCGATAATCATCTCTGTGATATTGGTGTCTGCCAACGCATAATCCCCCTTTGTTAGTTGAGTTTTCCATACTTTTGTGCCAAATACGGTTTTCTAAAAACAAAGCTTCAAGCCAAGTGCTGCAGAAGAGCTTCCAGAGCCTGTTGTGCCCAGCCAACGAAGTGGGGCGAGCTAAGTGCTAAGCAAAGAAGACGCGAAAAGACACGGCCATTACCATGCCTACAGCAGGACTGTTGGTGGCGGTTCGGTCGCTATCGTGTTTGCGGCGGTACTTGCATGCTTCGATGAGCGATTTAATACGGTTTCAATATTGTCGCTTATTACCGTGATGGCTCCATGTCTATTGATTCTCAATAATATAGTTTGGGCGCGGGTGTTTCATCGGGCGCTGGAGCATCTTGACCACGAAGAAAAGCAGCTTGGTGTGCCAGTAACGGTGGTCAAAAAGTGGCTGTATCAAAGCCTCGCATTTGCGGCCATGCTTTTGGTGCTCACGCTCTCCAAGCATCTGGGTTACTTTTAGTAGGAATAGCTTGCCTTTTCTATGGTTGCGCGCCAAACTGCGCCGAAAATGAATTACCCTATAAAAGCTATGACCACCAAGCCTTACCCAGAGATTGACCCAAACCCGAACTTCCCTGCGATGGAGGAAGACGTCCTCGCGAGCTGGAAGCAGCAGAAAAGCTTCGAGCAGAGCGTGCAGCAGCGCCCCGCGGCGGATGAGTTCGTGTTTTACGATGGGCCTCCTTTCGCGAACGGTTTGCCGCATTACGGCCATTTGCTCACCGGATATGTGAAGGACGCCATCGCGCGCTACCAAACCATGCGCGGCAAACGCGTCGAGCGCCGCTTCGGGTGGGATTGCCACGGCCTCCCCGCCGAGATGGGCGCGGAGAAAGAGCTGCAAATCTCTGGCCGCCAGCAAATTACCGAGTTCGGTATCGAGAAATTCAACGAGCATTGCCGCACCAGCGTGATGAAATATGCCGGCGAGTGGGAATATTATGTGAACCGCCAAGCCCGCTGGGTCGACTTCGCGGGTGACTATAAAACCATGGACAAAAACTTCATGGAATCAGTCATGTGGGCGTTCAAGCAGATTTACGACAAAGGCTGGATTTACGAAGCCCACCGCGTCATGCCCTATAGCTGGGCCGCCGAAACCCCACTCTCCAACTTTGAGACCAAGCTAGATAACAGCTACCGCGAGCGCACGGACAAGGCGATTTATGTTGCCTTTAAACTGAAGAAAAAACCTGCTGGAGCTCCTGAAGCTGTAGAATACTATGCCGCGGCTTGGACAACTACTCCGTGGACGTTACCAAGTAATCTAGCTTTAGCGGTTAATAGCGAGATGGATTACAACTGCTCTGTAGTAGATGGTAAGTGTTATATTGCTGCGGATTGGGCTAGGGCTAACCTCAAAGAGATTTATCCTGTGGTTGATGGTGAAGTAGAAACGACACCTCAATTAATTAAAGGTAGAAATCTAATTGGCCTCTCTTACGAACCACTCTTCCCGTATCTGGCTGAAGGTGTTTCGGAAAAAGCTTTCCGCATTCTCGAAGGCGACTTTGTGGAAGAAGGGTCGGGCACGGGGATTGTGCATCTGGCTTCTGGCTTTGGTGAGGATGACCAGCGCGTCTGTAAGGCCAACGGCATTCCGACGATTGTGCCGGTGGACGGGCAGGGCAAATATACCGATGCGATTTTTGATATGGAGGGACTGTCCCTCAAGGGTCTCAACGTGGTGGCGGATGTGCGCAAGAGCGACGACGAGCCCTATAGCGAAAAGCAGCTAGAGCAAAACGGCCTCGCCAATCTGCGTATTATCACGTGGCTGAAGGCGCAGGGCCGCCTCATCAAGCAAGAGGATTACAAGCACAACTACCCGCATTGCTGGCGCACCGACACGCCGCTGATTTACCGCGCGCTGCCGAGCTGGTATGTGCAGGTGACGGCGTTTAAGGATCGTGCCGTAGAGTTGAATCGAGAGATTAACTGGATACCGAATCATATCGGCCCAGGCCAGATGGAGCATATGCTTTCCACCGCGCCGGATTGGTCGATTTCGCGCAACCGTTTCTGGGGCACGCCGATTCCGGTATGGCGCGCGCCGAGCGGCAAGGTGAAAGTGTTTGGTAGCATTGCGGAGCTGGAAGCCGCAAGCGGCCAAACGATTGAAGACTTGCACCGCCCGTATATTGACGAGGTGACGATTGAGGAAGACGGTGAGACCTACACCCGCGTAGAAGACGTGTTCGATTGCTGGTTTGAATCCGGCTCGATGCCGTTCGCGCAGGTGCATTATCCGTTCGAAAATAAGGACTGGTTCGAGAGCCATTTCCCTGCCGATTTCATCACGGAATATGTTGGCCAAACGCGTGGCTGGTTCAACACGCTCATCATGCTGGCGACGGCGTTGTTTGATAAACCACCATTCAAAAATTGTATCTGCCATGGCGTCGTGCTGGATGCGGAAACGGGGCTGAAATACTCCAAACGCCTGAAGAATTATAAAGACCCCAAAGAGGTGATGGATCAGTTTGGCGCGGATGCGCTGCGCTGGATGATGCTGGAATCTCCCGTCATGCGCGGGTTGGATTTGAGCGTTGACCCAGAAGGCAAGTTCATCCGCGACGTAGTGCGCCTTTCCATCAAGCCAATATGGAACGCCTATAACTTCTTCACGCTTTATGCGAATGCAGATGGCATTAAAGCGGAGATGTTAGATACGAGTTCTGAGATGCGAGAAAACGCATCTCGCATCTCGCATCTCGCAACTATGGATAAATATATTCTAGCCAAAGCAAAACACGCTGTGGAAACGGTGCGCGCCAGCCTAGACGCTTACGACACACCAAGCGCCTGCGCGGCGGTGAGTGGCTTCTTTGAAGTGCTGAACAACTGGTATATCCGCCGTAACCGCAGCCGTTTTTGGAGCGCGGAAGCGACCGAGGATAAGCAGGCGGCTTACGATACGCTCTACAGCGCGCTTAGCCTGATGGTGCGCGTGGCGGCACCATTGCTGCCATTGGTGAGCGAGAAGATTTACCAAGGGCTTCATTCTGGTCATTCCGACCAAGCGCAGCGCGTGGAGGAATCTAGATCCCTCGACTTCGCTCGGGATGACGCTGCTATTTCCGTACATCTCGCGGATTATCCGGACGTGTCTGCGATTGCCGACGAGGCGGATTTGGTGGCTGACATGGACCGCGTGCGCGATGCGTGTAACGCCATGCACTCGATTCGTAACGCGCAAAATATTCGCACGCGCCAACCGCTCGCCACGGCCACCTTGTATGGTGCAGGCAGCTCGCGTTTGAAGGATTATGAGCAACTCATCGCCGATGAATGTAATGTGAAGTCTATCGTCTTTGCCGATGATTTTTCTGGCGTGGCGGAACATAAGCTCACGCTGAATTTCAAAGTCGCCGGTGCGCGCTTGTGTAAGGATATGAAATCCGTTGCCGGAGCCGCCAAGCAAGGCGATTGGAAGCAAGAAGGCGGCGAGATGATTGTAGGCGGCATGAAGTTGCTGCCCGAGGAATATGAGCTGCAGCTGCAAGCCAAAGACGCAGAAGGCGCGCTAGCACTTTCTACCAACGATGCGCTTGTGGTGCTAGACCTCACCATCACCCCCGAGCTGGAAGATGAAGGCCGTGCCCGCGACCTCGTGCGCCTCATTCAGGATGCACGCAAGCAAGCCGACCTGCATATTTCCGATAAGATTGCGCTACACATCAACGCGCCGGAGAAGGTGCGCGGCGCGGTGCAGTTGCATGCGGGCTATATCTCCGAGCAGGTGCTGGCAGCATCGCTACAAGAGGGCGATGCAGAGACTCAGCCGCACCATTTCGAAAACCAACTCGAAGGCGAGTCTGTCGTCATCGGCTTTGCGGTGGCGGCTTGATGAAGGGGCGTCAGATAAAACTTGGGATCATTGGTGCAGGTGCGTGGGGTACGGCGCTCGCGGTAATCGCCAACCGCGCGGGCACCAAGGTGCATGTGTGGAGCCGCAACGAGAATGTGCTCAACTCCATTGAGCAGCGCCGCGTGAACGACATCTATTTGCCCGACGTATTTTTGGATACCGATATTGGCGTGAGCAACAACCTCGCCGATGTCTGCGCGTGTGACTATGTGCTGCTGTCCGTCCCCGCGCAATATATGCGCCCGCTTTGCATTTCCATTTCGGATTTGGTCGATTCCTCCGTGCCGCTGATTATCGCGAGCAAGGGGATTGAGCGCGGTAGCCTCTCGCTGATGAGCGAAGTGGTGGAGTCTATTTTGCCGAACAATCCAGTGGCAGTCCTCTCCGGCCCGAACTTCGCGCTGGAGGCAGCAAGCGGTTTGCCAACGGCAACCACGGTCGCTTGTGAAAGCCACATGCTCGCCGACAAGCTCCTCTACCTACTCGGCGGGAAATATTTCCGCCCTTACCATAGTGAGGATATTATCGGCACGCAGATTGGTGGCGCGGTGAAGAACGTCATCGCCATTGCCTCGGGCATTTGTATGGGCCGTAACCTCGGCGAGAATGCACGCACCGCACTCATCACCCGTGGCCTACGCGAGATGATGCGTTTGAGCGAAGTAAAAGGCGGTACGGCGAAAAGCCTGATGGGACTCGCAGGGATGGGCGATTTGATGCTCACCTGTAACAGCCTGCAATCGCGCAACACCGCGTTGGGTGCAAGCTTGGGTGAAGGCAAGTCCTTGAAGGCCATTCTACCGAATAAATCCCACGGATTGACCGAAGGCGTACACACCGCCGAGTCGGTGCATCACATTGCGCAAAAGCTGGGCGTGCATATGCCGATTTGCGAAACCGTCTACGAAATGCTCTATGACGATCTGGACACCGAAACCGCCATTGAGCGCCTGCTTGGCCGTCCATTTTCGGTGGAATAAAGCCTTTAAATAATAAAGTATCCTTATAATTCAGTAGTGGTTGCGTGCAATTGTCACATAACTGTAACCCACTTCGTCTCTAGAATCGCTATACTGATAGTACGGTAATTTAGCCGAAAAGTAGGAATTTTATGGACCCGTACGTATTTGAACAGCAGCAAGGAAAGAGCGACAATCGCGTTAGCGCGGCTGGCGGTTTGCCGAAGCTTTCGCGCATGTTGCGTCGCGCTGGTCATATGATTGCGATGGTTCCAATCATTGGTAATGTGCCTGGACTGTTTACCGTAGCGGCGAGTTATGTCGCAGAAGCAGGCGACTCCCTAATTCACGGAAAACCTATCAAAGCTATTAAGCAGGCCTTTATGGGTGCTGCCGACAGTACAATGACCTATATGGGTGGTGAAATGCTTGGCAATGCGTTTGAAGCTGCAAAAATAGGTGGGTTGGCAGCATCAGGCGTTGGAACAGCAGCACTCGCATGGATCAAAGACCCCGTATCCCTCATTTTCACAGGTAAAACCACCGGTGAGTTCGCACGCGATGTGACGGGCGAATTGCTGGATGCGCCGGGTGATATGATGAAAGAACATAAGCAGCGCGCACAAATGAAGCGCTATAACGAATATCGCCAGCAAGTGGGCGCAATGCAGCAGCAATTTGGCGCTGTGCAAACGAACGGCTCTGCCATGGCGGGCGTCGGTTTCGCGCCGGGCTTGCAGCAGGAGCAAAGCCGCTATTGGTTTAATCAGGAGGCAAACCGCCGAGGTGTGCAAGACCCGAACGCGGCCTATAATAACTATATGAATGGTAACGCCGAGCATCTTGCAGCGCTAGAAGATGCGCGCGCTCGCGGACCACTGGAACAACAACGCGGATAACGCTATAATAAGGTTTAGGAACGAAAGATGTTAAACGTACAAACAAGCCACGGTGAAATGCCCCAGATGCAATTCGAAACCCTCGAGGATAACTACTTCGAGATCGAAGCGCTCTATGACATGGCAGAAGAGCTGCTAGACACGGTTGAGAGCGACTTTGTGAAAGACCCTGAGGCGCAGCTCACGCTGGTTGAGCCTCTCGCCGCACAGATTGGCGAAACGGCCGATATTCTCTGCGATGAATTTATGGCCCATGCCGAAGCAAGCGCCGCAGGCAAAAAACATCAAGGCAATAAAAACAAGGTGGAAGGCGCACTGCGCAAGGCCTTCGCCGCGATTGAAGAATACCGCGCCAACGTGATGGAAATGGGCGAAGAAGGCTATAACGGCCTGCGCAACATTGCGGATTTGGTGGCCAAGAAAATCAAACGCCAGCTCGAAGCGGTGGTCGCCATCGTGATTGATTTTGTCGAGCTTTCCCTCGACCGCATTATGCATAAGAGCGCGATTGAACAACTCAAGCAGCGCCAAGAAAAAATCGCCATGATGCTGCATAATCTCGGCCAATCCCCTGCAGGTGCGTAAGTGACGACGCCGACTGCGACGCCTTCCTCAACGGTTGCGGCC
>CAYFFN010000081.1:0-8353 GCA_964342335.1 uncultured Azospirillaceae bacterium
GTGGGGTGATTCAGATTGTATGGGTTCACACTGTTATCAATATAGCGCTGCTCACAGTCGCGGGCAATCACACGCTCATAGACCAGTGTAACAGTGGTATCTGCTGCAGGAACATAAGTGGATGGTACGCCGTAAAGATCGAGAATCTCTTGGGCCGCTGCGCAACGAGAGTCTCCGTCCATGCAATAAAGTTCAGCACGGGTCGGCTGGTCTTGGTTAATCCACTCTGCCAATTCGTCTAGAGCCGGTTCGCTTGCTACAGAAAGGTTTACTACCTCTGAAGAAACATCCAGCAGCGACTCAGGCGCTCCACGGTTGTAATAGGCTTCACCAGGAATCTTGCTGCATGCTGCCAGTAGGGAAAGGGTTAGTACACCCAATGCAATCGATCGAACCATACTAGTCTACCATAAACCCAATAGGGCCCTCTGTGCTAGGGGTTTGCGAGAGACGGCGCACACCGCCTTGAATAGAGCTAATAGCACCGTAGAAAACAGACTCCATAAAGCTTGCTGGTCGGTAGTCATCGGTAGGCATCTTTATATCCGTAGAGCGTACAGGGTCCACCAGATATGGAGTAACGGCGATTACCAACTCGGTTTCTTCACGCTGGAAGCTGGTGCTGCGGAATAGGCTGCTGAGGATCGGAATCTCACCAATGCCTGGTATTTGTTCAATGTCTGTGCTCATCGTATCACGTATCAAGCCGGCAATCATAAAGCTTTCGCCTGGTGCGAGCTCGATGGTGGTGTTCGCACGGCGTGTCGTCAAACCTGGTACGGTAATATTGTTTAGCTGGAAAGAGACCGTGCTATCGATTTCGGACACTTCTGGCTGAACCTGCAAGCGGATGCGGTTTTCGCTAAGCACGTAGGGTGTAAAGTCCACAGCCACACCAAACGGCTTATATTCCAGAGTGATAGAGTCAGAGTTGCCGCTTTGGGATACAGGGATGGGGAACTCGCCACCTGCCAAGAATTCTGCTTTCTCGCCGGAAAGGGCCACGAGATTGGGCTCTGCCAATACTTTAAATAATCCATCTTGTTCCAGCGCATCAATAGAAGCAGCTAGCCCGTTTCCTGCGCTGTTAAGATAAGAAAGCGTACCAACACCAAAGGCGGAATCTGACAAGCTGAAAGCACCAAATGGATTATTGTCTAATCCGGCAGAGGTGCCAATACTAATTGCAGTGCTGCCCGAGCCTTTAAGCGCTTGCATGCTTACGCCTAAATCTTTGAGTGCGGTGCGTTTGATTTCACCTACACGGATACGCAGCATTACCTGCTGACCAGAGATAATCGACATGAGGTTCATCACTTCGTTATCTTCATTTGGCAGAGGTGTGTTTATATTGCGGTTGGTTTCTCTCACCGGATCAACGCGCGGCTTCACAAATTGGCTCGCAATATCTACTGCGGTTGCTGCGGCAGCAGCGCTGCTCACTTGACCGGTAAGGGCAATTTTGGTGTTCACCATTTCCACACCCACACGCTCATAAGGCAAGAACTCTTTCAGAGCTTTACGGATAGCAGGCAGATCATAGGTTACTTGCACGTCCGCTGAGCGGATGAGTTTGCCGTCTTCGTCAAACAGGCGCACGGTGGTGATGCCGAGACTTTTACCGATGATGGAAATCTGGCGTTTGCCATGCACATAAATATCCGCCACTTCTGGGTCCGCGATAATCACTTCGCCCATATCCACATTGCTGGTCATCAGTTCAGAGCGATTGATAGGCACGTAAAAGCTGTTTGCCCAAGCCAGAGAGGGGGCGGCGCTCACAAGCAAGAGGGCGATGAGCAGGCTACGTAATATAAAAGTCTTATGTACCATAATATCCCTTAGAACAGCGGCGGTGCGCCATTGTCATCCTCTTGTTCTTCCACTTCAATGCCACGGATAATAACCACTGGCTTGCTAGGCAACTTCACGTCATCCACCACGTCGGCTGCGGTGCCTTGGCTCAAATCTTTGCGACGTGTCAGGTTGATTTGCTCGATCGTATCTTTGTCTTCCAGTGAACGCAACGCAAGCGTCAAGAGGCCAACTTCATTACCCAAAACGAGCTTCTGCGCATCTTCTGGCGTCACCGCGATGCTCACCGTATCAGGGCCCTTTTCGTCCTTTTTCTCATCATTCGTAACTGACGCAGCAATATCTACGGCCATTACTTTCGCATTCGAAATCAGCACTTCGGTGATTTCGGTGATATATTCTTTGGCCTTTGGCGTTTCAGGCGTAACACCGGGAGGGTATACTTCCTGTGTGAGCAGCACATCCACGCGATCACCCGGATACACAAAACCCGCAAGGCCGGTTACCACATCTGTTGGCATGGTTACCAAACGCATACCTTTAGGCAATGCACCTGCAATAAAGTTGGGGTCACTTGGGTTCGCCAGCTTGCTACTGATGAACGGCTCGCCTTCTTGGAACTCAGAGCGCGAAACGGTATTGATTATTTGTTCGGCTTGGTCAGAACCGGTCACAAACCCTTCCACCACTAGGTGTTTCGGCCATGGCTGGGTATCCAGCATATTCTCTTCGATTTTGGTGCCTACAGGGATATAGCCCGCCGCCACATACACATCCACGGTTTCAACATTACGTGATTGGGTGGGTTCGGCAACAATGCCTTGGTTAGGCGCGGGAGGTGGGGTTTTGCTCCCCGTCATTTGCATCACGATAAAGGCGGCAAACACGGCAATGAGAATCGCAACTATTAATCCAATCCGTTTGCCCATATCCTAATCCTGGCTCGCCATTATCGTTCTTTTTACCCGAGTGTGTAACTCTACCAGACAAGGTGTAGCGTTAAATCCACGGAAAATCCAGTGGAGTGATTACATTAATTCACATGTCGCGTAAAGAGGCAATCTGGCCTTTCTTTTGTGATAAATATGCAAAAGCGTAATGCGGATGTTGACCGCACCCCCCTGCTAGGCTTAATAAGCCTATGCATGATCATATACTTATAGTGGATTTTGGCTCGCAGGTGACGCAATTGATTGCGCGTCGGGTGCGTGAAAGCAATGTCTATTGCGAGATTATGCCTTACACCACGCCTATTGAAAAGCTGCGCGAATTCGCGCCGAAGGGGATTATTCTCTCCGGTGGCCCTGCCTCTGTGCATGTAGAGGATGCCCCCACTATTTCCCCAGAAATCTTCCAGTTAGGCGTGCCGGTGCTGGGCATCTGTTATGGCCAACAGCTGATGTGCCAGTTGCTGGGCGGCAAGGTGAGTATGGCCGAGGAGCGCGAGTTTGGCCGTACCGAAATGACGATTGAGAAGCCCTGCTTGCTTTTCACGGAAGTGTTCGAAGTGGGCATGAAGCCCAATGTATGGATGAGCCATGGCGACAAAGTAGAGGCGATTCCTGAAGGGTTCGAAGTGCGCGCGACCAGCAAAGGCGCGCCTTTCGCGATGATTGCGGACGATACGCGCCGTTTCTATGGCGTACAGTTCCACCCCGAAGTGGTGCATACCGAGAATGGCGCATTGCTGCTGAAAAACTTCACCCACCGCATCTGCGGATGCCACGGTGACTGGACGATGCACGCCTTCCATGAGGAAATGCTCAGTACCATCCGCAAGCAGGTTGGTAGCGGCAAAGTGCTATGCGGCGTGAGTGGCGGCGTGGATAGCTCGGTCGTAGCGAAATTATTGCATGAGGCGATTGGGGATCAGCTTGTGTGTATGTTTGTGGATACTGGCCTGCTTCGTCTCAATGAGGCGACCGAAGTGCGCGAGCGATTCGAAGAACATTACAAAATTCCGCTCGTTTACATTGATGCGAGCAAACTCTTTATGTCCCGCCTGCGTGGCGTGAGTGACCCTGAGCGCAAGCGTAAGATTATCGGCGAGACCTTTATTGAGGTATTCGAGCGCGAGGCGGCGCATCACGGCGATGCGGGCTTCTTGGCGCAAGGCACGCTCTATCCGGATGTGATTGAGTCCGTCTCGGCCCATGGTGGCCCGTCAGTGACCATCAAATCGCACCATAATGTGGGCGGACTGCCTGAGCGCATGAACCTGAAATTGGTAGAGCCGCTGCGCGAGTTGTTTAAAGATGAAGTGCGTGCGCTGGGCATGGAGCTCGGTATGCCGCATGACTTGGTGTTCCGCCATCCATTCCCTGGCCCGGGCCTAGCCGTGCGCTTGCCGGGTGAGATTACGCAAGAACGTGCCGATATTCTCCGCCGTGCGGATGCGATTTATATTGAAGAGCTACGCAACCATAAGCTTTATGACGAAATTTGGCAGGCTTTTGCGGTGCTGCTTCCGGTCAAAACCGTGGGTGTGATGGGCGATGCCCGCACCTATGAATATGTATGTGCGTTGCGCGCCGTGACCTCCACGGACGGCATGACGGCCGATTTCTATCCGATGCCGCACGAGATTTTGGGCAAAATTGCCAACCGTATTATCAACGAGGTGCGCGGTGTGAACCGTGTGGTCTATGATGTGACCAGCAAGCCACCCGGAACCATTGAGTGGGAGTAAGCCATGACCAATATACCGAATGATGACGGCCTGATTCGCGAAGTCAACGAGGCGTATCGCCAAGACAAAGCCAAAGAATGGTGGGATAAATTCGGCACGCGCATTATCTATGCGACCGGCGCGATTATTCTGCTGACCGCTGTGTTTGTGCTGGTGAAGCAGCAGCAAGAGGCCGTGCAGGCTGAGCGCACCATTGCGCTGTTTGATGCGCTGGAGCAATACCAACTGGGTAACTTAGAAGAAGCCGAGGCGGCGTTTGCGCCCTTGGCCGAAGGCGACTCCAAAGACGGCGTAGCCGCGATTGCGCAGCTCTACACGTTGCACGCCCAAATGCGTCAGGATCTGGATACGGTGGATGAAGACGCTTTCACGCAAGCCGCTAAAGACTCTCCTGAAGCGATTGCGGCACTGGCGGCGATTCAGGCGGTATATGCGGAAGAGCAAGGCGCACCTGTGGCGTTAGCAAAAGAATGGTTCGGCGCCGAAGTCTATGCGCTGGAATTGGCGAATGCCAAACAAAGCGGCGAGGCAGCGCCTGTGGCATTGCCCGTGCAAGACGTCATGACTTCTCCCGCATCGTTGCAACAGCGCATCGAGTTGCTGGAATTCGCTGAAGGAAAAACGGAGTAAGCCATGCGTTTACTCACTTGCTGCCTGCTTT
Source organism: uncultured Azospirillaceae bacterium (assembly GCA_964342335.1). GTDB lineage: Bacteria > Pseudomonadota > Alphaproteobacteria > Rickettsiales > UBA3002 > CAYFFN01. The sequence goes on from CAYFFN010000081.1 coordinate 5,166, forward strand.
TATGCCTTGTGGCAGCCTGCTCTGACGATAACAAGAAAGAAGTGCTGCTCGAAGGCGAGCGCATTGAGGTGCTCGACCGCGAGAACGGGTTAGAGCCGGACGAGTCTGCTGAGGGCGAGACGATTTCTATCCCAAGTTTCTCGGTGAATAATGTCTGGGAACAAGTCGGAGGCGGTGTCGTTAATAACCAAGGCAACCTAGCCATCCGCACGACCGAAGTGGCCGATTCCGTCACAGTGGGGAAGGGCTATGATTGGTCAAGCCACCTCGTCGCCCAGCCGATTATTGCAGAAGATACGATCTTTGCGATGGATGGACGTGGCTATATCTCCGCCCATGTGCTCAAAGACATCAGCACCAAGAAATGGGTATCCGATACGTTAGCCGCCAATGATGAAGCCCCATTGATTGGTGGCGGCATGGCCTATCTGGACGGGGTAGTCTATGCCACGTCTGGCCGTGGCTGGATTGCAGCGCTGGATGCCAAAAGCGGTAAGCAGCTATGGCGCTTGGCGCAAGGTATTCCCATTCGCGCCGCGCCGCGCGTGGTCAATGGCTGGCTGATTGCCGTCACGGTTGATAACCAAACCTTGGCCGTAAACGCTAAGACAGGCCGCGTCATCTGGACGCATCGCGGCATCTCCGAAACCGCAGGCTTCCTTGCGAATATCGCCCCCGCGATTGTGGGTGAATCAGTCGTTGTGCCGTATTCTTCGGGTGAATTAATTGCGCTCGATATCGCCACCGGTACGCAGCGCTGGATGGATATGATTGTTTCCGAGCGCAAAACAAGCGCGCTTAGCCGCTTCACCGGTATCACCGCCCTGCCTATCGTGCATGAAGGTGCGGTTTATAGCCTCCATGCGAGCGGTATGCTCGCAGCGCATATTGCAGAAAATGGTGCATCGCTCTGGGAGCGCCGCATGACTTCCTACCACACGCCATGGATTGTTGGCGATTATATGGTCGTCGTCACCAATGACGATGAGCTGGCCCTGCTGCGTCACCGCAGCGGTGAGATTGTCTGGGTGAAGCAGCTCGAAAAAGAAGAGAAAGAAACCCGCTGGCTTGACCCTGTCGTGGCAGGCAACCACATCCAGCTAGGCAATAGCGCGGGCGAAATGCGCGTTTACGACCATCAAAATGGCGAGCTCGTCACGCAATATGACATCCCAAGCAACGCGGTGAGCATGCCGATTGTGGCGCAGGGTGGCATGTATTTCCTTACCCAAGACGCGACCCTTTACGGCCTGTACTAAACCCTGATTTTGCTGTATATTACGCAGATGTTCTTGCGTTCTATTTTGCTGTGTTTTGGCGTTTTTACGCTATCATTTCCTGTGCTGGCAGATGATGTGCGCATCGCCTTCAATGGAGATATGTACCTTTTTAACGAAGGTATGGAGAGCTATCCGTGGTTTGCTATCGTTAAAAAGCAAGAAGGAGACGGCTATTATGCCGCGGAGAAGGCGCAGATAGATATGCAATATAAATCCAATGACGGGGATGGTTGGTGGGAAGTAAATGGAACGCCATCCGCATTTTTCTACGTCAGCGGATTGCCTTTGCGCGAGCATGAGCCTCTCACAACCGATATGCCGACTGCTCATCATGCCCCAACGGATACGATAGCTTTGCCCGTCGGAGAGCTTTATGTTCTTAGCAAAGATTTGGGCATACAGTTAGCGGTTTCAGGCGCATATGAATGGGATGAGGAAAATCACTATCCAGCATTGAAACATTATGAAATACGCGTCGATACGGGCAAACATAGCCAGATATTGTTTGAAACGGATTTCATGGATGGGGCGTCCCCCAGCCTCGTATGGTTTGGGGATTTAAACGGCGATATTTCGCCTGATATATTGCTAGATGTGTCGACCAAATACGGCAGTAAGAACTATATGCTATTTCTCTCCCGCTATGAGCAGAGCAAGGTAGTTTACGAGAAAGCGGCTTCTATAGAAAGTGGCGGCGGATGCTAGGCACAATTTATTCCTTTGACCTTTCTAGGCAAAGTCGGGTAGAAGCCCCCCATGAAAAAACCAATTAAAATAGCCATTGTCGGCAGGCCGAATGTAGGCAAGTCCACGCTCTTCAACCGGATGACGGGTACTCGCCATGCGCTGGTGGATGATACGCCGGGCGTGACGCGTGACCGCCGCGAAGGTACGGCCCAGCTGGGTGATCGCCCCTTTGTGCTGGTGGATACGGCAGGTCTCGAAGAAGCGCCGGACGATACGCTCCAAGGCCGCATGATGCTGCAAACCCGCGCTGCGATGGCGGAGGCGGATATTCTGCTGCTCACCGTGGATGCGCGCGTGGGCGTCTCCCCCAAGGATGAAACCTTTGCCGGACTCGTGCGCGAGAGTGGCAAGCCCGTCGTGTTAGTGGTGAACAAAGCCGAAGGCCGCTTGGGCGGCGAGGCAGCGTTAGAATTCTTTGGCTTGGGCCTCGGTGAGCCCGTGCCGATTTCTGCCGAGCATGGCGAAGGGATTGGCGGGCTCTATGATGCCATGCGCGACGCGCTTCCGAAAGAAATGTGGGACAATGCCGTGCATCCCGACGATGCCGATGCGGGCCCGCTCACCCTCGCGGTGGTAGGCCGTCCGAACGCGGGTAAGTCGACCTTTATTAATTACCTGCTGGGCGAGCAGCGCCTGCTCACCGGCCCCGAAGCGGGCATCACGCGCGACTCTATTACAGTACCATTCAAGTGGAAAGGCGAGAAGATGTATCTCGTCGATACCGCAGGGATGCGCCGCCGTTCCAACGTGCAGGAAAAACTGGAGAAGCTCTCCGTCACCGATTCGCGCCGTTCTATCCAATATGCGCAAGTCTGTTTGTTGTTGCTGGATGCGAGCGAGCCGCTTACCTCACAAGATAAACATATCGCCGCACATATCGCCGAAGAGGGCCGTGCCTGTGTGATTGCCGTGAACAAATGCGACCTCGTGGAAGATTGGCAAGCGCTGATGGAAGAAATGCGCTACCAAATCGAGAAGGCCGCCCCGCAGCTCAAAGGCGTGCCGATGTTGCCGCTCACCGCGAATGAGGGGATTGGCGCTGGCAATATTATGAAAGCGGTGATGAAGATGTATGATGTGTGGAATAAGCGCATCTCGACCGCGGCGCTCAACCGCTGGCTGGATGACACGCTCGCAACCCACACCCCGCCACTCATTAGT
>CAYFFN010000082.1:0-8327 GCA_964342335.1 uncultured Azospirillaceae bacterium
TTGCGTCTTCTTTTTCAAATGCTTGTTTAGTGTTTTCTGCAGAAGACAGTGCCTCGTATTTCGCTTGCGCCTCTTCCTCGCTATCGAAAACAAGTTGCAGCAGGTTGCGTTGCTCAGGCGTGGTGAATTGCTCCATATTCTGGTCGTAATAGCCACGCAGCTGGTCATCCGTCAGGCTGGCAACCAAAGCTTCTCTCACGGCAGCAGGGCTGAAGCTTAGCAGGGTAAACTTGCGCTCTTCCGCTGAGGCGTAATTCTGGCCGATTTCATTATAAACAGATTCAAGTTGCTCATGCGTAGGCTCATCCGCCACTTTCATAGCAAGCGGGTCAACAAGCCATAAGTCGGCAGAGCGTTTCTCCATGCTGGTGGTATAGAGTGCTTCCGCAAGCCCTTGTGGCGCGGTGTTGTGAAGCAAAGCTGTGTCCTGCAACAGGTTCACCAACAGCCCTTCACGGGTTTTTTGTAGGTACGCTTGTTCCGTCAGGCCGCTATTTTGCAGGATGATCTGAAAACGCGTCTTATCGAAGTTGCCATTTTCATCCTGAAAGAGGGGGCTCTTTACGATGAGTTGCAGGATAGCATCGTCATCCAAGCGCAGGCCCAAATCCTTTGCGGTGAGTTGCAGCACTTTGCGGTCAATTAGCTCATTGAGCAGCAATTGCGGGAACTGGCTCTCGCGCAATACTTCAATATTGTACGCTTCTCCCAGATTGGCTTGAAGCGTTTGAAGTGAGCGATAGAACTCTTGCGCTGTAACGGCTTCACGCCCCACTTTGGCAACCACGTTATTGCCGCTGCCGCGCACCATATCACCTATGCCCCACACGGCGAAACTCGCTACCAAAAGTGCGATGAGGATTTTCGCGAAGACGCCGCTCGCGGATTTGCGCATGGAGTTAAGCATAGATGCTCCTTTTCATTATTTGCTAGATGACTACACCGCTGATGCAAAAAGTCAAAAGAATCACGTTGCCTTTGCGGATAAGCTATGGTTTGTTGCAGCTCCATGATGACTGACGCAAAAAGACCGCTCATTGTGGGCAACTGGAAGATGCATGGCGACGCCGAGTTTGTGGACGCCTTGCTCGCCGACCTAATCTCCGCAAATGCTGAATGTGTTGTATGCCCGCCGGCCCTGTGGCTGGAACGTGCGGCAACGCGCATTGCAGGCTCGCGCATCCAGCTGGGCGCGCAAGATTGCGTTGCACCGGAGTCGGGCGCACACACAGGTGACATTTCCGCAGCGATGCTAAAATCGGTAGGCTGCACATATGTAATTGTCGGTCATTCCGAGCGCCGCCATGCCCACCGCGAGAGCGATATTCAAGTGAAGATGAAGGCCGAAGCGGTCGAGAAAGCGGGCTTGAGCCCAATCGTTTGCGTGGGTGAAAGCCTAGAGGAACGCGAAGAAGGCCGCGCAGTGGAGGTGGTGACCGAGCAAGTACTGGCCAGCATCCCAGAGGCGTGTGATGGGTTGGTGGTAGCGTATGAGCCTGTGTGGGCAATCGGTACGGGAAAAGTGCCCAGTAACGAGCAAATCACAGAGATGCATCTCTCTATCCACATGGCCATTCGTGCCCAGAAAGGGGATGACTTTGCGGTACGCGTCCTGTATGGAGGCTCCGTCAAACCGAAAAATGCAACAGAAATTCTAAGTCAAGAAGGCGTGGATGGCGCTCTGGTAGGTGGTGCAAGCCTGCAAGCGGACTCCTTTTTGGCGATATGTGAGGCGATCTAATGGAAGCAATCTTATTAGTAATACAATTGATTTTGGCGCTTGGGCTCATCGGCTTGGTGCTGATGCAAAAGAGCGACAGCGATGGCTTTGGCCTCGGCGGTGGTTCTGCCGGCGGTAGCGGTATGTTCTCTGCGCGCGGCCAAGCAAACTTCCTGACCCGCAGCACTGCGATTCTTGCAACACTCTTCATTCTTAATAGTATGGCGCTTTCTATTGTGGCGGCTAATATGTCTGACCGCGGCTCCCTCGCTGACCGTCTTGAGCAAGTAGAGAAACTCGATGGTGTGGCGGAAGTCGCAGGTGAAGATGAGGTGCTGTTAGAAGAAGGCGCGATGGAAACCGAAGAGCAGGCACCAGCCGTGCCTAAGGCGGAATAGTGTCGAAGGCGCCTAGATTTATATTTGTGACGGGGGGCGTAGTCTCCTCATTAGGTAAAGGTCTCTCTTCTGCGAGTTTGGCAGCATTGCTGCAAGCGCGCGGATTCAAGGTGCGTATCCGTAAACTGGATCCGTATTTGAACGTAGACCCAGGCACGATGAACCCCACCCAGCACGGGGAAGTATTCGTGACCGATGACGGTGCGGAAACGGACCTCGATTTGGGGCACTATGAGCGCTTCACAGGCGTGCATGCGACCAAGAACGATAACGTGACCACCGGTCAGCTTTATTCCAAGCTCATCGCGAAAGAGCGTCGCGGGGATTATCTCGGCGGAACCGTGCAGGTGATTCCCCATGTGACCGACCTGATTAAAGACTTCGTGCTTAATGAAACCAAGGACGAAGATTTCGTGATTTGCGAAATCGGCGGAACAGTAGGTGACATCGAAGGTTTGCCGTTCTTCGAGGCGATTCGTCAGCTGCGCAACGATTTGGGTGCAAACCGCACGCTGTTTATTCATGTAACGTTGCTGCCTTATATTGCCGCGGCGAAAGAGCTGAAAACCAAGCCAACGCAGCACTCTGTGAAAGAACTGCGCTCTATTGGTATTCAGCCTGATATTTTGCTGTGCCGCGCCGAGCAGGAGATTCCACTCTCCGAGCGTCGCAAGATTGCCCAATTCTGTAACGTGCCAGCCGAACGCGTGATTCCTGCACTGGATGCGACATCTATCTATAAAGTGCCATCACTTCTGCATGAAGATGGTCTGGATATGGAAGTGTTACGCTACTTCGCCGTACGTTCGAAAACGCAGATTGACCTTTCTAAGTGGAATACCATTACCAAGCGCTTCGAGTCGCCTACAGGCGAAGTGAATATCGCGCTGGTGGGTAAATATACCTCGATTGGTGATACCTATAAATCCATCACCGAGTCGCTGGACCATGCGGGCATCGCGAACAATGTGCGTGTGAATGTGCATTGGGTGAATAGCCGTGACTTTGCTAAGGATGATATTGGCAAGGTGCTCAAGAATATGGACGGTATCTTGGTGCCGGGCGGATTTGGAGAGCATGGCGTGCGCGGCAAGCTCAAAGCCGTGACCTATGCGCGTGAGAAAGACGTGCCTTATTTCGGTATTTGCTACGGTATGCAAATCGCGGTGATTGAGATGGCGCGCAATATGCTTGGCATTGAGGATGCAACCTCTAGCGAACTGGAAAGCAGCGAGACCAACGACCCACGTGGTCAATTGGTGGGCTTGATGACCGAGTGGGAGCAAGCAGGTGTGATTGAGCGTCGCACGACTTCAAGCGACCTTGGCGGTACAATGCGCCTCGGCGTATTCCCATGTGAGCTGAAGCCGGATTCGCTGGCGCATAAGATTTACGGGAAGAGGAAAATCTCCGAGCGTCACCGCCATCGCTATGAGGTGAACGCGAACTATATCGAAGATTTTGCCAAGCATGGCGTGGTCTTCTCTGGCATGTCACCCGATGGCGTATTGCCAGAAATCGTAGAGCTGAAGAAACACCCGTTCTTCATCGGCGTGCAATTCCACCCCGAGTTCCTCTCTAGACCTTACGAGGCACATCCGGTATTCTCCGCTTTCGTTAAAGCGGCCAAAGCACGCGCGAAGAAGAAATAAGTGTGAAGAAAAAACGGCTAATATTCATGGATATGGATGGGCCGATTCCGCAGCACGCCCATGATGTTTACTCGGATATGCTAAAAGATTTGTGGCAAGCATGGCGCGAGTCAACGACAAATGACGAGCGTAGCGATATTATAGATGCCATGGATCAGCGGCTTATCGAGCATGGCATTGACCCTAAGAAACGATTGTTTCATCCACGCGTGGTGGATAGATTGAACCGACTTTGCGAAGAATTTGATGCTGAGCTTGTGTTGGCAACTTCAAATATGCTTGATGACATAGATAGTGCAGGTAGGGCTCCACAAATCCGTGAAAGATTCATTGCAGAAGGCTTTAAAGGGAAATTTTATGAACGCTATCATGCAGACCTTCCTTACATGAGCGATTTGGACCGTGTTAAAAGCCTTATGAAATTTGTCAAAGAAGAAGGTCTAGAGCCTGACCAGTGCGTTTTCTTTGAAGGTTTTGACTTGGAAACTTTGCCGCGCAAGTGGAAAGCAAGCCATGTACAGGCTAACCCACTCACAGAAACCTGTTATGAAATGGCGCGAAATATATTTTTAGGTAGAAGTCAGGACAATGTTGCGTTACGCAAGCAGCAAGAAGAAAGAAGAAGTGGACGAGGTTAATCCGTGACCATGCAAAAACATGTAAAAGTGCAGAATGTCACCTTTGGCAATGACTTGCCATTTGTGCTGATTGCTGGCCCGTGCCAGATGGAATCCCGCGAGCATGCGTTTGATGTGTGCGGTGAGCTGTTCGAGATGACGGGCAAGCTGGGCATTCAATTCATCTATAAAAGCTCGTTTGATAAAGCCAACCGTACCAGCCTCTCTGGCAAGCGCGGCATTGGGCTGGATAAGGCGTTGCTGATTTTTGAGGATATTAAGAAAGAATTTGGGATCCCCGTGCTGACCGACATTCATGAACGTGAGCAATGCAAAGAAGTGGCAAGCGTCGTAGACGTGCTGCAAATCCCTGCATTCCTCTGCCGTCAGACCGATTTGTTGGTGGAAGCAGCTGAGACGGGCGCTGTTATCAATGTCAAAAAAGGCCAGTTCCTTGCGCCGCATGATATTGGCAATGTCGCGAGCAAAATCGCCGATTCGGGCAATGAGAATATCCTGCTCACCGAGCGCGGCGCGACCTTTGGCTATAACAACCTCGTGGTGGATATGCGTAGCTTCCCGATTATGGCGGAGACGGGCTATCCGGTGATTATGGATGCGACCCATGCGACCCAACAGCCCGGCGGGCTAGGCGGAGCGAGTGGCGGCAACCGCGATATGGCGCCTGTGCTGGCGCGCGCGGCAGTGGCTGTGGGCGTGGCTGGCCTGTTTATGGAAACTCACCCAGACCCAGATAATGCGCCAAGCGATGGCCCATGCATGATTCGCCTTGCCGATATGGAAGGCATTTTGACGCAACTCAAACGTTATGATGAAGTGACTAAAGGATAAGAAATGACTGCAATTCTCGCTGTTCTCGCCCGTGAAATTCTCGATAGCCGTGGTAACCCAACGGTAGAGGTGGAGGTGCATCTCGAAGATGGTTCCGCTGGCCGTGCTGCTGTGCCATCAGGGGCATCTACCGGTGCGATGGAAGCATTGGAGCTGCGCGATGGCGGCGACCGTTACCTCGGTAAAGGTGTGCAGAAGGCAGTAGAGAACGTGCAGACCGAGATTGCCGATGCGATTCTGGGCATGAATGCAGAAGATCAGCGTTTTATCGATCAAACGCTCATCGAATTAGATGGCACCGAAAATAAAGGCCGCTTGGGCGCGAACGCGATTTTGGGTGTGTCTATGGCAGTGGCACATGCGGCGGCGCAAGCAACGGGCCAGCCACTCTATCGCTATCTCGGCGGTGCGGCGGCATATACGATGCCCGTGCCGATGATGAACATCATCAATGGCGGCGCGCATGCGGATAACCCGATTGATATTCAAGAATTTATGATCATGCCGATTTCGGCGGAAACCATGTCTGATGCGATTCGTATGGGCGCGGAAGTGTTCCATGCCCTCAAAGCGCAACTCAAAGCCGATGGCCATAACACTGCAGTGGGTGACGAAGGCGGCTTTGCGCCAAACTTGGAGAGTTCAGACGCAGCGCTTGCTTATATCATGAAGGCGATTGATGCGGCAGGGTATACGGCAGGCGAAGATATCGTGCTGGCGCTAGATTCGGCCTCTAGCGAGTTTTGTGAGAACGGAAAATACGAGCTGAAAGGCGAGGGCAAAAGCCTCGATGCGGCTGGCCTGATTGAATATTACCAAGACCTCGTGAACCGCTATCCTATTGTATCTATTGAAGATGCCTGCGCGGAAGATGACCATGAGGGCTGGAAAGCCCTGACCGATGCGCTGGGCGATCAAGTGCAGCTGGTAGGCGATGATTTGTTCGTGACCAACCCGATGATTCTCGCAAAAGGCATTGAGGATGGGCTAGCCAACGCGATTCTCGTGAAGGTGAACCAAATCGGCACGCTCACCGAGACGCTCGAAGCAGTCGAGATGGCGCATAAGGCGGGCTACAAAGCTGTGCTCTCGCACCGCTCTGGCGAAACAGAAGATACAACCATTGCGCATATTGCCGTAGCAACCAACTGTGGCCAAATTAAGACAGGCTCGCTCTCTCGCTCAGACCGTCTGGCGAAATATAACGAGCTACTGCGTATCGAAGAAACCCTCGGAAGCTCTGCGTTCTACCCCGGTATTGATGCGCTAACAGGCTAATCGCCTCACTTGCAATTGCGTCCTGTTTCCGCCATGCTTACTGCATGATTTCGTCCATCTCCATCTCGCGTGCGGCCGCGCTGAAATCTGTGCTGTTTGGTGCAGCGGTAGCCTATTTGCTCGTGAATGCGCTTAATGGCGAACGAGGGCTTTACGCGTATCTCAAGCAAGTGCATAGCCGCGATATCATCGTTGCAGATTTGGAGCACACCCGCGCCAAACGCGAAGCGATGGAGAACAAAGTGAATCACATTCGCACAGGCAGTTTGGACCTAGACCTGCTAGATGAAGAAATGCGCCGCTCGCTCGGAGTGATGGGTGAGGGCGAAGTAATGGTTATTACAACACCTTCCGAGTGATGTTGCGGCGCAGCATAGAAAACTCCCTAAAATAGCCATAAAAGGCTTGTTTTCGTGCGGTTGTATGGCATAAATACCGCCATTCGAATGGGAGTATATTTATGGCTAAAACTGCCTCCAAAAAGAAAGACACAGTAGTCGAGATGAAGAATAGCAAAGACACGCCAAAGCTCGACAAGAAAACCCTCCTGAAAATGTACGAAGAGATGCTGATGATCCGCCGCTTTGAAGAGAAGGCGGGGCAGCTCTATGGTATGGGCCTGATTGGTGGTTTCTGTCACCTCTATATCGGCCAAGAGGCTGTGGTGACGGGCATGAAGCACGCCTCCACCAAAGGCGATACCGTTATCACGACTTACCGTGACCATGCGCACATGCTGGCATGTGACATTGACCCAAAAGCGATTATGGCCGAGTTGACTGGCCGCGCTGCTGGTATCTCAAAAGGTAAGGGCGGTTCTATGCATATGTTCTCTACCGAGAAGCATTTCTACGGTGGGCACGGTATTGTGGGCGCGTCTGTGCCGCTGGGTGCAGGTTTGGCATTCGCGCATAAATACCGCAAAGATGGCCAAATTAACCTCTGTTACTATGGCGATGGCGCTGCCAACCAAGGCCAAGTATACGAGACGTATAACATGGCGAAGCTCTGGGAGCTGCCGATTATCTTCATTATCGAGAATAACGAATATGCGATGGGTACGAGCGTGAAGCGTAGCCATGCGAGCCATGAGCTGTACCGCTCGGGTGAAGCATTCGGTATCGAAGGGATTCAAGTGGACGGCATGGATGTGCAAGCCGTGTATGAGGCGGGCGTGAAGGCTGTTGAGCATGTGCGCTCTGGCAAAGGCCCCATTCTGCTGGAGATGAAAACCTACCGCTATCGCGGCCACTCTATGTCTGACCCTGCGAAATACCGCAGCAAAGAAGAAGTGGAAGATTACAAAACCAAGAAGGATTCTATCAATCGCCTCAAGGAGCAGCTGATGGCTGACCATAAGGTGAAGGAAGATGACTTGAAAGCAATCGAGAAAAACGTGAAGGATATCGTCAACGAGGCGGCGGAATTCGCGAAAGAAGCGCCGGAGCCAGATGCATCCGAGCTTTGGACCGACGTAACGGTGGAGGCATAACATGACCGAGCAAACAGTACGTGTAGCATTGCGCGATGCCATGGCAGAAGAAATGCGTCGTGACCCAGAAGTATTCGTGATGGGTGAGGAAGTGGCAGAATATCAAGGTGCGTATAAAGTGACCGAAGGGCTGCTCGAAGAGTTCGGCCCAGACCGTGTGATTGATACGCCGATTACCGAGCATGGTTTTGCAGGTATGGGTGTGGGTGCTGCGATGGCGGGACTCAAGCCGGTGGTGGAGTTCATGACATGGAACTTCGCGATGCAGGCGATTGACCAAATCATCAACTCGGCGGCCAAGACCAACTATATGTCTGG
>CAYFFN010000083.1:0-8273 GCA_964342335.1 uncultured Azospirillaceae bacterium
TTGTAGCCGAACATAAAACCGGACATATCCCCCTCACGTTACGCACGCAGTTCTTTGTGCTGTTTTTGGTGCTGGGCGGGGTGTCTTGGGCGTCTTACTCTACCGGTAGCTTTGTGAAGGCGCAGAGCGTGATTGCCGAGAAGCAGCGCTCGCTGGAGTTCACCAAGCAAGAAAATAGCCGTATCGAGAGCGAGTTTAACCTGCTCAAGCGCGATTTGGTGAAGCTGGTGGACGAAGAAGGCAACGAGACGGAAGTCAGCGATTACGCCAAGTTCATGATTGAGCAATATAACACACAAGATGGCGAGTTTGTTGGCCCACCAACGCGCCCTGCTGGTCTCTATGACGAAGAAGAGCGCAAGGTCGCTTCGCAGATGATTTTCGAGCGCGTGACATTCTTGGAAAGCATGATGGAAAAGCAGAAGCGCCAATATGAGCAGCTCATCAAAGAGATTGAGCAAGTGACGGGCGGCAAGATTAAAGAAATCGAGCAGACCATCAAAAGCTCTGGGCTGGATGTCGATAAGATGGAAGAGCGTATGCAAGCCTCTCGCGGCAAAGGCGCTGCGCAAGGTGGCCCATTTGTTCCGATGGATGAATATAGCCTGCTCGCGAGCAAGCATGAGGAATTATATGGCAATCTGGATCGCCTCGCGCGTTTGAATGAGGTGATGGAAGTGTTGCCATTGGCTAAGCCAATGAGCGAAGCAAAGATTACCAGCGGCTATGGTTCGCGCCGTGACCCGTTCACAGGCCGCCGTGCAAGCCATACAGGTACGGACTTTGTCGGGATTAAAGACCGAGTGATTATGTCCTCCGGCGATGGCAAGGTAGTGTTTGCGGGTCGCAAGGGCGCGTATGGAAATTGTGTAGAAGTAGATCACGGGCTGGGTATTGTTACCCGCTATGCCCATATGGCCAGCATTGCGGTGCTGAAAGGCCAAAAAGTGACAGAAGGCCAAAAGCTTGGTATTATGGGGAGCACTGGGCGGAGTACCGGCGCGCATTTGCACTATGAAGTGCGCGTGGATAATAAGCCACTTAACCCATATCATTTTGTAAAGGCAGGCGAAAATGTTCGGAAAAAAGACGAAGAGTAGAAAACCAGCGGCGGTATTTGCCAAAGCGCAACCGTCAGTGATTTCCTCTGAAATGAGTATCTTGGGCAATGTAATCAGCGATGGCCTTGCCGATATTAGCGGTATTGTGGATGGCAATGTGAAGGCCGAGAGCGTGATTGTGCGCGATGGCGCGCGTATCCGTGGCGACATTATGGCCGATGCGGTGAAGATTTTCGGTAATGTGGTGGGCACGATTAAGGCCCGCACGGTGATGCTCGCCGAAACGGCGCATATTGATGGCATGATTATGCATGAGAGCCTATCTGTTGAGGATGGTGCGACTATTGACGGTAGCTTCAAGCATGTGGAGCGCATCTTCTTGGATGACCGCGATATCGGAGATCTCACGCCGGATGCGGATGACGATAAAGTCGAGTTCCTTGAGAATCTGCGTATCGTGCAATAAGCGTTTCGCTTAGAGCATTAGCCACGCAGCCAACCCTAAGAATGAGAAGAACCCAACCACGTCGGTGACAGTGGTGAGGAAGATGCCTGAGGCAACGGCAGGGTCCAGCTTCAGCTTGTTCAGCGCGAGCGGGATAACCGCACCGCTGAGGCCCGCGAGCATGAGCGTGCCTATCGTCGCACCTGCCAGCACGAGTGAAAGCTGTGCATCGCCAAACCAGAGATACGCGCCTGCGGCTGCAATAACCGCGAAGAGCAGGCCGTTCACAGTTCCTACCAGAAATTCTTTGCGCACCGTACGCAAGGCGTTGCTGTTTCGCAGCTCCTTGGTTGCCAATGCGCGTACCGCAATCGTCACGGACTGCGTGCCTGCATTACCGCCCATGGAGGCGACAATCGGCATGAGAACGGCGAGTGCAACCAATTGCTCAATGGTTTCGCTGTATGCACCAATGACCATACTGGCAAGAATCGCCGTACCCAAATTGATGAGCAGCCACGGAAAGCGTTGGCGAATGGTGGCGAAAATAGCGGTGTTCAAATCGAGCGCGCGCAGACCACCGGCACGCAGGAAGTCTTCTTCTTCCTCTTCTTGGATAACATCGACCACGTCATCCACCGTGATGGTGCCGAGCAAGCGGCCCTCGCTGTTGGCCACCGGCGCTTCCACTAACGCATATTTGCGGAACATATAGGCGACTTCTTCTTGATCGGTGTCGGGGTGAACGCTGTATACTTCCTTCTCCGCCAATTCACTGAGCGGCGTCGCACGCTTGCTGCGCATCAGCTTGGCAAGCAGTACGCGGCCTGTTACGTGGTAGCGTGCATCGACGGTGTAAATAATATAGAAACTCTCCGGCAAGCTTTCCTGCTTACGCATAAAGTCGATAGCATGGCCGACCGTCCAAAAGTCTGGCACGGAGACCAATTCGCGGCGCATCAAGCGGCCGGCGGATTCTTCGGCAAAGGTCAGGCCTTCGGCCACTTCGCCACTCAAGCGGGCGGGTAGGGCGCCAATCAGCTCTTCTTGTGCGGCGGTTTTGAGTTCTTCGATGATGCTGAGTGCGTCATCGGTTTCGAGTTGTTGAATCGCGTCGGCACTCTGTTCCAAGCCCAGTGTTTCAATGACTTGGCTAGCAACGTCACCTTCGAGGTAAGGCAGGATTTCGGAGTCAAACTCCTCGGGGCAGAGTTCGGAGACCATATGCTCGACCAGTTCGATACGCAGGTCACTCGGCAGCATGGTGATGACTTCGGCCTTATCCGCCGCGTGCAGATTCTCCAGTACGATATCGACTTCGCGCGTATCGCCTTCATCGAGTGCTTCTTTGATTTGCTCGACCGCATCACGAGGCGCGATCTCTTCGATGGCGTCTTCGAGCACGTCTTCTGCTGGAATAGGTTCGGCCATGGCAATCCTCGTTGGTGCGAGATGGTGGGAGTAGAGGGATTTGAACCCACGACCAAGGCGTTATGAGCACCCTGCTCTAACCGCTGAGCTATACTCCCACAGCCTCACGTAAATCTACGCGCATGAACATAGCTAGGCTTTTTGAAAAAAGAAAGAGGTACTGCTCTAAATAATATCGCCTTCGCGACCAATGGCGAAACGGCAATAGGTAAAGCCTTCGTTCCAGGCTTGCTTGTAGAGCTCATTACTGCCCATTTCGGGGCGTTTTTTGAAACCATACATAAATTTATAGATAGGGCTGCCTTGTGCAGAAAGACCGGTATCGCAGCCATCTTCCCAGCCGAGGCGGTATTCTGGCGGGCCTGAGGGGCCAACCGAATAGAGCGACATCGGGCGGCAGCCACTGGCTGCTACCAAGATTGCTAAGACTATAAGACCTTTTTTCATGCTCTTATTATAGCACAAAACAGCCCCAGTTTTATGACATTTTTGTGACGGCTAGACCTTTTTGGCAATTGCCACGGCGGTGCGGGTGAGCAAGCCGATTCCTGCTTGCAGCAAGGGGCTCAAGGGGGCGTTATCGGCATCTTGCTCTAGGCCGATATCGTGATGCTCTTCCTCTTCGGCGCGGAAGCGCTCGATGGTGGATTTGAGCTCGGCCTCGTCTTCATCTAACGTTTCTTCTTGGGATTTGTAATGCTCGCTAATCTCTTTCTCCACTGCGACGGTGCAGGCCATCGCTGCCTCTTTGCCGATGAGGGCAGTGCCTGCGCCTAGCAGCCACCCGCCGACATGCCAGAGCGGCATCAGGGCAGACGGGCGCACGCGGCGCTCTTGCATCAGCTTTTCGAAGGTCTCCAGATGCTCCTTCTCCTGCTCGGCCATATGGTGCAGCATCGGGGCGCATTCATGGTTGCCTAGCACGGCGAGCTGGCCCTGATAGATACGCTGCGCGCCATACTCCCCCGCATGGTTTACGCGGATCATTTCGGCGACTTGTTCGTCTTTACTGGCGGCTCCGGGGTAGGCTTTCATAGCTCCATGTCCTTTCTCTTCGGGTGCTGATAGCGCATATAGGTGAGATGGGCAATCAGTAGGCCAAATGCAAACAGGCCGTTCCACATGGTGATGGACAGGCCGAATAGCTTCGCTGCAGCATCTTTGCAGGAGGCAATCGGTGCGGCGGTTATCATTGCGCGGAGGTCATCCAGCGTGGCTTCTAGGCTGCTCGTATCCGGCGCGCAGCTCGAAGTTCCCTCAAAGATGCCTTGCTCCACGCCGGCATGGTAGCCCGCCAGCCCAATCTCCACCAAGAGGGCAAAAGCAATCATGACAAAGATGGCTTTGCGGTAGCTAGCGCGATGTTCCGCTGCCGCAGAGAGGCCCAACAGCGCAATAATAGCATAGGGATAGCGCTGGTAAATACAGAGGGTGCAGGGGTAGAGGTCAAACCCATATTGCATGATGAACGCAGCGCCCAGAGCGGCAACTGCAATGGCGGCGACCAGCAGGCCGTATCGGCGAGGGTGGGTGCGTAAGCTGTTCAACATGCCCGCAGCATACGCGCTTGGATTTTCAGCGCAACAACGGATGCTTGACCCCACACCGCTTTTCGCTTACATCACTTTCCCACGTGCCCTGGTGGTGGAATTGGTAGACGCGCCGGATTCAAAATCCGGTTCCGCAAGGAGTGTCGGTTCGAGTCCGACCCGGGGCACCACCCTCTCTAGAAGAACAGCGCCACAAGCAATAAAGTTACAATGAGCGCAAACCCACATAGACGCACGATAAGGCGTTTTTTGCCAGATATGCCTTTATGCGCCATATACAGCGTCGCGGCTTTCGTAATAGATCCAATCACGGTACTATAGAGCAGTATGCTGTAGAAAAAGATGCTGAAGACTTCACTTACGTCATGAGTAGTATGGGTAACCACATTCTGTATCGCGAAAAGGATTGCGATAATTGCCAGCATCGCGATGGTAATCAGTGATTTCTTGCCAGGCATGCATTGAAGCACTCCAAATGGAACCAGTGCGAGCAGAACAGGAATCACAAAGATCATAGACATGTCATATGTTTACTGCATTTTATGACGTGATTCAATTCGCAAAACTTGAATCATGAGCCCCACCCCGCTACGGTGAGGCATCTCAACCCTAACCGCGAGTGGCATGTCTAGGTTTCACCCATCCCATTTTTTGTTCATTCTGATTATTGCGATTGGTGTGGCGTTTCCGGATGCGGTGGTGGATGGCCTCTCGGCACTGACCCAATGGTTCGAGCATCGCTTTGGCTGGCTGGTATTACTGGTGTGTATGCTCTTTGTGGTGGGCTGTGGCTATATTGCCTTTAGCCGTTACGGCGAGTTACGGCTGGGCGGGCCAGACGAACAGCCGCAATTTAGCTATCTTTCGTGGATAGCCATGTTGTTTGCGGCAGGCATTGGTGCGGGGCTGGTGTTTTACGGCGCGGCTGAGCCGCTTCTGCATTATATGAATCCGCCACCCGCAGTGAACGCGATTGAAGGCGTGGCCGAGCAGGCGCGTCGCGCGATGGCGATTAGCTATTTCCATTGGGGCATTCATGCTTGGTGTATCTATGCGATGGCGGCGCTGGCAGTGGCGTATTTCGCCTTTCACCGTAACACACCGATGCTGCCGAGTGCGCCTATTACGCAGCACCCGATTGGACGCACGGTAATTGACAGTATGGCGATTATCGCCGTGGTATTTGGCTTGGTGTCTTCGCTCTGCCAAGGCGTGCTGCAAGTGACGAACGGCATTGCCGATGGTAGCGAGGCGGATACACTCACGGTGCAGCTTGGCGTGCTAGCGGCCTTGTTTGTCTGCTATATGACCTCGGCTTCGACCAGCCTTTCCAAAGGGATTAAAATACTCAGCGATACGAATATCGTGATTGCGGTGCTGTTTATGCTGTTCATCCTCTTTGCGGGGCCGACGCAATTTATCATGGAATCCTTCGTGAGCGGCATTGGTGATTATCTCGATCAGTTTTTCTATCTCTCTTTCAATGTGCGCTACTTTACGGATGCGGGCGGCTGGACAGAAGATTGGACGATTACCTATTTCCTTTGGTGGATTGCATGGGCGCCGTTTGTGGGCGTGTTCATCGCGCGTATCAGCCGCGGGCGCACGTTGCGTGAGTTTCTACTTGGCGTGGTGCTCGTGCCGACGGTCTTTTCCGCGCTGTGGTTTGCGACCCTCGGTGGCACCTCCATTCATTTAGAGACCATAACCAACCCCGGCTTTGGCGCCGTGGTGGAAAGCCCACAAGCCACCACCTACGCCTTGCTAGAAGCGCTGCCCATGGCGGAGCTAAGCTCGGGCATTATGGTGCTGTTGCTCTTCATCTTCTTGGTGACGAGTGCGGATAGTGGCACCTTTGTGCTTGGGATGTTTAGCAGCCACGGCTCGCTCAACCCGTCGGTACGTCAACGCCTGTTCTGGGGTGTTGTTGTTGGGCTCGTCACCGCTGGAAGCCTCGCCACCGGCATGGGCCTCCATCTCTACCGCGCCATCACTATCATCGGCGCTATTCCCTATATGTTCATCATGTGCTGGCAAATGTTGGCGCTGATAAAAGCGCTGCGGGAAGATGTTTCAGAACAAGCTTAATCTTGGCTAAAAGCCGCGAAGACTTGTTCGCCGGTTAGGGTTGGCGTGTCATTTCTGAGCGCGTAGTAATCTGGCTTTTCATCAATAAAAATTTGCTGTTTTACGCTCAGATTTTCTGGTGCAAAAAGCCCTGATGAGACACCATGGAAGCTTCCATCTTTTAGGCGGTAAAAAAGATGGCTGCCGCAGGTTTTGCAGAACACACGCTCGGCCCATTCGGAGGAAGGGTAGATGCCTAGCGAGGCTTCACCCGTAAGTTTGGGCGCGGCCTGCGCGTGAATCGCGAAGAAGGGGCCGCCTGCCCATGTGCGGCACATGCTGCAATGGCAGACACTAATTTTCGTATCCTCAGCGGAGATCTCTACGGTGACTTCGCCGCATAAACATTGGCCTTTCATATCACTTTCCCTTCGTAAAGCTGCAATGGAATTCTTCTATCACGCTGCCGGTGGCGGCGTCTTCGCGGAGGACGCGGTCTATGGCGTCTAGAGTAAAATATTTGCTGAAGAGGGATTCGATTTCGGCGCGGTCATAGAAGTGGCTCACGCCCATATCGGCGCAGGGGCCGGTGGGGATGTTATCATACGTGCCTTCTTCGAGTCGGTCGCCGCTGCCGTATCCGGTGCTTTCGCGGCCCCAGAGTTTGGCGTAGAAGCGGCCATTCGGTTTGAGCACGCGCGCGACTTCGCTCAAAGCGCTTTCAATCACCTCTAGCGTGTTGGCGTAGATGGCGAAGATGTCAACGACGACATCGAATGTTGCATCCTCCCATGGCAGGGTTTGGAAATTCCCGACTTTCAAATCAGGTGCGACGGTGTGCAGCCCTGCGTTTTCGTCTTCTAAACGTTTGGCGCAGAGCGCAATACCAGTGGGAGAAATATCGATGGCAGAGACGGCAAAGCCTTCGCGGTGGAGGAACCAGACATTCGCGCCGGGCCCACAGCCAACCTCTAACACGCGCACGGCGCTGCGGTCGGCATGCTTATAGTTTCGGCCCATAAAGCGCACCAAATCCTCTGGTGGATAGCGGCCCCAAGCGCGGCTCGCGAACTTTTCCTCCCAATGGTCTGCGTAATGCTCGCTCATTAGCTCGCCAGTTTTTGCGGCGCTTTGGCGATTTGGCTGTTGGCCTCAATCGCTTCATGCAGCTTGAGCGAATCGAGATAGATATCGCGGCGGAAGAAGGGCTTTACGCTGCGGAACAGAATCCGTTCATCACGCTTGGCGACTTCATGTTGGAAGGCGCTGATCGCATCATCATAACCCACCTTCGCGACCTTGAAGGTGACGGGCAGGCGCAGGATGGATTGGTCGGCCAGTTCCGCACCCTCGGCAATGATGCCCATGGCGATAGATTCTTGCCAAATTTTCTCGCCCATCGCATCGGCATTTTCCCAACGGTCGGAGCCGATTTGGGTCGGGCACTCGCAGGTGATGAAGCTGATGCCGTCTGCGTTGGTTTGGCCGCTATAGATGCCCGCCGACGAGGTGCGATAGGCATAGCTCTCTGGGTCGAAGTTTTGCAGATAGGTGAAGTCGCGGATATTCTCGACCTTGGTGAAGAGCGTCGCGAAGAGCATCGGCGTGGTGGAGATATATTGATACGTATCTGCCTCGAAGCCGAGCAGTGGCGCGAGGGCGGCGGCGTTATCATTCGACCAGATAACATAATCGGCCGTAAGGGTTTGTTTGTCCGTG
>CAYFFN010000084.1:0-8036 GCA_964342335.1 uncultured Azospirillaceae bacterium
GAGATTCACTTCCACCTTTACACTGGTTTCCGAGGTTTCACGGGTGATTGTCGCACTACGCATAGCTATATCCTTGTGTTTAAGCGCCTGTTTTGCTACCTTTTAGGCTCAAAGTCAACGGATTCCCATGATGCAGCGCAGCTTACTCCTACTAACATGCCTTTGCCTCGTGAGTGCGTGCGACATTTTTCCGACCAAAGCGAGTAAGGAAGACGAAGCCAACCAAAAATGGTTCGACGATTTTTACGGCGACAAGAAAGCATCCAACAACGACTATTGCAGCTTCTACGGCACCTGCAAAAAAGCCAAAACCGAAGAATCCAGCTGGGACTGGTGGACAGGAGGCAACCACTGATGCGTATACTCACTATTACAGCCCTCACCCTAGCACTCACCGCCTGTGGTAGCAGCGGAGAGCCTCAACAAATTGGGCCAGACCGCTACCTCATGCATTCCGAGGTGAAGAACTGGGCAGGCGGGGCAGATGTCGGCATCCGTATGATTATGGGCCACGCCAAAAGCTTCTGCGCGAAGCAAAGCCGCGAGCCGAAATGGGAGAATATCCACCGCTCCAGCTACACACCCGCCTTTAACGCCGAGGAGGATTACATCGAACCTTCCAGCCGCGGCACGGTGGATGTGGAATTTCGGTGCATGAAAACCGGCTATGCCGGCCTGCGTGAACCCGAAATTGCGCTAAAAGCCAATTAAGGCGTGACGCTCCCGAGAAGTTTGTTATAAAGCAAAGCACCTGCGGCATGCCGCAGAGGATGAGTGCGAGCGTGGCGGAATGGTAGACGCGACAGACTTAAAATCTGTTATCCGTATGGGTGTGGGGGTTCAAGTCCCCCCGCTCGCACCACCCTTCGCACTACGTGCTTCGGGTGGCGCGCCATTAGCGCAGAAAAAGGGGTAGACGGACATGAAAAAACTCAAACGCTTACTTCTCATCTGTATCGTCATTGGTAGCCTACTCGCCCTTTGGGCCTTCTATATCGAACCCTCTCGCCTCATCGTCACCCATAAAGAGATTGCGCTAAAAGACTGGCCGAGTGAACTGGACGGATACCGCATTCTTCTCATCACCGACATTCATGCTGGCAGCCCTTATATAGGAGAAGCCAAGCTGAACAAAATGGTAGAAATGGCCAACGCCCAAAACCCTGATATCGTATTGTTGGGTGGAGATTATGTGATTCAAGGCGTGCTCGGTGGCACATTCATGACACCCGAGGCCATCGCAGAGTTCCTATCGCAACTCCAATCCTCCGATGGCAGCTATGCCGTACTCGGCAACCATGATTGGTGGGACGACGCAAAACATATCACGACGGTGTTTGAGAAAGCGGGCATCTCCATGCTCGAAGATGCGTCTGTACCCGTCTCTCATAATCGTGAGCGTTTTTGGCTCGTGGGCGTTTCGGATTATTACGAAGCGGAGCACGATATTGCAAAAGCAACAGCTCGCATCGATACAAATGAGCCCGTCATTGTGCTCACCCACACGCCGGATATCTTCCCCGAATTGCCCGATTACGTGAATCTCGGTTTAGCAGGCCATACCCATGCAGGGCAAGTGCGCCTTCCCTTCATCGGCGCCGTCATAGCGAACTCCAAATATGGCCAACGCTATGCTTATGGCGAAGTACGCGAAGGAAATAGCACCTTCTTCACCAGCGCAGGCATCGGCACCAGCGTCTTACCCGTACGCTTCCTCGCCACACCGGAAATTGTGGTGTTAGATTTATACAGCCAGTAGCCCCCTCCCCCCATCTCTGCTACACTCGCCTCTCCCATGAAACGATTCGGCAGCGCATCGCAGGTGGAGTGGCTTTTTCTCGACATGAACAGCTTCTTCGCCTCTGTAGAGCAGCAATTCCGTCCGGAGTTGCGTGGCAAACCCATGGCCGTCGTTCCGCTGGAGACGGACGCGACCTGCGCCATCGCCGCGAGTTACGAAGCCAAGGCCTACGGCATCAAAACCGGCACACCGGTCTATGAAGCCAAGCGCCTCTGCCCCGAGCTGGTCTGCGTGCTCGCCGACCATGAGCGCTATGTCGAGATGCATCACCGCTTCCTCGCCGTCATCGACCAAACCCTCCCCGTCGAGAAAGTCTGCTCGATAGACGAGGTTGCTTGCAAGCTCATGGGCCCGCAAAAAGAGTTAGAGGAAGCGCTGCGCCTCGCGCACAAAATCAAAGCCGATTTTCATGCGCAACTGGGCGAGGCGATTCGCTGCTCGATTGGCTTATCGAGCAACCGCTTTTTGGCCAAGGTCGCCACCGATATGGAAAAGCCAGACGGGATGGTCATCCTCACGCCCGATGCGATGCCGCACGCCATGGCAGACATGGAACTGCGCGACCTGCCCGGCATTGGCCGCAATATGGATAAACGCCTCCGCAAGGCGGGCATCTTTAGCATCGAACAGCTTTATAATCTGCCGCCGAAACAGACACGTGCGATTTGGCACAGCGTGGGGGGCGAGCGCTTCTGGCACGCTTTACATGGCCACGAGCTAGAGGAGTTTGAAACGCAAAAACGCGTCATCGGCCATAGCCATATGCTCGCGCCAGAATGGCGGCCCGTCACACAAGCCGAGACGGTCGCCCGCCGCCTCACCGCCAAGGCCGCCAGCCGTCTGCGCCGTTACGAACTTTACGCCACCACGCTGGATTTAAGCTTCCGCACCGAAGATGGCTGGCGCGCCCATGACCATATACGCTTTGACCCGGCCGATGACACGCCGACCATCACCGCCGCCATGACCCAGCTCTGGCGCGTGCTCACGCAGCAAACCGGCGCACGACGCATCAAGAAAATTTCGGTGACGCTGACGGGCCTTTCCGCCGAACCTTTCGCGCAAGGCGACCTCTTCACACAAAGCAATCCGCAAAGCAACGCACGGCGCGAGAAGCTACGCGCCATGTCCTTCGCGATGGATAAACTCAATGCGCGCTTTGGCCGTGACACGGTAACCCTCGGCACCAACCCACGCCAAACACTCGGCTTCTCCGGCACCAAAATCGCCTTCGACCGCATCCCCGACGCGGAAGAATTTCATGAATAATAATGATTGAGCAATTGCTGCGTTTCGTAAAGCGGGAGGCCGACGACGGCGCTGTAGCTGCCGCGCAGCCACGGGATGAACGCCTCCGCACTGCCTTGAATGCCATAGCCTCCGGCCTTGCCTTCCCATTCTCCACTGGCCACATAGGCCTCGATATCCGCCTTGCTCAAACGGCGAAACTTCACCACCGTTTGCGCCGTCTTTTGACGCAAGCCTTCGGGCGTGAGTAGCGCAATGGAAGTCAGCACCACATGGCGACGGCCCGAGAGCAATTGCAAACAGGCGCGGGCCGTTTCGGCATCTTCGGCTTTAGGCAAAATGCGGCGGCCACACGCCACCACCGTATCGCCCGAAAGAATCGCAGCATCCGCGTGCTGTGTGGCAATCGCCTCCGCCTTCTCACGCGTCACGCGCTCGACATAGGCCAGCGGCAGCTCGCCTTTCAGCGGCGTTTCATCAATATCAGCTGGGAGGATTTCATCCGGCACCACCCCAATCTGTGCGAGCAAATCACGCCGACGTGGAGAAGCAGAAGCGAGAATGAGTTTTAAAGAAGCCATCTTAATGCTCTATATCGAGGCCAGTAGGCCGAGCCTTTAGTCGGCGAAGCCGTTAGGCTCATTGCGCAGGCCAGCAGGCCGGAGCAGGAGCGATTAATATTATTTATGACGGAACTTGATACGGCCTTTGGTCAGGTCGTATGGGGTCATTTCCACGGTTACTTTATCACCCGCCAGCACACGAATACGGTTCTTGCGCATCTTACCAGAAGTGTGCGCCAAAACTTCGTGGTCATTCTCCAGCTTCACGCGGAACATCGCGTTGGGAAGCAGCTCTTCAACCACGCCTTCGAATTCAATCAGTTCTTCTTTTGCCATAAGTTTTTCAATTTCTTATTTTATATGTAATACACAGATGAGCGTAAATAGCCTACGTGCCGTATCAAAATCAAGCTTTATTCGCTCCTGCATCACATTTAGCAACAGTTCGGAACCTTCATTGTGTACTCCGCGACGCGCCATATCGATGGTTTCAATCTGGTGCGGGCTGGATTTCTTGATCGCGTCGTAATAGCTCTCGCAGATCATAAAGTAATCTTTGATGATGCGGCGGAACGGGGTGAGCGGCATCACCACCTCGCGCGAGGCATCCAGTTTTTCGGACGTCAGCTCAAAGCGCAGCACATTATCGCGCACGCTCAAAAACACGCTATATGGCCCTGACGGCTCCACACAGAGCGGCTGGAATAGATTCTTGGTCATCAAATCGGCAAGCGCCACCGCACGCTCATGCTCCACCTCAGCACTACGCTTGATAATGCTCGCATCATCCAAGGTGATTTCAGCGATAGTCTCGGTCTCTTCGATACATACGTCCATCTAGCTATTATGCTGCATGTGCGAAGGGGAAGCAAGAGACAAGAGAGAGGAGAGAGATTAGAGGAGAGCCCCCTCTTCTCTCTACTCTTCCCTCTCTCCTCTAATCCTAATAGATAACGCGTGCGCGCCTAGCCCTTCACAATCAGCTAAGGTTGCGCCGCTTTCGGCAATCTGCTGATAGCCTTGCTGGCTCACGCCAATCAGGCTGGTACGCTTCATAAAGTCGAGCACGCCGAGGCCGGAGGAGAAGCGCGCGGCGCGGCTGGTGGGTAGCACATGGCTTGGCCCAGCGACGTAATCACCCAGTGCCTCACAGGTATATTTACCAAGGAAAATCGCACCGGCATGGCGAATCTCGCCGAGATACTCTTCTGCATTTTCCATGCATAATTCCAAGTGCTCAGTAGCGAGCTGGTTCACCAGCGGCCATGCCTCTGCCCAATCCTGCACGATAATCATCGCGCCGTTTTGTTCCCATGCGGCGCGGGCGATGGCTTCACGCGGCAAGGTTTTGAGGGTGGCTTCCACAGCGGCTTCTACCGCATCGGCAAAGACAGCATCATTGGTGATAAACACCGATTGTGAAGACGGATCATGCTCGGCTTGGCTAAGTATATCTGCGGCAATCCAATCCGGATTCTGCGTATTATCCGCCACCACCAAAATCTCCGATGGACCCGCAATCGTATCAATACCCACCGTGCCAAACACCTGACGTTTCGCTTCCGCCACATAGGCATTACCGGGCCCGACAATTTTGTCTACAGGCGCAATCGACTCCGTACCGTAAGCCAATGCGGCGACCGCCTGCGCGCCACCAACGGTATAAATCTCATCCACGCCCGCAATATCCGCCGCGACCAATACCGCAGGGTTCATCTCGCCCTTAGGGGTGGGAACGGTCATCACCAAACGGCGGCATCCTGCGATTTTCGCAGGAATAGCGTTCATCAGCACCGAGCTAGGGTAACTCGCGCGGCCACCAGGCACATAAAGCCCCACGGCATCGACTGGCTTCCATTGCCAGCCCAGCGTTACGCCTGCTTCGTCCGTGTAGCGCTCATCCTTAGGAAGTTGCTTCTCATGATAGGACTGGATACGCGCCGCTGCATGTTGCAGCGACTCCACCACCGCTGCATCGCATTCTTCGTAGGCTTGCTTGATGCGCGCCGCATCCACACGGAGTGTTGCCGCGTTAAGGCTCAGCCCATCAAATTGTTCCGTATACGAAAAGAGTACGCTATCGCCGCGCTCGCGTACGGTTGCGAGAATCGGCTTTACGATCTCGGCGACGTCCGCCGCTTCGTCCTCACGCGCACGGATGAACCCTGCAAAGGCTTGGGTGAAATTGCTATCGGTACTATGCAGCTTTTGCATGATCTTGGCTCGCTTTCGCAAAGGCCTCAATCAATGGCTTGAGGCGAGACGCCTGTGTTTTATAGGCCGCGCGGTTCACAATCAACCGCGAGGAAATTTCTAAAATACGCTCCACCTCCACAAGGCCGTTCGCCTTGAGTGTCGCACCGGTAGACACCAAATCGACAATACGCTCGCACAGCCCAAGCATCGGGGCCAGCTCCATCGCACCGTTCAGCTTGATGCATTCCGCCTGCACGCCGCGCGCAGCAAAATGGCGCTGGGTGAGATGCGGGTATTTCGTCGCCACACGGATGTGACTCCACTGGCTTGGGTCATCCTGCGCGGCCTTCTCGGCCAGTTCCGCAACCGAAAGACGGCATTTGCCAATGCCTAAATCGAGTGGCGCATAAAGGTTCGGATAATCGAACTCAAGCAACACATCGCTGCCCGCCACGCCAATATCCGCGCCGCCATAAGCCACAAAGGTCGGCACATCAAAGCTGCGCACGCGAATCAGCTCCACCTCTGGGTGGCTGGTCGCAAAGCTGAGCGCGCGGCTCTTTGGGTCAAAGAACGCGTCTTCGGGTGTAATCCCTACCGACTCCATGAGCGGCTTGAGCTCGTCATAGATGCGGCCCTTCGGGATCGCGAGTGTGATTTTTTTCGTCATGCGCTGTATGTACTGAATAGCGCGGCTTAGTGCAAGCGCTCGATGTCTGCGCCACACGCGCGCAGCTTCTCTTCCAAGCGTTCATAGCCGCGGTCGAGATGGTAAAGGCGGTTGATACGGCTCTCGCCTTCCGCCGCGAGTGCGGCCATCACCAAGGAGACAGACGCACGCAAATCGGTTGCCATCACCTCAGCCCCTTTGAGCTTTTTCACCCCGTGAATCGTGGCAGTGCGGCCCTCAATATGGATATCTGCCCCCAAACGCCCGAGCTCTGGCACATGCATGAAGCGGTTCTCAAAAATCGTTTCGGTCATGGTAGACGTGCCGTTCGCCAGGGTGAGCGCTGCCATCATCTGCGCCTGCATATCGGTCGCGAAACCGGGGTAAGGCTGGGTGGTGATGGTAAGCGGGTTGAGCGCCTTCGGGTCTGCGGATACGATAATATCGGTCTCCGTCGTCTCAATCTCTAGCCCCATATGGCGGCAGCGCTCCAAGGTCGCGCCCATCGTTTCAGGGGCGGTATGGGTAAGGGTCAGCTTGCCTCCTGTCATGGCAACAGTGGTGAGATACGAACCCGCTTCAATGCGATCCGCGATGATGGAATGGGTCGTGCCATTCAGACTGCCCACGCCTTCAATCACCAGCTTAGCCGTGCCGATGCCCGAAATCTTTGCGCCCATCGCCACGAGCATATTGGCAAGGTCGGTGACTTCTGGCTCTTTTGCCGCATTGTTCAACGTCGTCGTGCCGTTCGCCAAGGTCGCGGCCATCAGCAGATTTTCTGTTGCGCCAACCGTCACAATATCGAAATGAATATCTGCCCCTTGCAACCCTTTTGGCGCTTTGGCGATGACATACCCTTCTTCCAAGCGAATCTCCGCCCCCATTTCCTCGAGCGCCTTAAGGTGCAAATCGACGGGGCGTGAACCAATCGCGCAGCCCCCCGGCAGCGACACTTTCGCCTCGCCAAACCGTGCGAGCAGCGGGCCGAGCACCAAAATTGAAGCACGCATGGTGCGGACAATCTCGTAAGGTGCGGTGAGGTTGGTGATGTCTTTGGCGTGCAAGGTCAGCTCGCGGCCATTGGAAATACTGTCGGCCATCGCAAGCCCTGCCCCATGTTGGGTCACCAGCTTGGCAATCGTCGTCACATCCGCAAGAAAAGGAACATTGCGCAACGTCAAAGGCTCAGCGGTCAGCAGACTTGCGCAGATAAGCGGCAAAGCCGCGTTCTTCGCGCCGCTAACACGAATGCTTCCATTTAGCGGATTACCGCCAACAACCTTAAGATAGTCCATGCTAGGCTTTCTTCGGTTCTACGCGCGGGAGCGTCACGCCGGTCTGCCCCATATATTTCCCTGCGCGGTCGCCGTAGGACGTTTCGCACACTTCTGAGCCATGCAAGAACAGGAACTGACACGCGCCCTCATTGGCGTAAATCTTGGCGGGTAGCGGCGTGGTGTTGGAAAATTCCAGCGTCACATGCCCTTCCCACTCAGGCTCCAGCGGGGTCACATTCACGATGATGCCGCAGCGCGCATAGGTCGATTTACCGACG
>CAYFFN010000085.1:0-7981 GCA_964342335.1 uncultured Azospirillaceae bacterium
CGGCAGCGGCGCGCGCCTCGGCAATCGCGCCGGCTTTGCTGGTCGGCATGGCGAGCTGCGGCTTGGCGATGGGAGGGCGGGGCTCGGAGGACGGAGGGCGGGACGCGGCGGAGGGCGTAGGGGCGAGCTCCACCACAGGGGCGGCTTCCAGCCAATTGGTGGCGGTCAGGGCGATGGTTTCATCCACCCCCGCATCGAGTTGCCAACGCAAGGCGCTATACGCTTCTGCCGATAATTGCTCCATGCGAAAGAAATAATGCACATTTTAACTAATTGGTAACCATTTTGCGCGATAATCCAAAGTGAAGTGATACAAAAGAGGAACTCTATGCAGCCAGATTCGCCCTACTACCATCCGGATATCGCCGCCAAAGCGGTGCTGGAACTGAACAACGCATTGCGTTGGCAGGCGGATATGGACTATGTGGACGCGCTGCTGGCCGACCCGCGCATGACCAATACCAAGGGCATTTTAGCGAGCTGCGGCCTCAGCTATAAAGAGATTAAGCGGATTCGCGATTGCTCCACGGGCAACCTGCCACTGCTGGACAAGCAACGCAAAGCGATTGAGTTTCTAAACGAGATAGACCGCGAGCAGGAGGTGATGGGGAATGCCTAAACCAGAATTGACAGAATTTGCCCGTGAGGTGTGCGAAATGCTCAAATGCACCGCCGAGCTGGAGCATGCGGGCATGAACCATCAGCATCATAATATCACGGGCGATGGCATGAACGTCACCTCCGTAAGCGCCCCTGCAACGGGTGTGCTGCAAGAGCCGCACGTAGACGGGCAAAGCCTCGTTTAATCCTACTGGCGTGCCTGTATAATATCTTCGTTTATTAAACTATCCGGCAGACCGTGTTTCAAAGCAGGTGTGCAATCAGGATTAAAGGTTATTTCCTCGATAGGAAGTGACTTAATGTACGTGTCTTCTAAGGCCGCGATTCGTTCCGTAGGGCGTGGGTGCGTGAGAAGTATAGCGGTGATTCGGTTTTTCGCCTCGATGCGTGAAGTAGGAAGCAAGGCGCTATCTCTTTGGCTTTCTAGTGCAGCGAGTTCGTCTGCATGTTCTGTTAAAAAGGGTATGAAACTATCGCCATATCCCAACATTGACATAACATGGTCTGCCTCGCATTCCTCAATCTTATACTGAGCGCTGGGGTCCTCTGCGTAATTGGCGTTTTGCATATTCGAAATGTCATGGCCTAGTTCGTGAGCAGTGAGCGCAAGCAAGTCCTCTAATTTAGTTGGATCTGCTAACGAGAGTGCGCTGATAGTAATTGTCTCTTGGAGCTCTATATCGGGGTTGGCGTTATTGGTGAGCACAGAATACCACGCATTTTCATTATGCGCATTTGTGGCGTTGTTTGAGAGAAATTTATTTAGACGCGGTGGTTTGCGAACAACAAAATCCGGCATATTTTCGTGTGGCCAGCGGTTTTGTGTGTCAGACAATAGCAATTGTAAGCGGTCATAATATTTTGGGTTCATATCGCGGGTAAGTGGAACAACTTCCGCTGTGAAAAAGTTGGATGAATATGGATCCATTTTAGGCGCCCTTGTTTTTACGCTATAACAACACCTATTAGCAGGATATTTTGGAGAGGAATGTGACAATTGCGTGAAACTGCGGCGCAGTTTGTGTTACAGTAGGAGAGTAAGAAAATCGCAAGGGCACAAGAACGCGGTCAGGAGACCGCGCCTTTAGTGCGCGAAGCGCTTAGGCTCATTGCGAAGCACAGTAGTGCGGAGCAGGAGCAATAATAAAAGGGAGAGACATTCATGTCGAACGAGACCGAAATCATGGAATGCGATGTGTTGATCGTGGGGGCGGGGCCTGCGGGTCTGTCGACGGCGATTCGTCTGATGCAACAGGCAGGCGAGGCAGGGCGCGAGCTGAACGTGATGGTGCTGGAGAAAGCCGCCGAGCTGGGCGCGCATACGCTTTCGGGCTGTGTGCTGGAGCCGCGGGCGCTGAACGAGCTGCTCCCCAACTGGCAGGAGCTGGGCGCGCCACTCCATACGCCCGTTCAGTCGGATAGCTTCTTCCTGTTGAGTGAAAAGGGAAAGCGCCGCCTTCCAACCCCGCCGCAAATGCATAATAAGGGCAATTACATCATCTCACTGAGTAACTTTGTGAAGTGGCTGGGTGCGCAGGCCGAGGGTATGGGCGTGCAAATCTTCCCCGGCTTTCCGGCGGCGGAGGCGATTATCGAGGACGGCATCGTCAAAGGCATAAAAACCGGTGCGTTCGGTATCGCGAAGGATGGCAGCCAGAAAGATAGCTACCAAGCGCCGATGGAAATCCGCGCGAAGCAGACCGTGTTTGCGGAGGGCTGCCGCGGCCATCTCACCCGCCAACTGACCGACCAGTTTGGCCTGCGCGATGAGTGCGACCCGCAGACCTATGCGATTGGTATCAAAGAGATTTGGGAGATTGCACCCGAGAAGCACGAGCAAGGCAAGGTGGAGCACACGATTGGCTGGCCGATGGATAATGCCACTTATGGTGGCTCGTTTATCTACCATCTGGAGGAGGGCAAGCTGGCCATCGGTTTCGTGGTCGCGCTGGATTACCAGAATCCGTATCTCGACCCCTATATGGAGTTTCAGCGCTTTAAGATGCACCCGCAGATTCGCCCATTGCTGGAGGGCGGCAAGCGCCTCTCTTATGGTGCGCGGGCATTGAATGAGGGTGGCTGGCAATCTATCCCTAAATTGACCTTCGCGGGCGGCATGCTGACGGGCTGTGCGGCAGGGTTCTTGAACGTGCCGAAAATCAAAGGCACACACACGGCGATGAAGTCCGGTATGATCGCGGCGGAGAGTATCTTCGCGGCGCTCGACGACATGGATGGTAAGGAGTTAGTTGATTATCCAACAGCGATAAAAAACAGCTGGATAGAAAAGGAACTTTACGCAGTGCGTAACATCCGCCCGTCCTTCCAGAAGGGCATGTTATGGGGGCTCGCCTATAGTGCGGTGGACACGTATCTGCTGCGCGGCAAGGCGCCTTGGACCTTCCATCACCATGCGGATTATGCGCAGCTCAAACCCGCCGCGGACTGCACGGCGATTGCGTATCCTAAGCCCGATGGCGTGGTTAGTTTTGACCGTTTATCGTCCGTCTATCTCTCCAACACCAACCATGAGGAAGACCAGCCCGCGCATTTGACGCTGAAAGATGCGAGCGTGCCGGTGGAGGTGAACCTCAAACTCTATGCAGGCCCCGAGGCGCGCTTCTGCCCTGCGGGCGTGTATGAGTTTATCGGCGAGGGAGAGGAAAAACGCTTACAAATCAATGCACAAAACTGCGTGCATTGTAAAACCTGCGATATCAAAGACCCTACTCAAAACATCATTTGGGTAACCCCCGAAGGCGGCGGCGGCCCGATTTATCAGGATATGTAACAGGGGTTCTCCCACCGTCACAAAAGCGTCATGAAAAAGCGGTATAATTTTCATGAGGCTACAGATGAACCTAAAAGCGATTGCAAAGCTTGTTCGCACCGACTCTCAGGCTGCTATTCAAAAGGCAGAATCGGAGATGGCGGCGTTTGGCATTCTGCCAAAGGTGGGGGTGGAGCTGGAATTCACGACATCGAAAGGCGCGCTCGGCCGTGCGGATATGGAAAAATTGGGCGAGAAGCTCCGCGACCATATGCCGGGGATTGACCGGATTCACAAAGAAGCCGCAGGGCAATATGAGCTGGTGACCAAGCCGCTCAGCCCCACCGAGGCAGCGGACCATATCGCAGCGTTTCGCGAGCACGTGCCCGCCGCGCTCAAGCAGGCAGGGCTGGGAGATATCAGCATGCAGGCGCGCTTCAAAGCGGAGGGGAAATTCCACAATTCCGGCCAGCATGTGAATATCAGCGCGATGACCGAGCGGAATGGTCAAATGCGAAACCTATTCCATGATGAGCAGTGCCTCATGCCCGATTTGGAAGGGCATGTGATTGATTCGCTCATTAAAACGCACGGCACGGCGGGGCCCGCCTATTTGCCGAGTGCGGAGTCGTTTGAGCGGTTGAGTGCGTCTGAGCGCACGCGCATTCTCGACCCGCAATCCTGGAAAGACTGGGGCGCGCTCACCCCCACCCATGCAGGCCACCGCGTGAATAAAGGCGCGACGATGGACTTTGCCGCCGAGATGGCGACGCGGCCTTTCTTGGGGATGAAGAATAACTACCCATCCGTCACGTCGCGCTTTCGCAGTGCGGAGAATATGATGGGCGGGCTAGGGGAGAAGGCGCTCTATAATGGCACGCGGGATAATATGCTGGGCTTTGAAAAGCCGATGCAGCATCGCATCGAGAGCCGATTGGCGGGGGCGGATGCCGACCCGCACGCGCTGATTGCCAGCGAAATGGGATCCATGGCCGAAGCGGTGAAGAACCATATGCGCCCACTGCGAGAGGGAATGTCGGTTGACCCCGCCAAACATGCGGTTGTTGAAACAAGCAAGGGGCCGCATGTGGTGGATAAAACCTCGTGGCTACGCCGCCATGCGCCCGGATTCTCCGATTTTGAGAAGCGCGCTTTGCCCAAAACCATGGAAGAATCGGTAGAGCGCTTCGCCAGCGATGGGCGGATGCGGCAGGTGCTTGGCAATGACGCGACGGATTCACTGCTGCTCCACGCCGCCTATGACCCTGCGATACAAAAAAGCAGCAACCAAGCCATGCGCGAGGCGGTGCATGAAGGCGCGATGCGTGCCCATGCGCGCTTGGGCGAGGTGGCTGAAAGAGAGAACCCCATCAGCGAGCAGATGAAAGCCGCGTTGGAGGATATCCCAACCGAGGAGCATAGCTGGCGCGATCGGGTGAGTGATGCCGTTCAAAGCCGTGGCAAGACCCATTAACGCAAAAAGGCAGCCCCGAGGGACTGCCTTTGCTACCTAAATCTTATCAACAAGCGGAGATTAGATCTGCTTGTAAGGCACCGGACGGCCGTCTTGGCCCATGGCCAGATCACCTGTCTCGAATTGGCCCGCGATGTAACGCTGAGAGCCGTTGATGTAAAGCACAGGCTTTACTTCTTTGCCGTTAAACTCGCGCAGTTTTGTTTTCAGTCCGCGCATCTCTGGGTTGTTCTTACTGCTCATCTCACTTCAACCTATCTTTTTCGCCCGCGGGCGTTATAGTATTACTCAAGGGAGCCGCATACTAACCAAAAAGCACGTAGGTGCAAGCATTAATTTCTATGAAAAAATCGGCTATTAAGGCACTGAGAATCATTATTTATGGTGGGCTAGCAGCCTTGGCGGTGACCGTGGGGGTGGTTTTTGTCCTCCTACCAGAGAATGAACAGCAAGCCATTGCGAATTGGGAAGAGTTTTACGGTCTGGAGGGCGGAAGCCTCTCCGGCCAATATCTCGCCGCACGCCACGCCGCCACGCAGCGCGACTTTGACGCGGCAGAGAACCACCTCGAAAAGGCGCTAGAGCTCGCGCCAAACGATGAGAGGCTGCTCGCGCAGACCATGCAGCTCGCGCTGATGAATGGCGATATTGAAGGCGCGGTGCCGCTGGCGCTACGCTTAGAGGCGCTAGGCACGAAAGACGGCATTGGTCTGCTCGCCCGCGCGATCCATCACGCTAAGCAGGGCACCTATAGTGCTGCGCTGGAAGTGTTGGAGGAAGACTCCCCCGGCGGGCTTTATATTCTGATGCGCCCGCTGATGCGTCACTGGGTAGCGATTGCGACCAACCCGCCAACCCAACCGATTTCGCTCGCAGCGGATGCCAAGCGGGCAGGGCAGCTCGCGCCGTTTATTATCTACCAAGAAGCATTGATGAACGATGTGCTGGGCTTTGATGCGGCGGTGGATGCGTCTTATGGCAAGATGGCCGAGCATCCGCAATTTTTGCCATTCCGCTTGGTCGAAGCGCTGATGAACCACAAGATTCGCACCGGAAAGCAAGAAGAAGCCGCACAATTGCTGCAAGCCTATCTCGCGGCCAACCCAGACTCGGGCTTTGCCGATGAGGATAATCTGCTGCGCGAGGAGCCAGAGGCGCTGGTCGGCAGCGTGCATGATGGCATGGCGGAACTGTTCTTCACCTCCGCAAGTATCTTGATGGGGCAGGATGCCTTTGCCGATGCGGCGGCCTATCTGCAAATGGCGCTCTATCTGGATGACGATAATGCGCCCGCTTTGTTTATGCTCGCGAGCATTTATGAGCAATATAACGAGCATGAGAAGGCCATCGCGCTCTATGAAGCGATTGGCAAAGAAGCGCCCTATTACCGTCGAGGCGAGGTGCGCAAGGCACTGAATATCAGCGCGATGGGGGACGTGAAGGGCGCGATTGAGGCGCTCAAAAAGCAAGCCAAAGCCCGCCCCGAAGATGCCGACCCGCTCGTCTCGCTGGGCGATACCTACCGCACGGAGCAGGACTTCACCAAGGCGGCAGAGATGTATACGCAAGCGATTGAACGCTCCGCGCACCCCAACTGGGGGCTCTATTACGCGCGTGGCATTGCCTATGAGCGCTCGAAAGAATGGGAGAAGGCCGAGGCGGACTTCATCAGCGCCCTCTCGCTGGAGCCGGATCAGCCGGACGTGCTGAACTATCTCG
This sequence comes from uncultured Azospirillaceae bacterium, assembly GCA_964342335.1. GTDB lineage: Bacteria > Pseudomonadota > Alphaproteobacteria > Rickettsiales > UBA3002 > CAYFFN01. Next base: position 6,585 of record CAYFFN010000085.1, read on the forward strand.
GCTATAGCCTGATTGATCGTGGTGAGCGCATGGAGGAGGCGGCGGAGATGATTTCCAAAGCGCTAGAACAGCGTCCGTATGCGGGCCATATCGTCGATTCGATGGGCTGGGCGCTCTACCAGCTCGGCCGTTATGAAGAGGCGGTGGAGTATCTGGAGCAAGCAACCGACCTAACCCCGCATGACCCAACGGTGAATGACCATCTGGGGGATGCCTATTGGCGCGTCGGCCGCAAGGTCGAAGCGAAATACCAATGGGAGCGCGCCCTGATTTTTGACCCGGAAGAGGAGCTGAAAGCGAAGCTGGAAGCAAAGATTCAAGCAGGGCTGAATAAAGCCGAAGAGACCAGCCACGTCGAACAAGCTTTGCCGAAGGATGCGCAGGCACGGGTGACGGAGTAACGCTTAATAGTTTGTCAAAAAGAGCAAGCCGCATTCGGTGGTGGTTGTGGTAAGGGCATATTCCCCATCCGTGGCAGCGGCGGTGCCCGCGTTGGTGCAGTCATCCCAACCAATTGCCCAGACTTTGCCTTGCTGCGGGATGCCATCATCTATTTTCGTGTCAATATTCCAGGCTTCTTCTGGCGATAGAATTGCGAGATTTGTGATGTTGCCAGTGCCAGCGCCGCCGATACTTAGAAAATTAGGGAAGTAGCCATCTGTATATACACCATGGGACGAGTATGTGTTGGTTCCAATATACCAAACGGCATCGTTTAGTTTGGAGCGAGGGACGTTTTCTCCCGCCAATTGATGTACCGCACTACTACTGCCTGCAATGCCGGTATAGCTGCCTTCAATTAAGCCAGCATTAGCAAGGTGCTGCCACGCCGTGAATTCTTCATTGGCTTGCGATGCCGAGGCGCTTTCGCGCGAAATGAGCCCATCGGCATCGCCGTTACAGGTTTCGGTGCCCGAGCCAGCCGTTGCGTTGGGGCAAGTGCCAGTGGCCATGGTATCCCAAAAGTCTTCCGCTTTGCTAAAGTCTCCAGGGAGCGCGAAATATTTATCACGGAACGTGTGAATAGCCGCCAGATATCGACTGTGTTCAGAGGTGATGGCACGAATCTCCGCCGCACGAATAAGCGATTGCCCCGCTAGAATGCCGCCCGTGAGCAGGCCGAGAATGACGAGGACGATGGAGAGTTCTACTAAGCTAAATCCGTGTTTCATGGTCTTTCCTAAAATGTGTTTTTAAACACTAAGGCGCATAGGATTCCGTCTGAACCAAGTGAATATTCGCTTTGATAATCTGTGTCATTGGCTGCCCCTGTGCACCCCCCATATTGGGTTGCCCAGATTTTACCTTCTGTCGGATTACCGTCATCCAGTTTGGTGTCAAGATTCCACGCCTCCGTTGTGGTCATAATAGAGGAGGAGGGGTAACCACCTGAGACA
>CAYFFN010000086.1:0-7931 GCA_964342335.1 uncultured Azospirillaceae bacterium
TTGGTGCAATAAGCTGCAAGTGCATCATAGCGCGCCGCACGGGCATTGGCTTGGAGATTGCCTTCGCGGCTAATCATAACAGGGATAGTATGGTGTGGGATGCTATGCTCGGCCATCCAGCGTTTAACCTGTGCGGCTTCCTCGGCAGATTCGGGGCGAAGGCCGTGGTCAATTGTGATGGCTGTGAGGCTTATAGCTTGCGCATTTGCCCATACCTTAGCAAGCAAGCAGAGTGCGATACTATCAGCACCGCCAGAAACTGCAACGGCGATGCAGGGGGGAGACTTAGGCAGCAGCGTATCCATAGCTGCGGCGAAATGGTTCGTAAGTGGGTTACTTACATTCAATGCGCTCGGACTCGGCACTGGCACGACGGCGAATCGATTCGCGCACGGAATCGGATTTCTTGGTAAGTTGTTTAAGCACTACGCATGCCTCTTTGACCTTCTCGATTTGGCTAAGCGACATAGCCAGCTTGAGCAAATTGTCATTCGCTTTGGGGCCTTTGGGTTGCGCTTCAAAGCCAAGGCGGAACTGCTCGGCGGCTTTTACATAATCGCTGCGTACATAATAGGTCTCGCCCAGCCAATAATAGGCGTTGCCGGTTAGCTCGGTGTTGGGGAAATTTTTGATGAAGTCGGTGAAGCTTTTGGATGCGCCTTCGTAATCGCCACTGCCAAGCAGTTTAAAGGCATGGTCATAATGCTCACGTGGGGTGGCGAATTGGCCGTTGGCTTGCGCAGAGGCGGCTTCCGCTGCGGCTTGGGTGGCAGGTTCAAACACCGCGGTTTGACGGCCTGTATCCGCACCTGCGCCAATGTCATAGCCTTGGCCTTGCACGATCGGGGCAAGCGCTTCGGGCGCTTCGGGCGTTGCCTCGGTTGGGGCAAAGGCAGAAGGCTCTAGCTGTTGCAGACGGTATTCCATATCTTCCGCCATTTTTTGCAGCTCAATCTCTTGCTTCTGCTGACGGTATTCGAGGCGCTCAATCATGCCGCGTAGGTCGCGCACTTGCTCCTCTAAGGTAGAGACGCGCATTTCATACGCCGTGCCTCCGCTATTTGCGGTGCCTGCGGTAGGCATAGGGGAGTCTGCTCCTTGTGCGAGCAATTTACGCTGCAAAAGTTCAATCGTACGCTCAAGGCGTTCGACACGGTCTTCCACGTCCGCATGAGCAGCGAGGGGGGTAAAGGCCAAGAGGCAAAGAAGTACTAGAATACGCATGGAGGGAACCTAGTGATAAACCGCGCCGGTTTCAACGAAAAAAGGCCCGCTCATAGGCGGGCCTTTGATTCGCTATAGCTTAGCTAGTTACTGGCCAAGCACGGTTACGCCGCGACGGTTCTGAGCCCAAGAAGACTCGTTAGAACCGAGTACCGCTGGACGCTCTTTACCGTAGCTCACCGTATCCACACGGCTAGCGGCAACGCCGAGGCTCACGAGGTAGTTGCGTGCAGCGTTTGCACGGCGCTCACCCAGAGCCAAGTTATATTCACGCGTACCGCGCTCATCGGCGTGACCTTCGATCGTCACGGCAATGCTTGGGTTCGCTTTCAGCCATTCTGCCTGACCTTGCAGCACAGATTGTGCTTCGCCGCTCAGAGCTGAGCTATCAAGTGCGAAGAATACACGGTCAGATACGTTGGCTTGGAAATCGTTCATCATTGCTGGGTCTACATTGCCAGACTCATAGCCGCTGCCATAGCCGCTACCAGAACCGTAGCCGCCGCCAGCACCAGTGCCGTCGTCAACAGGTGGGGTTTCGCAGGCTGCGAGGGCAAGCATAGAAACGATAGTTATTAGTTTATGGGTAGTATTCATAGCCGTCTCCTAAGGGGGTTATAATGAATGCACCACACATAGCGAAAATAGACAAAAACGCAAGTGTCTCTAATGCTACATGCACAAAATTCCTCTCTTACATCGGGGCGAGTGGCGACCATGCCGGATCGGAGGCATCGGTCGGGGTTGGCACCTCACGCAGGTTGCGGCCTGTAATGTCGATGGAGAAGAGTTTGGAGCGGCTCGCACCGCCGCGCGAAGGGTATTGGCGGTTGAAAATAATCACGCGGCCATTGGGGGCCCAGCTCGGGCCTTCGTCCAGCCAGCTTTCCGTCAGCAGACGCTCGCCAGAGCCATCGGGGCGCATCACGCCAATGAAGAATTTGCCTTTATACATTTTGGTGAAAGCAATCAAATCACCACGCGGTGACCAGACAGGCGTGGCGTAACTACCGTCGCCAAAGCTGATGCGCTGCACCCCTCCGCCATTACTGTTCATGACGTAAATCTGTTGAGAGCCGCCACGGTCGGAGTTGAACACAATGCGGTTGCCATCAGGCGAATAGGTGGGGGAGGTGTCAATGCCTGCGCTGTTGGTAATCTGGCGCATACGGCGGCTGCGCAGATCCATCTCGAAAATTTCGGTATTCCCGTTCTCCGCAATCGACATGAGCATTTTATTGCCGTCATGGTTAAAGCGCGGGGCAAAGCTCATACCGTCAAAGCGGCCGAGGGACTCCTCGCGCCCCGTCTGCAAATCACGCAGATACACGCGTGGCTTGCGGCCTTGGTAGGACATATAGAGAATTTCTTGGCTGGTCGGCGAAAAGCGTGGCGTAAGCACAAGGCTCTGCCCATTCGTCAGATATTTCAGGTTCGCACCGTCCTGATCCATAATCGCCAAACGTTTGATGCGTTTAGTACCCGCGCCCGACTCGGACACAAACACAATGCGCGAATCGAAATAGCCATCCTCACCGGTGAGGCGTTTATAGATTTCATCGGCAATCAGATGCGCCACGCGGCGCCAGTTTTTCTCAAAGGTATTATACTCTTTACCCGCGATTTGCGTTTCGCCGAGAATATCCCACAAGCGGAAGGCGACCTTCATTTTATCGCCCTGCACCGAGATGCTGCCTTTCACGAGTGCGTCGGCGTTAATCTGGCGCCAATCAGGGAAGCGAGGGATGGCATCGCCTGCGCTATTTGTCTCAATAAAGGCGCGCTCGGAGATAGGGCGGAACAGGCCGGAGCGCTCCAAATCCGCGGCAATCACATCGGCCATTTTGCTGCCCAAATCGTTAGCCGCACCCGTAGTGCCCACGAGGCTCGAAACGGCAATCGGTAATGGGGTAACAGTCCCACGCGTCACGTCGATTTTTAATACTGCATGTGCCGCATGAGCGGAAAAGAGAAGGGCACATAAACTGAGAATGAGGGCGCGCATAACTTACTCCTAGTAAAGCATCTCGCTTGGGTCAAAATTAATTTCGATTTCAGACCAGCTACCATATTTATCCGCTGGAAGATTCTTTAAAGGGCTACATTTCCACACCGCGCGCGTCGCCGCATCTACCGCCGTGCGGAAGAAGCTATCGCTCCCGTAGCGGGATTTATGTTTGGGGTCGACCAGAGCCTCTTCTACATGGCCACTGCGTGCGAGTTTGATGCGGATATTAACCGCCAAGTCTTGCGCATTCTTCGCACCGACGGGTGGGCTCCAGCAGGCATAGAACTGATTGCGCACCGCATCTTTCTCGCTGAGGGAAAGGGGAAGCGAATCGTCATACGCATAGTCGCTCTTGCTGGCGTTATCCGGTGCGGCGGTATCGTCTTTCGGCGCGTCTTCTGCGGATTCGGATTCGTCTGCGAGCTTGTCCAAAAGCGCGGCTAACTCGTCGGCCTCTTCGGCTTTTTTCTCCGATTCTTTTTTCAGCGTGTCGCTCGGTTTCTCTTTGGAAGGCTCGGTTTTCTCAGGGGGTGCTACCGCGTCTTTAGGGACGGCTTTGGGTTTTGGCGTCTCGGTCTTTGCGACGGGCTTGGGTGTTTCTTTTTTGCTCTCAGCCTGTTTGGGTTTGCTGATGGGCTTCGGCTTGTTGGGCAGGTTGGTGATGTCGCCAACCGGCACGATTTCCACTGTTAGCGCCGTGGGCATAAAGTCTTTATTGCGTTCAAAAAGATTGGGCAGGCCAAACGCCGCAAACAGCAACAAGGCGGCATGAAAAATGAGAGAATAGCTGAGCCCTTTTTCACTCATGGCTTACCGCTTCTTTTCGTTACCGCTGGTAATGAGCGCAATCTTGGTGAGGCCTGCGCGGTTGATTTCGCCAATCACCTGCATCACAAAACCGTAATCCACCCCTTGGTCGCCGCGCACAAAAATGCGTGTGTCGGTTTTCTCACCCACAATGGCATTGAGCTTGGAGGAGAGGTCTTTAAAAGGCACTGCTGTCTCTTGAATATAAACCGTTCCTTTGCCATCAATCGTGACCGAAAGGGGTTCATCCGTGCCCGGCACGCTTGGCGCGCGGCTATCGGGCAAGTCTACGCTCACCCCTGCGGTGAGCATTGGCGCGGTGATCATGAAAATCACCAACAGCACCAGCATCACATCCACAAAGGGGGTAACGTTAATCTCGGTAAATTGCTGGCGGCGATATCCGCGCCCGCGTCCACCGGATGAAAGATTAGCTCCCATCGATTTGGCGTCCTATCAGGGTAGTAAATTCGGTGCTGAAATCTTCTAAGCGACCGGCCATGCGCGCGAGCTCACCAGAAAAACGGTTATAACCAATCACCGCAGGAATCGCGACCGCCAGACCAATTGCGGTGACGAACAAGGCCTCGGCAATGCCTGGTGCTACGACCGCCAGTGAGGTGTTTTGCTGGCCCGCAATCGCGCGGAAACTGTTCATAATACCAAGCACCGTTCCGAGCAGCCCGATGAAGGGCGCAGCGGAGCCAGAGGTGGCGAGAAAACCAAGGCCGCGCTCCAGCTTATCCAGCTCGCGGTTACGGGTGACAGACATCATCTGCGCCATGCGGTCCTTCAGCGAAACGCGCAAGGTGGTTGCGTTTGCCGTGCGGCCAGACTTGCTGCCACGCATCCATTCTTCCATCGCGGCGGTGAAAATACTCGCCATGGCGTGGTTGATACGTTTCTTGCGGATCTGTTCGTAGAATTGGTCGAGCGCTTCGGCGCGCCAAAACTCGCGTTCAAAGCGGTCAAGGCGCACTTTGAGGCTCTTAAAGGCCAGCCATTTCTCAATCATAATCGACCAGCAAATGACCGACATAAGAATCAGCCCCAGCATAATCACCATGATGATGGGGTCGGCATTGAGGAAGAGCCCAATGAAAGAAGTATCGTGGCCCGCGACGCTGCCCGCAGTAGAGAGTGTCTCCACGTCTCCGGCGGCGACAGGGGTAATAGCAGTAGATGACATCGTTAGTCCTGTTTTATCAGTGTTTGCAATGCTGTGCCGATATCGTCTGGTAGTTTTTGCGGTTTGCCCGCTTGGTCGATTAAAACGACGGTTACTTGTAGCAAAGATAGGGTCTCGCTGTCACGCGTCAAGTGTTGTTCCATGCACAAGCTGCTGCGGCCCATCGATTTGAGGGTGGTTTCGACCGTAATCATGTCGCCAAGAATGGCCGGGCGCTTATAATCAATCTCGATACGCGCAATCACAAAAATCAACCCGCGCGTTTCTTTCAGGTGGAATTGGTCGATGCCCAGAGCAATCAGCGCTTCAGTACGCCCACGCTCGGCGAACTTCAAATAATTGGCATGATACATGATGCCGCCCGCATCGGTATCCTCAAAATAAACGCGGTAATTTTGTTTCATTTGGCTATCTCCGTCATTCCGACCGAGCGGAGCGAGTGGAGGAATCTAGCCTGCCAGACATAGCCTTGGCGACGTCTGGATCCCTCGGCTTCGCTCGGGATGACATTAGGTGAGTGTGGCATATAAATCTTCCATCTGTGGATTGGTCCGTCGAATGAGGGCATCTTTCTTCTCACGGCGCCAATTTTTGAGCTGCTTTTCTCTTGCTATTGCCTCTTCCATGGTCGGCGCTTCTTCAAGAAAGACTAAGTCCTGACATTTGTAACGTTTGCTGAAGCCTTCGATTAAACCTAGCTTATGCTCATAGGCTCGGCGTGCGATATCAGACGTTACGCCAATGTAGAGCACAGTGCGCTTTATATTACTAACCATATAGACTATCGGCTGTTTAAGCATCGTCATCTAATAAATCAATCTGTGCGGTTTCACGTTTCGGGACTTTCATGCCGAGATGGCTGTAAGCGGTTTGGCTGAGCATGCGGCCACGCGGGGTGCGCGCGATGAAGCCGAGTTGAATCAGGAAAGGTTCAATCGTTTCTTCAATCGAGTCGCGCTGTTCGGAGAGGCCAGCCGCAATCGTCTCAATCCCCACGGGGCCACCGCCATAATGCTTGGCGATGAAATGTAAATAGCGACGGTCGGAGGCGTCTAACCCGCTACCATCCACGTCTAGGCGCTTGAGCGCATGGTCTGCGCCCTTCGCATCAATCGTATCCGCCCCTGCATTCTCTGCAAAGTCACGCACGCGGCGCAACAGGCGCACGGCAATGCGCGGCGTGCCGCGAGAGCGTGCGGCAATTTCCTTCGCGCCGTCTTCGCTGATGCCAATACCCAAAATACCTGCGGCGCGATGCACCACCGATTGCAGCTCATCCAGCGCGTAAAATTCCAACTTGGTGGGGATGCCGAAGCGGTCACGCAATGGGTTGGAGAGCAGCCCCAAGCGCGTGGTCGCGCCCACGAGCGTAAAGCGTGGCAGGTCGATGCTTACCGTGCGCGCGGCAGGGCCTTCGCCGATAATCAGATCGAGCTTGAAGTCTTCCATCGCAGGGTAGAGCACTTCTTCCACTGCGGCATTGAGGCGGTGAATTTCATCAATAAACAACACATCGTTCGGCTGCAAATTGGTGAGGATGGCCGCCAAGTCTCCGGCTTTGGTAAGCAGCGGGCCAGAGGTCGCGCGGAAGCCGACACCCATCTCGGCGGAGATGATATGTGCCAGTGTCGTTTTACCCAAACCCGGAGGGCCGTAAAGCAGCGTATGGTCGAGCGCATCGCCACGCTTTTTTGCTGCATTGATAAAGACCGAGAGATTCTCGCACGCCGTGCGTTGGCCGGTAAAGTCCGAAAGCAGTTTCGGGCGCAGGCTGTTCTCAGCGGTATCTTCTTCCAAACGTTCGGCGGTTTTCACGGCTTCAGTCATGAGGCGAGTTCCTTGAGTCCGTGTTTGATGAGTTCATCCAGCCCTGCGCCTTCATGCTGATGGGCGGCGCGCGCCACGGCGCTAAACGCATCGCTGCGGTTATAGCCTAGATGCACAAGAGCGGAGACGGCATCTTCGCTCACTCCACCTTTGGCGGGGGCAGCAGCAGGCGCAGCGCCCGCAGCAATAGGCACTACGGTTTCGGCGCTGCTTGGCAGGCTTGCGACTTTGCTTTTCAGTTCGGTAACAATACGCTCTGCGAGTTTCGGGCCGACGCCACTCACAGCGGTGAGGGCTTTTTTGTCCTGCGCGGCGATAGCGGTTTGCAGCGCGTCCACCTCGAACAGGCCGAGGATTGCTAAGCCCATGCGCACCCCCACCCCTTGCACGCTGGTGAGAATGCGGAACCATTCACGCTCCAGCGCCGTCGCAAAGCCATAGAGATGGATATGGTCTTCGCGCACATGGGTTTCGGTAATCAGTGCGGTGGCCTCGCCAATCGCGGGCAGGCGGCTTAAGGTTTTGGCAGAGCAGAACACATGATAGCACACGCCGCCAACATCCAGCAGCACACTATCTTCACTGGTGGATTCGACCAGTCCTTTGAGTTTTCCAATCATAGCGCGAAGCGTAGTCAGAAGCAGAGGGAGAGTCTAGCGATTCGCGCTAGTTGTACACTCGCTGCGCTCGCTATTGCTCCTGCTTCGGCCTGCTGGCCTACGCAATGAGCCTAAGCGCTTCGCGCACTAAAGGCGCGGTCTCCTGACCGCGTTCGTGTTCCACGAAAAGTCATGGGCTTTCCATTCCTAACCTCTCATGGGTACGAGTGGGAGCTGTCCGTCAGGCAGCGACCCGTAGCCCGTCAGGGCGAAGCGC
>CAYFFN010000087.1:0-7823 GCA_964342335.1 uncultured Azospirillaceae bacterium
TATTGATTACTCCACCCCCACCGATACTTTGGATGCCAACAGACGCTATCAACGTGCCCGGACATATTTAAGCGATGGTGGAAGCTCCTTAGCGACGACGTTAAAAAGCAGCCTATATAGCAATCATCCCCAAAGCGGAGACGAGTACCATCTTAACCAAAAAATCAACGAAATTGCCTATAAAACCCTCGAAAAAGTGCGCACCGGTGCATTAGAAAAAGAGCATCCGAACTGGAAGGGTTTTGTGGAGGTGCAGAATGTTAAAGCCGTCTCCCTCGACGCTCCCGCCACCGATTTGTTCAAAGCCCTCAACGAAACCCACCAACAGGCGGTGCAGCGATGAGCACAGGAAGCAAGATGCGCGCGATGAGTGATTCACAAAACAAAACCGTTAGAGCGGCGATGGAAGAAGCAATGGGCGACATCCATAACTACGGAAATCTTATGAAGCTTTACCGCTTCAAAGACCCCGTTCTTAAAGATTATGTTATACGCACCCCTCAAGGCTATTCTGCAGAAGAGTTGTTGAGCCGCACCAGCTCTCTCTGTGCTCCAAAATATCTTTTTCGTGGGTTTGCCGCAGGCCAACCGCTCATGGAAGGGTGTATCGCAGAAGGCCCTGCCATGTTCGAAATCATACGCTTCCAAGACGGCCAATCACTTAAAGAGTTGCAGTTCTCAGCTAATACAGACGCGTATCAACGCGCCTTCAAAGACGCATGGCTCAAAAAAGGGCAATCGCAAGAAATGCTCAACGAGTTCTTCGCACAAGCCGCCTTTTGTGGCATCCCCAATCCACGCCATACAGAGCGCCAAACCGATTATAACCCAGGCAACCAATTGCTGCATGATGGCCGCCTCAGTCATGTAGATAGAATGGGCTTCGAGTATCAATATAAAGATGCTGACACAACATTAAGCCCTAAAGAGTGGCAAAGACTTCATGTCGAGTCATTATTTGATGAGATGAAACCTGTTGATACAGGGCTAGGCTCACGCAAAACACGAGAAATGTTAGAGAAAGCCCGCGACTATGCCTATGACCTTATCGAGCGTGACGCACTGGAATCCACCTACCCTGAGTGGAAAGGCTTTGAGAAGGTGGACGACGTCAAAGCCATTACCCCAGACGCATCCGTTAAAGAGCTAAAGGAAGCCCTAGACTCCCTCTACGCACAAACAGGATGCGCGCGATGAGTGATTCGATCAAAACCCTACTCGCCGAGAGCATGGATACAGAGATCTTTGGTCAGAACTCTAAAATGAAACTCTATCGTTTCAATGACCCGCGCTTTGAGCATTACCTTCTACGTATGCGCAGAGCAGAATCGCCGGAACAGATATTACGAACCACCACATCCCTCACCCCGCCTGCACTACTCTTCAAGGGCTTCAATGCCAGCCAACCCTTGCTAGAAGGGCGAAACAGCAGCGGAAACATACTCTTCGAGATTGTACCGCTGCAAAAAGGAGCGCCGCTCAGTACGTTCACGCTCCGCCCAAACGACGCATATAATAGCATTTTCGAGGGCGATGATGCGCAGCAACGCCTCAACGACTTTTACGCCCAAGCCGCCTTTATCGGCACCCCCAACCCTTATGGCACGCAACTCACTGACGACTATAATATAAGCAACGTCATGCTGGATGAAGGCACCTTACGGCATATCGACAAGTTTGGCTCAGAAGTGCGAAAGCTTCCCATCAGAGATTCGGAGTACGGCTCCCCAAGGCGACGCCATCACACGGATGTGCACCATCAAGAGTCGCATCTATATAAACTGTCAAAATATATGTATGAGGCCAATTGCGATGCCTCAGGCTTCAACCTCTCTGAACATGTGACCATGTGTAACCGTGCGAGAGACTACGCCCAAGACCTCATCGACCGCGATGCGTTTGGCGAGGTGTATCCTGAGTGGAAAGGCTTCGAGAAGGTGGAAGGCATCCAAGCCCTTAGCCTCAATGACTCCCCCGAGCAACTGCTGGAGACACTGAACACACTTTATAAAGAAGCGGGGTGCGAGCGATGAGTGAGGTGAATGAGACGATTCGCGATGTTATTGAAAAGAGCTTAGCGATTGAGCCGATTGCTTCTGGAGGAAGCTCACATATATTCAACCTCCACAGCAAACATAGCGGCCTATCCAATTACATGCTGCGGGTTATGCAAACCTGCGATTATGACGCTTGGCTAAAGAGCACCACGCATCTCACGACCACCAAGATGCTTTGGTCAGGCTTTGCTACCAGCCAACCATTGCTAACGGAGCAGCAAAGCGCCGATAATACGGTAGAAAGGCCTAACCCTAGAGAGGTAACAATTATCCGTCGACAGCCGGGCGAACCATTACATGACTATTTTTCTCAGCACGGCATGCAAGAATTCATGCGCGATTGCCTCGAAGACCCAAAGCCGCTGCAAGAACTGATGGATCAAATTACTTATTTATGCACACACGCAAATTGGGCAATGGACTTAAGTCCAAGCAATATACTGTACCACAATAAGCAATTCTCGCTCGTCGATGTTTTCTCTATGGACGATAATGTTGAAAATATCGCAGAGCCTTTTGTCTATCGCGAAAGCCCGCATCACCAAATTTCATTCTTTGATACGCCTGACACGCCAGATGCACACCGCATTATCCTGCTAAGCGCGGCCTCTTATGCTTTCGAAAATCTGAAAGATACGTTTATTGAGGAAGCGGTCGACATCGCAAAAACCCACCCCATAGACGGCGACATATATGAGCGCTTCTTTGATATGTTTGACGAAATGGCCAAACGCGAAATGGCCACGATAGAGCATGGAGAAGCAGGCGCTAACAAACCCCACTGGAAAGGCTTCATCGATACAAGCGACGTCAAAGCCATCTCGCTCGATGCTCCCGCAAGCGAATTAAAAGAAATGCTGGACGCAGTCTACGATAACGTCATACCCTCACGCTAAACGAAGTTACTCACGCCACGCGACAAATACTTGACCCCCCTGCACTCTCTGCTACAAAGGCGAAAATTTCGCACGTAAGAGGAACCCTCATGGCTGGTGGACATGGCCCTTTAGACCAATTTCGCATTAAAAGCTGGGCAGAGCTGCCCCCGCTCTTCGGCGAATATAACATCGACTTTACCAACAGCGCCTTCTTCATGTGTCTGGCGACGGGCCTCACCATCTTCTTCATGATGATGGGTATGCGTGGCCGTGCGCTGGTGCCGGGCCGTTGGCAGTCTATGGTCGAGCTTTCTTATCAATTCATCGCAACCACCGTGCGCGACAATGTTGGCACCGCAGGCAAGCCTTACTTCCCGCTTGTCTTCACCCTTTTTATGTTCGTGCTGATGTGTAACCTGCTGGGGATGATGCCGTATGCCTTCACCGCGACGTCACACATCATCGTGACCTTCGCACTCGCCATGTTCGTGTTTGTGGGCGTGACGCTGCTTGCGTTCTTCAAGCATGGCTTCAAATTCTTTGGGTTCTTCCTGCCGGCGGGCACGCCGTGGTGGATGGCGCCGATGATGATTCTTATCGAGCTGGTATCGTACCTCTCTCGTCCTATTTCGCTCTCTATTCGTCTCTGCGCGAATATGAGTGCTGGCCATATTGTGATGAAAATCTTCGCGGGTTTCATCATGATGATGAGCATTGCGGGTGTGGTTCCGTTCGCGCTGCTGGTGGTGCTCACCGGCTTCGAGATCGGCATCGCCATCCTGCATGCCTACATCTTTACCGTACTCTCCTGTGTGTATCTCAACGACGCGTTACATTTGCATCATTAATGCTTGATTTCGCAATCGTCTGAGGTATGACTGGGGCACTTTTTAAATACTAACTCGCAAAAAGAAGGAAATTATCATGGAAATGGAAGCGCTTAAGTTTATCGGTGCAGGTCTTATGTCAATCGGTGCAGTAGGTGCCGGTATCGGTGTGGGTAACATCTTCGCCGCTCTGCTGAACGGTATTGCTCGCAACCCAGCGGCTGAGCCAAAGCTCGCGAAATACTTCATCCTGGGCGCAGGTATGGCCGAAGCACTCGGCATCATCGCTCTCGGTGTAGCTGCTGCAGTATTCTTCTCGTAAGAACCTCGCATTTCGCAATCTCTAATGAAGTGAGGGCAATGTGCCGGATCTCGTTCATGTAGCTGAGCCAGGGCTTCCGCATCTGGACACGATGTGGTTCTCCAGCCAGATTTTCTGGCTGATTGTTACCTGTGCGGTGCTGTATTTCTTCATGGCGCGCTATATCGTGCCACGCATCCGCGACGTTATCGAAAATCGTGCGACGCGTATCAGCCACGATATTGACCGTGCGGAGCAGTACCAATCGGAAGCCGAGGCAGCACGCATCGCGTTCGAAGCAGACTTGGCCGACGCCAAGAAGAAAGCTTCCAGCATGATCGAAGAGGCGGCAGCCAGCATCAAAAAGAACGTGGTAGACGCCAACGCCAAGCAAGATGCTACGCTAGCCAAGCAATTCGCCGAGGCGGATGCGAAGATTGCCAGTGCAGTCGCTAGCGCCAACGAGCAAATTGCTCCGGTCGTGAGCGATGTGGTGCAAACCATCGTCAAAACCCTCACCCATAAAGAGGCGGACAGCAAACGCATCGCCGCTCTCGTAAACGAAAAACTCGCAAGTTAAGGCTCCGACATGAAGTCACTCGACCATTACATCCACGAACCCGCCAACTGGGTAGCACTCGCCTTCGTATTCTTCGCCGTATTGTTCTGGAAGAAGGCCGTGCCACTTATGGGCAAGGCGCTGGATAAGCGCTCGGATGCTATCAAAGGCGAGCTGGATGAAGCCCTGCGCCTGCGTGAGGAAGCACAAGCCGTGCTCGCCGAGTACCAAAAGCGTCAGCGCGAAGTAGAGAAAGAAGCCAAAGAGATTCTCGACCGCGCCAAGGCCGAAGCAGAAGACATGAAAGTCGATGCCGATAAAGAGCTAAAAGCCGCGCTCAAGCGTCGCGTAGACATGGCCAACGCCAAAATCGAACGCGCCGAGCAAGATGCCATCCGTGGCGTGCAAGAAAACATCGTGGAAGTAGCCGTACAAGCCGCCCGCACCCTCATCGAAGAGGAAATGGACGGCGAAAGCGAAGACGAACTCATCCAGTTCGCCATCGACGATATCCAACGTATTGTTCATTAGAAGTATTTAATTCGCTCCTGCTCCGACCTACTGGTCTCCGCAATGAGCCTAAGCGCTTCGCGCACTAAAGATTAGCCTACTGGCTAAAAGCCTATTTTACTTTCCTATTCTCGGGTTTAACCCGAGAATCTCATTCCCTCCCCCCCGAAAAACTGCTAGTTTCTCCTCCCATGAGGTTGGGACTTATCGCATTCATCTGCGCCACGGCGCTTGGCTCGCAGGCTTATGCGGGGGCGTGGTTGCAGGCGGAGGATGCGCTGTTCCTCGATGTCTCGCAGAGCTATTTCACCAGTAATGAATATTTTGATGTGCAGGCCAGCAAAACGACCACCCTGCCCTACGAGAAATACGAAACCAGTATTTACGCCGAGTATGGCTTGAGTAAGGATATCACCCTTGGCGGGCGCGTGGCCTATGCCACCGCGCGCCAACAATTCACAAACAATGCGGGTTTCGTATTTGAGGATGCCAACCGCATTCTCATCGACCCCGAATTCTTCTTTCGCGGTGGTCTGTGGGAGTGGAATGGCGGGGTGCTTTCTGGCGAGGTGGGGGTAAAACTCCCCAGCCAATATGAGCAGCAGAATGGCATCTTTGTGGGCTCCGATAGTCGTGATTTAAGTTTATCCCTCAATGCAGGACATAGCTTCAAACTACTGGGAAATTATCATTTTATCGAAGGGCGTGCGGGTATACGCTTTCGCGAAGACACCCCGGGCAACCAAGCCCATTTGGATGGTCGACTAGGGCTGCGCCCCTTCGAAGATGTGCTGCTCATGACCAGCCTTTATACCACATGGGCGGAGGATATTCCCGACTCCTCCCAATTCCTCCGCTCCGGCGCGCAGGATTACGATTTGATTAAAGGCGAGCTCGCCATTTGGTACGACATGGAGGAAGATTACAGCCTCCATCTCTCCGTCTCCAGCCATCTGCGCGGCAAAAATACCGGCGATGGCGAAGCGGTGACTACCGGCATCGCCTACACGTTCTAGCCATGCCCCTGCTCGGTGAACAGCTACTCAAATCGCATCTCCTGCCGCAAGGGGAATTGGAGCATGTGCTGGAGCGCCAGAAGCGCACGGGCGAACGGCTGGGTGAGATATTGCTTTATGAGCGGCTGCTAAGCCCTTTGCAATTGCAGCAGGAATTGGCGGTGCAGGCGAATACTCATTTTGTGAATTTGAGTAGTGATCCGTTGCAAGAGAATGCGCTCAACCCCGCCCATCTACAGACCTATCTCGACTATCGCTGTATCCCGTGGCGGCAAGAGGGAAAGACGTTGCTCGCCTGCGTAGAAATCACGCAAGCGTTGCAGGATTGGGCCAACGCTACCTATGGCACGGCCTATACGCTCGTGCTCTGCACCGAGCGGGACTGGGCCGAGGCCTTGCTGCGCCATTTTGGGCCCGAGCTAGATGCGGCAACCCGTGAATTGCTCTGGAACCATGCGCCTGAACTTTCCGCCAAACGCACCTTCACACCCGCGCAAACATTGTTTTTTCTGGGGTTATTAGCACTCATTCCGCTCGCACTCTGGTGGAACGCTTCGGTCAGTTGGCTGGTGGCGCTGGCGCTACTCAACCTGTTCTACCTCTCCACTCTTGCCTTCAAAAACCTGCTATTTTTCGGCAGCTTATATTGGCATTGGCAGCATCGCGGGCGATTGCAGCCTCCGCCTGAGGTGCTGGCCAAGGACTGGCCGCTTTATACGATCCTCGTGCCGCTCTATAAAGAGGCAGAGACTGTCCCGCGCATGATCGATGCGCTGCGCTCGCTGGATTACCCCAAATCGCGGCTGGATATTAAGCTCATCTGCGAGGCCGACGACGAGGCAACCATCGCCGCCATCAAAACCGCGCGTCCCGAGCCATATTTCCAGATAATCGCCGTGCCCAAGAGCTACCCGCGCACCAAGCCCAAGGCCTGCAACCATGCCATGTTGTTCGCGCGTGGGGAGTATACGGTGATTTTTGATGCCGAAGACCGCCCCGAGCCGAGCCAGCTCAAAAAGGCGGTGATGCAGTTCCGCTCTGCCCCTGCGGATGTCGCCTGCCTGCAAGCGCGGCTGAACTATTATAACCGCGAGGAAAACCTGCTCGCACGGCTCTTCGCCATCGAATATTGCAGTCTGTTTGACTATATGCTCCCCGCCCTACAAGCGCTGCGCATCCCGATTCCGCTGGGCGGCACCAGCAACCATCTGCGCACCGACATACTCCGCGACGTCATGCTATGGGACCCGTATAACGTCACCGAGGATGCGGATTTGGGCATCCGCCTCGCACAGCATGGCTACCGCACCGAGGTGCTGGACTCCATCACGCTAGAGGAATCGCCGCTGACCCTCTCTGGCTGGCTACCGCAGCGCTCACGCTGGATTAAAGGCTTTATGCAGACATGGCTGGTCGCCATGCGCCGCCCGCTGCATTTTTATAAAGCCGTGCATACGGCCCGCGCTTTTTGGGGCTTTCAGTTCTTTATTGGTGCGCCCGCGCTGACCTTCCTGCTCGCGCCCCTCATCTGGAGCCTGTGCCTGCTTTGGCTAGCAGGCATCCTACCGCAACCCGCCCTACCCGATTGGCTGATTGGCATGTGCGTCTTTGTGCTGGGCTTTGGCACGCTCACCCACGCGCTGCAAGCCCTGCTCATCCTACGCAGCCAGGGCTG